>JAIROI010000156.1 GCA_031257615.1 Odoribacteraceae bacterium
GGTGGAAGACTATGAAAACCACATCCACAGGCTGACCGGACTCTCCAAGACCGCCTTCACGCTGCATATCTACTCCTCCGACGCGCGCAAGGGCGTCGACTTCGACGCGTTCAAGATCATCGAGTAAATCGCTCCCCCTCGCGCATCTCCATAAAAGGTGTACCCCCCGGTACACCTTTTCTTTTTCCCTGCGCGGGACAGTCTGCCGAAAAATAAGATCAGAACTTTCCCGCACGCAGGACAATCCGCCGAAAAACAAAATCAGACTTTCCCGCACGCAGGACAGTCCGCCGAAAAACAAAATCAGACTTTCCTGCACGCAGGAAAGTCCGCCGAAAAAAAAATCAGACTTTCCTGCGTGCGGGAAAGTATGCTGAAAAATAAAATCTGACTTTCCTGCGTGCGGGAAAGTATGCTGAAAAATAAAATCAGACTTTCCCGCATGCGGGAAAGTCCCCTGAAAAATAAAAGCGGACTTTCCCGCAAGCGGGAAAGTATGCTGAAAAATAAAATCAGACTTTCCTGCATGCGGGAAAGTCCGCCGAAAAATAAAATCAGCTTTTCCCGCACGCGGGAAAAGCTGCCGCAAATTAAAAGCAAACTTTCCCGCGTGCGTTCCGCGCAGCATCCGAGTGCGATTTAACATTCCTGCACACGGAATCTTCCGCAGAAATACGCGGGGACACCTGCCAATAGACGTGGAAACAGTAGATGAAAACCGCGAGATACTTTCAATATTAGTGCGATGCCATTAATAATCTACTCGGGGGTGTAGAAAAGCGGCTCGCGAAAAAACGTTACCTTTGGCCGCGTAACATTACCAAAGAGATGCCATGAAAGATCAGTTAGCCTTGTTAAGAAGATGCCTGCGGGACGACGTGCCCGCCGTCGTGATCAGCGCGAGAGACGTTTGTTCCGTTCCTGTCCTGCGCCGCTACCTTGAAGAAGCCATCGCGCGGGGCTGCGACGAGGAGTTCATCGAAGACTTCCGCGCGGTGCTCAACGGCTTCGTTCTTTTCCAGGAAGAAGAGCCGGGGAACGTGAATATCCCCGACCTGTAACCTTACCTCGCGGTGACGAATCCCACGCCGGTCACCAGTTGCTGCCCCTCGTCCGACAACAGGTAGTCGATAAACGGACGCGCCTTCGCCGCCGACCGCTCCAGGTAGTAGTAGTAGAGCGGCCGGACGATGGGGTATTCCCCGCTCTTGGCCGCCGCGATGGAGGGCGCGACGTGGCTCTTTCCCCCGTCATAGGAGACGCGCAGGGCCTTGACCTCGGCGTTCAGGTAGGCCAGGCCGACGTAGCCGATGGCCCCGGGCGTCTGGGCGACCGACTGCATGATGGCCCCGGTGGCGGGCATGCTCATGATCCCGTTCAGGTAGCTCTTGTTGCGCAGGACACTCTCCTTGAAGAATTCGTGCGTCCCGGAGGAGGTCTCGCGGGCGTAGGGGACGATCTTCCGGTCGTCGCCGCCCACCTCTTTCCAGTTCTTGATTTTTCCCGTGAATATCCCTTCCAGTTGTTCCCGCGAGAGTTCGCTCACCGGGTTCGCGGGGTGCACGATGATGGCCAGCGCGTCGTGCGCGACGATGGCCTCGCGGAGCACCTCGCCTTTCTCCCTCAGTCGTTTTTTCTCGTCGAACTTGATCTCGCGCGAGGACTGCGCCAGGTCGGTTGTTCCCTCGATCAAGGCGGCGATGCCGACGCCACTGCCGCCACCGGTGACGGTGACCGTCCGCGAGGGATCTGCCTTCATGAATGTCTCGGCGGCCCGCTGCGAGAGGGGCAACATGGTGTCGGAACCTTTGATCTTTTGTCCCGTCGCGGGGGACGATAGCCCGATGATGACAAGCGCGAATAGGATGTTTCTTTTCATGTCTTTGTTTTTTATTTGTTCACGACGCGAACATGACGGGAAAATGTTACGACGCCGTTACCCTTTTGTCACGATAGGGTGAAGAACCGGGGGCCCTCTCGGACTACTTTAAGGGGACGCAGAGTTCGCAGATGCGGACGATTAGGGAGACGACTTTCTCCAGGGAGGAGACGGGGAGGTACTCGTAACGACCGTGGGGGTTGTGACAACCGTTGCCGATGTTCGGGGTGGGGAGACCCATGAAGGAAAGACGAGAGCCGTTCGTGCCGCCGCGGATGGGGACGATCAAAGGCTTCACGCCAACCTCGATCATCGCCTGCTTCACGATGTCGGTGATGTAGCGCAAAGGTTCGAGCTTCTCCTTCATGTTGTAGTACTGGTCGCGCATCTCGATCTGTATCGGAAGCCCGCGTTTCCTGGATAACTCCCGGACGATGTGCTCCACCAAGCCCTTTCTCCACTCGAAACTCTCCTTGTCGAAGTCCCGGATGAATAGCTCCATGACGGTCTCCTCCACTCCCCCCTTGATCGAGAAGGGATGGAAGAAGCCCTCGTAGCCGGCGGTTTGTTCCGGCGCGTCCTTCTTCGGCAGGCTTTCCAGGAACTCGTGCGCCACGCGGAGCGAGTTCACCATCTTGTTTTTGGCGTATCCCGGGTGGAAGTTGCGTCCCGCGAAGGTCAGTTTCACCAGGGCGGCGTTGAAATTCTCGTACTCCAGTTCTCCCAGTTCGCCGCCGTCGATGGTGTAGGCGAAGGTGGCCCCGAATCGTTTCACGTCGAAGTGGTCGGGGCCTTCGCCGATCTCCTCGTCGGGCGTGAAGCAGACGGCTATTCTCCCGTGCTTGATTTCCGGGTGGCGCGTCAGGTGGTCCATGGCCTCCAGGATCTCGGCGATCCCTGCCTTGTCGTCGGCGCCCAGCAGCGTGTTGCCGTCCGTCACCACGAGGCTGTCCCCGACGTGTCGCGTCAGTTCCGGGAAGATGGTTGGCGACAGCACGTATCCCTTCTCCTTGTTCAGCGCGATCTCCTCCCCCCGGTAGTTCTCGATCACTCGCGGCTTCACGTTCCGCCCGCTCATTTCCGGGCTGGTGTCCAGGTGTGCGATAAAGCCGATCGCGACGACTTCTTTTCCCGCGTTGGAGGGGAGGAAGCCCATCACGTAGCCGTTGTCGTCGACCGACGCGTCCTGCATACCGATCTCCTTCATTTCCTCGCACAGGAGGTAGGCGAACTCCAGCTGGCCGGGCGTGCTTGGCGTCAGGCCGGTTTCCCGGTCCGACTGCGTGTGCATTTTCGCGTAGCGGATAAAGCGTTCAAGTACTGCCATGACGGTGGGGGTTCAGTAGGCGCGGGCGAAGAGGACGCGTTGGCGGGAGGGTCGTCCGGTGACCATGCAGAGGCCCTCTTCCGCGTCGCCCTCGGGGATGCAGCGGATGGTGGCCTTGGTCTCCTCTTTGACGCGGGCTTCGGTCTCCGCGGCGCCGTCCCAGTGGCAGAGGAAGAATCCGCCTTTCTCGTCGAGCAGTCGTTTGAACTCCTCGTAGGAGTCCACGCGGGTGGTCATGGAGTCGCGGAAGCGGGCGGCTTTCAGGTAGATGTTTTCCTGTATCTCCTCCAGCAGGCGGGCGACGCGGCGCGCGATTCCCGCCGCGGGCAGGGTTTCTTTGGCGAGGGTATCCCTGCGGAAGACCTCGATGGTGTCGCGTTCGAGGTCGCGTTCGCCCATTGCCAGGCGCACCGGCACGCCCTTCAGCTCGTAGTCGGCGAATTTCCAGCCCGGTTTCTGGGTGTCCCGGTCGTCGAACTGCACCGATATGCCTGCCTCTCGCAGTTCTTTCGCGATCGGGTCGACCCGCGCCCGGATGCGTTCCAGTCCGTCGCCGCCCTTGTAAATGGGGACGATGACCACCTGCAAGGGGGCCAGGCGGGGGGGCAATACCAGGCCGTTGTCGTCCGAGTGGGCCATGATCAGGGCGCCGATCAGGCGCGTGGAGACGCCCCAGGAGGTCGACCAGACGTGTTCCCGCGTGCCTTCCCTGGTGGCGAACATGACGTCGAAGGCGCGGGCGAAGTTTTGTCCCAGGAAGTGGGAGGTGCCGGCCTGCAGGGCCTTGCCGTCTTGCATCAGGGCCTCGATCGTCAAGGTATCGAGGGCGCCGGCGAAGCGTTCCGACTCGCTCTTGTGCCCGACGACCACCGGCAGGGCCATCCATTTCTCGGCAAACTCGGCGTAGACGTCGATCATCCGTCGGGCCTCCTCGACGGCTTCCTCGCGGGTGGCGTGGGCCGTGTGTCCTTCCTGCCAGAGGAATTCAGCGGTGCGCAGGAAGAGGCGCGTGCGCATCTCCCATCGCATGACATTTGCCCACTGGTTGCAGAGGATCGGGAGGTCGCGGTACGACTGTATCCAGTTCTTGTAGGCGTCCCAGATGATGGTCTCGGAGGTGGGCCGGATCACGTATTCTTCCTCCAGCTTCGACGCGGGATCGACCGTGACGCCGCTCCCCCCGGGGTCGTTTTTCAGGCGGTAGTGCGTCACCACCGCGCATTCCTTGGCGAATCCCTCCACGTGGCTCGCCTCCTTGGAGAAGAACGATTTGGGGATCAATAGCGGGAAATAGACGTTGCTGTGTCCGGTCTCCTTGAACATCTTGTCTAACTGCTGCTGGATCTTTTCCCACAGGGCGTACCCGTATGGCTTGATCACCATGCAGCCCCTGACCACGGAATTTTCCGCTAACCCGGCCTTGATCACCAGATCGTTGTACCATTGCGCGTAATTCTCGTCTCTTGATGTTAAAAACTTTGCCATCTCTTTACATGTTTGAGTAAAACAGCGGCAAATGTAAACAAAAAAAAGCGACTCGCGCACTCCCTCCGCCCCGGGAGGAGGGGGGAGTGTTCGTGCGGGTGTTTTTGTTATCTTCGCGTCGGAATGAATATCACGTACCATGAATAGAATCGCGCTTACCTTATTATTACTGTTCCTCTCCCCGCTTCGCGGCGCGGGCCAGGAGGACACGATCGCGCCGCGAAAGCCCGACGCGAACTTCCTGCAGGAGTTGCTGGCGCCCGACGCGCTGACGGGGGGGGAAGTGCGCATGGAGGGCGACCCGAGGGTGGGGCAGTTGCTGGAACTGATGATCGCCGTGAACAGGAAGGGCTTCTCGTTCCCGGGCTACCGGGTGCAACTCCTGTCGGCCAACACGTCGCGGGTGAAACTCGACTCGCTGCAACGGTTTGTCAGCCGCTTCGAGGAGCTGTTCCCGGGGATCCGCGCGTACCTGAAGTACGCGGACCCGGACTTCAAGGTGCGCGCGGGGAATTTCAGGACGAAGATCGAGGCGATCCCCCTGCTGAAGAAGATTCGGAAGAAGTACCCGGCGAGCTATATCGTCAAGGAGACGATCTACCTGAAGGATCTCCAGGATCCGGAACCGGAGGAGGAGAGCGAGGAGGAGGAACTTTGAACGTTCGCGAGTAAAGATATGGATACAAGGGATGTGATCAGGAGATGGGAAGAGGTGAAGGGGAGCCTGCCGGAGGGGGTGAAGCTGGTGGCGGTGTCGAAGCAGGTTGGGCTGGAGGCGATCCGGGCGCTGTACGAGGCAGGTCAACGGGCGTTCGGCGAAAACCGGGTGCAGGAGCTGCTGGAGAAGCAGGCGGCGCTGCCGGGGGACGCGGAGTGGCACATGATCGGTCACCTGCAACGGAACAAAGTGCGGGGCGTCGTCCCCTTCGCGTCGATGATCCACGGGGTGGATAGCCCGCGACTGCTGGAGGCGATCGACCGCGAGGGGGAACGCGTCGGGAGGGTGATCCCCTGCCTGTTGCAGTTCCGGGTGGCGGAAGAAGAGAGCAAGTTCGGGATGACGCTGGAGGAAGCGCGGGCGCTGCTGGAGAGCGAGACGTTCGCCGGGGCGCGGCACGCGCGGGTGGTGGGAGTGATGAGCATGGCCACGTTCACGAGCGACGAGGGGAAGGTCAGGGGAGAGTTCAGGCGGTCTCGCGAACTGTTCGAGTTGTTGCGGCGCGACTATTTCGCGGGCGACGCCGGTTTCGAGGTGCTTTCGATGGGGATGTCCGGGGACTACGCCTGGGCGGTGGAGGAGGGCAGCACGCTGGTGAGGGTGGGGAGCGCGATATTTCGCCCGCGAGGATGTTGAATTTCATTAAATACATTGGATATGGCTGATTTGAGAGTAAGGTACATGGGGCTTGAGTTGCCCTGCCCGGTGGTTGCCGGTAGTTGCGGGTTGACGTCGACGGTGGAAAGCCTGGAGGCGATCGAGCGCGCGGGCGCCGGCGCCGTGGTGTTGAAGTCCATTTTCGAGGAGCAGATCGAGGAAGAGGCGCTCGGCGTGTTTAAAGCCGGCTTCGGGGAGGGCGATCCCTTCCCGGGGGCGATCGACTACGTGCGCGAGTACGCCCGGTCGCACTCGCTGGGGGAGCACGTCTCGCTGGTGCGGGAAGCGAAGCGGCGGCTGACGATCCCGGTGATCGCGAGCGTGAACTGCTTCCGGGAGGGCGAGTGGGTCTCCTTCGCCCGCGAGCTGGAGGAGGCCGGCGCGGACGCGTTAGAGTTGAACATCTTTATCTTTCCCACGGACGACCTCGCGGGGAGCGCGGCGGTGGAAGACGCCTACGCGGGGATCGTGAAGGCGACGCGCGCGCGGGTCAACGTGCCGGTGAGCGTGAAGATCGGGCCGTGGTTCACGCATCTTCCCTCGTTCGTCGACCGGCTGCGCGGGGCCGGGGCAAGTAGCGTGACGCTTTTTAACCGGTGGGTGGACCCGGACATCCAGGTGGACGCGCTGCGGCTGTCGGCCAGCGAGGCGCTCTTTAGCAAACCGGGGGAGGCGCGGTTGCCGCTGCGCTGGACGGGCATCCTGGCGGGAAGAGACCGGGGGCTGGAGATCGCCGCCTCGACGGGCGTGCACGACGGGGAGACGGTGGTGAAGTTGCTGCTGGCGGGAGCGTCGACGGTGCAGGTGTGCTCGGCGCTTTACGAGCGCGGGGTGGCGGTGATCGGCGAGATGAAGGCGTTCGCGTCGGGATGGATGGAGCGGAACAACTTCGGCTCGGTGGAGGAGTTCCGCGGGATGCTGTCGCACGCGTCGGTGGAGGACTCGCGGCAGTACGAGCGGGCGCAGTTCATGAAGTATTTCAGTAATCACTAAAGACGAATAGCCATGAGAACACTGTTACTCTGTTTGCTGGCCTGCGCCTGCGCGGGAGAGCGCTTTAAGGGCGTGCCGGAAAAGTATCGCGCGCCGCTGGAGGAGGCCCTGACGCGGGCGGGCACGAACAAGGGGGAACTGGAGAAGGCGCTGGAGGAAGCCGAGGGGGAGGAAAAAGAGGGGGTGGCCTTCCTGGTGGCCTACATGCCGGAGCGCGACCTGACGTCGATGCGCGGCGCGGACTTGCTGCTGAACGCGAGGCTGGCTTACGAGGCCAGGAGACGATTCGCGTGGGCGAGAAGCGTGCCGGACTCGATATTCCTGAACGACGCGTTGCCCTACGCGATCCTGAACGAGAAGCGGGAGGACTGGCGCTCCGGTTTCTACCGCCGCTTTGCCCCCCTGGTGGAGGGATGCGCGTCGGCGCGCGAGGCGATCAAGACGCTGAACGCTTGCATCCGGGACGAGTTGCAGGTGGATTACAACACGCGGCGACGGAAGCCCGACCAAAGCCCGTCGGAGTCGATGGAGCAAGGGATGGCCTCCTGCAGCGGCCTGTCGATCCTGCTGACGGACGCCTTTCGCTCGGTGGGCATCCCCTCGCGCGTGGCCGGCGCGGCAAGCTGGCACGACGACCGGGGGAATCACACGTGGTGCGAGGTGTGGCTGGACGGCAAGTGGTATTTCACGGAGTATTACCCCGATGAACTGGACCGCGCCTGGTTTCTGGCGGACGCCGGCCGCGCGCGCCCCGGAGACCGGGAGTACGGCGTGTGGGCCTCCTCGTTCAAGCCGACCGGGAGTTCCTTCCCCCTGGTGTGGGATCGCTCGATAGACTACGTGCCGGCGGTGGACGTCTCGTCGCGCTACATCTCGGCGTACCAGGCGCTGTCCGGGCGGCAGGAGGCAGACGGCTCGCACGTGCGGCTACGGGTGCGCGCGTTTTCCGGCAAGTCGAATAGCCCGGAGGATCGCCTGAAGGTGAACGTGGACGTCTTCCAGGGGAAAGAGCAGGTGGGAGGAGGCAGCACGCCCGGCCCGACGCGGGACATGAACGAGACGCTGGAGTTCCTCGTGGAGAAGCGCCGGGAGTACACGCTAAAGTATTGGCTGCCGGACGGTACCGCCAAGGAAGCGAAGGTGTTGGTAAAGGACGCCCCGCTGGAGGTGACGCTGCGCTAAAAGCAAATTCTGTCAACATCCATCGAATTACGGTCGACCGTAATTGAAGTATGGGCGACCGTAATTGAGTTATGGTCGACCGTAATTGAATTATGGTCGACCTTAATTGAATTATGGTCGACCGTAATTGAGTTACGGTCGACCGTAATTGAATTGGGAACGTCCCCTATTCGACGGGGATTAACACCAAATCACTGTAAAGCAGGCTATTTCCCATTTGCGTCGTGTCAATCCCCGATTTCTTGGGTCCAATTCGGGTTGAGCGGCCGGCGATCCAAAGGAAACGGCCGGGTCACCCCGGCCGTCATCAACAAAAACACCTTAAAAAAACCATAATCTAAATGCTGTCTCAAGGAAAACTGCCTGATTGCTGAGGTCAGACAGTTTTTTTAATGAATGGGCTTACGAAATGTGTCGAATGATTGCATTCTGAAATTCACGCGACAAAGGTAGCGGGGCGGGGCGCGACGGGCAATCCCTATTTGTGGGTAAATGGCAAAAAGCGCCATCCCCACGCGTAGGGATCATTCGATTTCGTTCTGATCCAGGAGGTGATGCAACAGCGCGTAGACGGTCAGGCCGGCGACGGACTTGATCCCGGTTTTCCTGGAAATATTCTTCCGGTGGGAGATGACCGTGTGGATGGAGATGTTGTGCGCGTCCGCGATCTCCTTGTTTTGCAGCCCCCTGACGACGGACATGAGTATCTCCTTCTCGCGATCGGAGAGGTCGAAGTTGTCGACGGTCTCCGGGGAGTTGTGATTGGTATTGATCGCGTGGTTGAGCTTTCTTTGGATCTTGTGCGCGTCGTCGAAGACGGTGATCGAGCCGTGGTATTGCCTCAGCACGTCCTGGTCGATAAAGTGGTAGACGATGGCCACGAGCAAGGCCCCGGGGTGGGAGGAGAAGACGGCCCTGACGTGATTTTGCCGCTGGAAGTCGATGAGCATGGGATTGATCAGGATGATGTCCGGGGGAATGGCCGTCGGGCGCTCGAAGAAGTGGGGGATGTTGGTCGAGCAAGACGCGATCTCGAACTCGGCGTTCGCGTGGAACATCGTTTTAAGGCCCTCGGAGAGCAGGATGGACGGCTCGACAACCGCGATCCTGTACTTTTTTCTCGCTTTCATCGTTCCCGGTTGCATGTTATTCATGGTTGATGTTTAACCGTTCCTCCAGTTGTTGCGCGAACGGCACCAGTATCCGTTCCTCGAGCAAGGTATGTCGATTCAGGTCCTCCTCCAGCCAGAAGAGGTTGAAAAGGACTTGATTTCGCAGTTCCCCGTCGTTTTGATCAGGGAGATACTTGATGATGATGTTCTTCAGGTCGTGCAGTTTCTCCTCGATATTCCCGTGATTCTTCTCGAACTGCCTGATGTGGTATTGCTCGCTCCTGACCCCCTGTTTCAGGCCGTAGATGTAGGGGAAGACGGTGTGCTCCTCGTGCCGCAGGTGCTTGATAACCTCGGCGCTATAGTCGTCGAAGAACTGCCTCACGGACTCCTCCTCTCGCGCGTTATGACGGTCGAGCAGCCTGTTCAACTGCTCCTTGATCACGGGGATGCGGTATTCCCTGTAATCCTGGTGCGAGCGGGTCAGGTAGAGGATCAGGCCGTCGATGTCCAGCTGCCCGGCCTCCTTCCCCGGGGCGTAAGTGTCGAAGGTGCAGACGTTGCACACCATCAGGAAGAGGTGCGGCGAGATGCCGTATTGCTCGCACACCTCGTCCACTTTCTTGTTCTCGAACCCCAGCTTGATGTTGAACCTGGGCAACACCTGCAGCAACTTGTAGTTGGCATGGATCAAATCGGACAGTTTCTGTTTCCCGGAGAATAATAGATGCTTCATGTTTTCTCAATTTGTCGCGAAGATAAGATTTATTCAGAACGGGTAAAAATAAAGTAGCCCCAAATTCGCCCGCGCAACTTTTCCCGGCGCGTCGCATCTACCGGGAGCTTTGAGTAGCGAACAACCAAGTGATAAAACGGGAAAATAAAGATCATGACTATGCAGAATAGATTCTTTTTAAAGTCGAGAAGCAGCGCGATGCTCCTTCTCGCGTTTGCTTGCGCGGGGCTTGCCTCGTGCGCCGGTTGGCTCGACAACGACGCCACGCCTTATTATAGTAGATACGCGATCGTGAGCAAACAGGGCGACAAGATCGCCTTCCTGACGGACGGCGGGTTGACGCTCTTCACGGACTCCAGGAGCGCCGCCGTCACGGGGCTGGAGGACAACCAACGCGTGATCGTGGACTTCATGGTGAAGGAGGAACTGGAGGACGCGGAGTACAAGATCGGCCTGTATAGCATCCACAAGGTGCTGACGAAGGACGCGCTGGTGCTGACGAGCGACATTTCCGACAGCCTCGGCCTTGATCCCGTGGCCGTGAACCGCGCGTGGATTCGCCACGGCTACCTGAACCTGGATTTCAATTTCCTGGGCGGCGAACCCGGGCTGAAGCACATGGTGAACCTGGCGGTGGACGCGTCGAACGCCTCGCGGGACGCCGACTGCCTCGTGGAGTTCCGCCACAACGCCTTTAAAGATCCTTACGCGAGGCCTTGCCGCGGCGTGGTTGCCTTCCCGTTGTCGAGCATCCTCGAGCGCGTCGCGTTGCCGGCGGAACGGCCGGACGAGATCACGCTCCGTCTAAAGGTAAAGTATTATGGATCGGGAGGGAGCGAGCACTTTTTGCCGCTGGACTGGAAGATTGTTTCCGGGAAGACGGTGACTTCCGGGGCGGACGAGGTCGAGGCGTGCGAAGATGACGGGGAGCAAATCGAAGCCGGCATGATTCAGTGACTATCTATACGTTTTGGGTTTGACAAGTGTGGAGACGCGAATCGCTTCGCGTCTCCACTGTTTTTACGCGGCCGCGCGACGCCGAATCTATCTCTCCATACCATGAAGCCGATGATCCCGACCATAAAAGGAGAGTCGCGGAAGGGGCGGGAGGAGTTAGGGGGGGCGGTTACTTGAAGGTGTTGGTGCCTTTGCGGACGCGATGGGTCTTGCCGTTCACGATGAGGGTGAAGGGGCCGTTGGTTTGGACTTGGATGGCGTGGTCGTCACCGATGATGTCGGCGGTGACGTCGCCGAAAGAGAGGTTTCGGATGCCGTGGAGGCCGCGGTGGTGCTTGCGCCACTCGACAACGCGGTTCACGGCGTCCACGCGGTGGAAGCCCAGGACGTTCTCGATGAAAAGAGAGACGTGGAGGAGAAGAGGCAAGGGGGATGAGGAAGGTTGCATGGAGAAAAGCTCGTGGCGATGCTGGAGGAGAAGATAGGCCGCGTCGTCCGCTTCCTCGAGGAAATGATAGCGCTCCAGGGACTTGATGGAGATGTAGTCGAGGGGGAAAAGAGAACTGTCGCGGGCGTCCCGGGAGTTCTCGCGGCGAGCAAGAGCGGCGACGCGTCGCGCTTGATCAAGCGTCGGGACCTCCGCCAGCATGTCCAGGCAGAGGGGACGGAGGTCGGTCGCGTCGAGGTCGGGGAACTGCTTGTTCAGCGTTGCTTTCAGGGATTTGTAGCGGCTGTTGAAGTTCCTCGATATTTCCTTTTGGTTGATTTCGCCGGCCAGTCGGGCGACGTGCAGGGCGGCGAGCGCTTGTCGGGAGAGGCCTTCTCGGGAGGTCGCGGAGCTATCGACGAGGGAGAAATGGCGTTGCAGGTATTGCTTCCGGGTCAGCAGGAGTTGCAGTCGTTGTTCGTTCCCGGAGAAGCGGTAGAACTCGCTCTCGACCCAGGCGAGGAGGAGCGCGGAGGGGTCGAGGAGCGTCTCGTGGAGCCGGTCGAGGGTTTCGACGCCGGGGAAGAGTCGCGGCGCGTACCGCAGGGGGAGCAGTTCGAGGACGAGGTCGCAGTGGAAGTAGCGTTCGCGGGTCGTCCCGGGGGTGTTCTTCACTTGTTGCCAGGCTTGTTCCCAGGCCTTCCAGTAGAGGTTGACCAGGTCGGGGAACTGGGGGAAGACGGGCGACGGGAGGTAGTCGCGGTCGAAGAATGCCTCGCGCTGTGCTCGCGCGGGGGAGATGGAGGCGAGGAGGGCGACGATCGCGAGGAGGATGTATGTTCTTTTCTTCATGGAGGGGTGTTGATCAGTGTCACGCGAATATAGGAATAAAAAGGATACCTTCGTGGCGGATTTCGCGCGGCGGCGTTCGGGCGAGACGGAATGCATAAGATAATAAATATGGTACAGAAGATGGACAGGCTGCATGTTCTTTCGCTTTTCTCCGGTTGCGGGGGGATGGACCTGGGATTCGAGGGTGGATTCCGGGTACACGAGCGTTGTATTTCTCCCGGCGCGGGGGGGGGGAAGGGGAAATTCGCGATGCTGGATCGGACGGCGTTCGACGTGGTTTTCGCGAACGACATCCTGGAGGAGGCTTTCGTGGCGTGGTCGCGCTACTTTCGTCGGAAGGGGATGTATCGTCGGGAGAGCGTGGTAGACCTGGTGAAGGCGCACCGGCAGGGGGGCGACGTCTTCCCGTCGAAGGTGGACGTGGTGACGGGGGGCTTCCCGTGTCAGGATTTTAGCCTGGCGGGCAAGCGCGGGGGCTTTCTCTCCCACAAGGACCATCGCGGGCGGGTGATCCGTGAGGAGGTGGCCCGCGAGGAGACCCGGGGCAAGCTCTATTTCTGGATGAAGGAGGTGATCGACATCACGCGGCCCAAGGTGTTTATCGCCGAGAACGTGCGGGGGCTGGTCAACCTGTCGGATGCGAAGGAGGTGATCCAGCGGGATTTCTCCTCGGCGGACGGCGGGGGGTACATTGTCCTGTCGCCGCGCGTGTTGCAGGCGGCGGACTATGGCGTGCCGCAGTCTCGCGAGCGCGTGATATTCATCGGCGTCCGGGCGGCGGCGCTGAACGAGCGGGCGCGGGCGGCGTTGTCGCTCGAGACGATCCCGGAGGCCTACGACCCGTACCCGCGGCCCACGCACGCCTACTCGACGGCGGGCGAGGGGCTGGCGAGGCCGGTGGCGCTGAAGGAGATCTTCGCCTCGCTCGAGGAGCCGGAGCAGTCGACCGACCCGGCGCAACGCTCCTACTCGGGGGCCAAGTACATGGGGACGCACTGCCAGGGGCAGCGGGAGGTGGACCTGGAGAGCGTCGGGCCGACCATCCGGTCGGAGCACCACGGCAACATCGAGTTCCGGCGCTTGTCTGCCGAACGCGGCGGGAAGATGGCCGGGGAGCTGGCGCGCGGGATGATCGAGAGGCGACTGACGCCGCGCGAGTGCGCCCTGATCCAGACCTTTCCGCCCGACTATCCCTTTGTCATCCCGCGTCCCGACCGCGCGCGGCGCTTCTTGTTAAGCCCCTCCGCCGCGTACAAGATCATCGGCAACGCCGTTCCCCCGCTGCTGGCCTATCGCCTTGCCCGGCGGCTGGAGGAGGTGTGGGAGCGTTACTTCGGCGAGTGATCCCGGCATCGCGAAAAGAAAAGCGCGTCACGGTTTGCCCGCGACGCGCTTTTCGTTATTTCCCCTTCCTTTAACCCGAATTCGATCTAAGAAATCGGGGATTGATACAACGAAAACGGAAAATAGCCTGCTTTACAGTAATTTGTGTTTAACCCCCATCGAATTGGGGTCAACCCCAACTGAATTGGGGTTAACCCCAACTGAATTGGGGATGACCCCAACTGAATTGGGGACGACCCCAACTGAATTGGGGATGACCCCAACTGAATTGGGGTTAACCCCATTTGAATTGGGGGCGGCCCCAATCGCGTTGGAGGCGGCCTAAAATGACGCCGAATCTTCCATTTCTTATGTTGAACTTAGGCACAGCCCGGCGAGGTAGCGCTCGGCGTCGATGGCGGCCTTGCAACCGGCAGCGGCGGAGGTGATTCCCTGGCGATAGACGGGATCCATCACGTCGCCGGCCGCGAAGACTCCCGGCACGTTCGTCCGGGTGGAGGTCCCGGAAGTCACGATGTAGCCGGCCTCGTCCAGCTGGAGAAACTCCTTGAACACGCCCGTGTTAGGCACGTGCCCGATGGCCAGGAAAAAGCCGTCCACGCAGATCTCCTTGAACGACTCGTCCGCCTCCCCCTGCCGGAAGACGAGGCGCGCGCCCTCCAGTCCCATCGCCGTGCCGAACAGTTCGACGGTGTTGTGCTCGAACAACACCTTTATATTAGGCGCGTCGAAAACGCGTTGTTGCATCACCTTGCTCGCCCGCAGGTAATTCTTGCGCACGATCAGGTAGACCTCCCTGCACAGCCCGGCGAGGTAGATGGCTTCCTCGCAGGCGGTGTCCCCGCCGCCCACCACGGCGACGTCCTTCCCCCTGTAGAAGAAGCCGTCGCAGGTGGCGCACGCGCTAACGCCCGCCCCGCGGAACTGCTCCTCGGAGGGCAGCCCCAGGTAGCGCGCCGTGGCGCCGGTGGCGACGATCACCGCGTCCGCCTCGATCGTCTTCCCGTCGTCGAGGGTCACCCGGTGGGGCCGTCCCGAGAAATCCACCCGCGTGACGACGCCGAAACGGATGTCCGTCCCGAACCGCGCGGCCTGTTTCTGCATATCCTCCATCATCACGGGACCGGTGACGCCCTCCGGGTATCCCGGGAAATTCTCCACCTCGGTGGTCGTGGTCAGCTGCCCGCCCATCTGCAACCCCGTGTAAAGCACCGGGGAGAGGTTGGCGCGCGCCGCGTAGATGGCTGCCGTGTAACCGGCGGGGCCTGAACCGATGATCAGGCACTTCACTCTTTCCATTGTATTTTCTGTTGACATGATCTTGTAGATTATATGAATACTTTCTTAATAGCGGCCAAAGGTACCCATTTAGCCGCTTTCCCGCAACCCTCCGGCTCGCCTCCCCGCGGCAAGGGGAGCATTTGGGGGCCGTTAGAGAGACCTCCTAACGCGTGTTTTAATCAAGCATTTATCCTTCCGCCTCCCGATCCTCGCCGCGATCTTTTCGTTTTTTTTCCCGCCGGTCGCGTGGAATTGAAGTTTTTGATTACCTTTGCCCGCACAATCTCGGGGTGTAGCTCAGCCCGGTAGAGTACGCGTCTGGGGGGCGTGTGGTCGCAGGTTCAAATCCTGTCACCCCGACTACCGAAAAACGAGGGATCAGGCAATTGCCCGGTCCCTTTTTCATTTAACGCCGGGCGTGAAACGCGCCCCTTGCCGAGAAAAAGGGGCGATCATTTGGAATCTTCGCGGAGATGTTGTTACATTTGCCCCCGGAAAAAATGAAATCATGGCAAGTACAAGTCAATACACGCTATTCCTTCTATCCAGCCTACTACCCCGGTGGTGGGAGAAGGGCGCGTGATCGCGCGACATGTCAAGATACAGGGCCTTTCTCTCGCGGGGAAGGCCCTTTTTCTTTCGTGAACGAGAACAGAATAATTACCAAAAACGTGAAAGATGGAGAAGATACACATTTTTGACACCACCCTGCGCGACGCCGAGCAAGTCCCCGGCTGCCAGCTGAACACCATCGAGAAGATCGAGATCGCCAGGCAACTCGAGAAACTGGGCGCGGACGTCATCGAGGCGGGATTCCCGGCCTCCAGTCCCGGCGACTTCGCGTCGGTCGTCGAGATTTCCAAAGTCGTGACGCGGCCGGTCATCTGCGCCCTCACCCGCGCCGTGAAGCGAGACATCGAGGTCGCCGCCGAGGCGCTCGCGCGCGCCAAACGAGCGCGGATACACACCGGCATCGGCACGTCGCCGCACCACATCCGCGAGAAACTGCACTCGACGCCCGGGGAGATCGTCCAGCGGGCCGTCGAGGCCGTCAAGTACGCGCGGACGTTCGTCGACGACGTCGAGTTCTACGCCGAGGACGCCGGGCGCACCGACGACGAGTTTCTCGCGCGGGTCGTCGAGGCCGTCATCGCCGCCGGGGCCACCGTCGTCAACATCCCCGACACCACCGGCTATTGCCTCCCCGACGAGTACGGCGCCAAGATCGCCTACCTCGCGAACAACGTCCCCAACATCGACAAGGCGATCATCTCCACCCACTGCCACGACGACCTCGGCATGGCCACCGCCAACTCCCTCGCCGCCGTCAGGAACGGGGCGCGGCAAGTGGAAGTCACCATCAACGGCCTTGGCGAGCGGGCCGGCAACACCGCCCTCGAGGAGATCGTCATGGCCATCGCCTGCCACCCGGAACTGCCCTTCGAGGTCGGCGTCAACACGCGCGAACTCCTCCAGACGAGCCGCCTCGTCTCCACCCTGATGCGCGTGCCCGTGCAGCCCAACAAGGCCATCGTCGGGCGCAACGCCTTCGCCCACTCCTCGGGCATCCACCAGGACGGCGTCCTGAAAAGCCGCGAAACCTACGAGATCATCGACCCGGAACGCGTCGGCGTCGACGAGTCCAGCATCATCCTCACCGCTCGCAGCGGCCGGGCAGCGCTGAAACACCACCTGGGGCGCGTCGGCTACCTCCCCGGCGAGAAAGAGCTGGACATCCTCTACGGGAAGTTCCTCGAGCTGGCCGACAAAAAGCGGGAGATCACCTCGCGCGACCTCGAGGTGCTGGTCGGGAACGAGGCCTCGCGACGCGACCGACGCGTCCACCTCGAGGCCCTGCAAGTGACCTGCGGCGCCAGCACCATCCCCACCGCCACCGTCCGCGTGCGCGTCGGCGAAGAGTCCTTCACCGCCACCGCCCACGGAAACGGCCCCATCGACGCCTCCTTCCGGGCCATCAAAAGCGTCACCCGCGAGGTGCTCCTCGAGGAATACCTCGTCCAGGCCATCACCCGCGGGAGCGACGACCTCGGAAAGGTACACGTACAGATCTCCCACGAGGGACGCGTCTACCACGGCTTCGCCGCCAACGTCGACACCGTCACGGCCTCCGTCGAATCCTTCCTCGACGCCATCTCCAAAATCGATTGAACCATGAACACCCTGTTCGATAAAATATGGGACTCCCACGTCGTCGAGGAGTTGCCCGGCGGCATGCACGTCCTCTACATCGACCGCCACTACATCCACGAAGTCACCTCCCCGCAGGCCTTCGAGTACCTGCACAAACGGGGAGCGGTCGTCTTCCGCCGACGGAAAATCACGGCCATCCCCGACCACAACGTCCCCACCGTCAACCAGCACCTCCCCGTCGCCGACAACGAATCCCGCGCCCAGCTCGAGGCCCTCGCCCGCTACTGCAACCAGTACCATATACCCATCTACCCCGTCGGGTCGCACCGCAACGGCATCGTCCACGTCGTCGGCCCCGAACAGGGACTGTCGCGCCCCGGAAACACCATCGTCTGCGGCGACAGCCACACCTCCACCCACGGGGCCCTCGGCTGCGTCGCCTTCGGCATCGGCACCTCAGAGGTCGAAATGGTGCTCGCCTCGCAATGCATCCTCCAGCCAAAGCCCCGCGTCATGAGCCTGCGCGTCGAGGGAACGCTCCCCGAAGGAGTATGTTCCAAAGACCTCATCCTCCACGTCATCGCGCGCCTCGGCACCAACGCCGGCACCGGCCACTTCATACAGTTCGACGGATCCACCATCCGCGCCCTCTCCATCGAGGCCCGCATGACCGTCTGCAACATGAGCATCGAAATGGGAGCGCGAGGGGGCATGATCACCCCGGATCGACGCACCGTCGACTACCTCGCGCACCGACCACTCCTCCCCCGCGGCATCGACATCGAACGCTGGCTCGAACTGCGCGACGACGACAACGCCCGCTTCGACGCCTCCTTCACCCTCCGCGCGGAAGAAATCGAACCCATGATCACCTACGGCACCAACCCCGCCACCGGCATCCCCATCAACGGCCGCGTCCCCCTCGACGCCGACAAGCAAATGCTCGCCTACACCGGTTTCGAGGCCGGCGAACCGATCGCCGGGAAACAAATCGACCACGTCTTCCTCGGCAGCTGCACCAACGGACGCATCGAAGACATCCGCGCCTTCGCCAACATCGTCAAGGGAAAGAAAAGACACCCCCGCGTCACCGCCTGGATCGTCCCCGGCAGCAAACGAGTCGCGCGACAAGCCGTCAAGGAAGGACTACATCGCGTCCTCGCCGACGCCGGATTCGCCCTCCGACAGCCCGGATGCTCCGCCTGCCTCGCCATGAACGACGACAAAGTGCCGCCCGGCCACTACTGCGTCTCCACCTCCAACCGGAACTTCGAAGGACGACAAGGCCCCGGATCCCGCACCCTACTCGCCGGACCCGCCGTCGCCGCCGCCGCCGCCATCACCGGACAAATCACCGACCCGAGAACCCTCTAACACCGCCCCATGAAAGAAAAATTCATCACCCTCCTCTCCACCGTCGTCCCACTCCCCTTCGAAAACATCGACACCGACCGCATCATCCCCGCGCGATTCCTCAAAACCATCACCCGCGGGGGACTCGGACAACACCTCTTCGCGGACTGGATGCCCAACGGACTACCCCTCAACCACGGCTCAATCCTCGTCACCGGACCCAACTTCGGATGCGGATCCAGCCGAGAACACGCCGCCTGGGCCATCCTCGACGCCGGATTCAGGGCCATCATCTCCACCAGCTTCGCCGACATCTTCCGCGTAAACGCCCTCAACAACGGACTGCTCACCATCCAAGCCTCGCCCGCCTTCGTCGAAAAAATCTTCGCCGCCACCCGCGAAGACTCCTACATATTCGCCAACATCGACCTCGCCTCCCGAACCGTCATCTTCCAGGGACAACGCGAATCCTTCGACATCTCCCCCTACAAACAACAATGCCTCCTGAACGGACTAGACGACATCGACTACCTCCTCTCCATAAGAAAAAAAATCAGACAATACGAAAAACGCAAACCATGAACCTGAACATCGCCCTCCTCCCCGGAGACGGCGTCGGCGAAGAAGTCACTCGACAGGCCGTCAAATGCATCCGAGCCGCCTGCCGGCGCTTCCACCACTCCCCCACCTTCACCCGCGGACTCGTCGGCGGGGCCGCCATCGACGCCACCAGCAACCCCTACCCGCCCGAAACCCACCAACTCTGCCTCGCCGCCGACGCCATCCTCTTCGGCGCCATCGGCTCGCCGCGCCACGACAACGCCCCCGTACGCCCCGAACAAGGACTGCTCGACATGCGCCGGCGCCTCGGCCTCTACGCCAACATACGCCCCGTCACCCCCTTCCCCTCCCTCCTCCACCGCTCCCCCCTGCGACCGGAAATCATCGAGGGAACCGACATCCTCTTCATCCGCGAACTCACCGGAGGCATCTACTTCGGACAACCCCGGGGACGCTCCGAAGACGGCAACACCGCCTTCGACGCCTGCGTCTACACCCGCCAGGAAATCCACCGCGTCTGCACCCTCGCCTTCGAACGCGCCCTCGAACGCCAACGCCGCCTCACCGTCGTCGACAAGGCAAACGTCCTCGCCACCTCCCGCCTATGGCGCGAGACCGTCCGCGACATGACCCCCTCCTACCCCACCGTCACCGTCGACTACATGTACGTCGACAACGCCGCCATGCAAATCATCCGCGACCCCTCCGCCTTCGACGTCATCGTCACCGAGAACATGTTCGGCGACATCCTCACCGACGAGGCCAGCGTCATCGCGGGATCCCTCGGACTCCTCCCCTCCGCCTCGACGGGACTCCACACTCCACTCTTCGAGCCGATCCACGGTTCGTACCCTCAAGCGGCCGGCCGGGACGTCGCCAACCCCCTCGCCTCGATCCTTTCCGCGGCCATGATGTTCGAGATCGCCTTCTCGCTCCCTGCCGAGGGCGCCGCCATCCGTCGCGCCGTTGAGGAGACCCTCGCCGCCGGCGTCATGACCGAAGACCTCCGCGACGCCTCCTCCTCCCCTCCCCCCGTCGGCACGGAAGAAATGGGCGACCGCGTCGCCGCGAGAATCTAACCAACCGCCACCCGAAATACCGGGATTCCCGGTACGCTCACCGGGATTCCCGGTAAGGTCACCGGGATTCCCGGTACGCTCACCGGGATTCCCGGTATGGTCACCGGGATTCCCGGTACGCTCACCGGGATTCCCGGTAAGTAGTCACCGGGAATCCCGGTAAGGTCACCGGGCTTCCCGGTACGGCGACCGGGAATCCCGGTACGGTCACCGGGAAT
>JAIROI010000162.1 GCA_031257615.1 Odoribacteraceae bacterium
AGGAGATTTCCGATCGTTCCTGAGAACTCTTTGCGTAATGTGCGTTGTATGCGTTTTCCATCATTTACTTTTGCGTGACAAATGAATTCTGTTTATCGCCGGCAAAGCTGCAAAAAATACGAATACGAGCCAAATCCTCGCCACATTTTCTGTCAAACTTTTTTCCGCGCCCCACTTTTTTAACACATCCCCCCACGTCTGCCACCTTCCGAACAAGTCATCCGACCAACATCCACCCCAAAACGCACCTATATATAATAAGGAGTAATCGGCTTCTTTTCCACGCGGCAGCCTTAGGCAGCCGCGCCCAAAGGTGAGGCAGCTACGCAGCCGATCCTAACGTGGGCATTACGCTATACAGTAGCCTTAGGCTACTGCCTACAAGGATTGGGCTGCTACGCAGCCCCGGCTTGGTAAGGGGGAATCTGGGGTGAAGACTATGCAGCCCCGGCTTGGTAAGGGGGAATCTGGGGTGAAGGCTGTGTGGCCCCGGCTTGGTAAGGGGGAATCTGGGGTGAAGGCTGTGCGGTCACCGTCTTGGTAAGGGGAAATCCGGGGGGAAGGCTGCGCGGGCTTTCAGCGGGGGACGGAGATGACCCTGTCTTGATTGATGGCGATGCTGCTTGTCAGGCGGATGTCTTCCGAGGAGCTGCCGATCATGAGGGTGAATGTTCCTGCCTCTATGATGAAACGGCCGCGCTCGTCCCATAGACTGAAGGCGCGAGGGGGAAGGTGGAAAGTCACCTCCCGTTCCTCGCCGGCAGCGAGGTGCAGGCGGGTGAAGCCGCGCAGGGACTTCTCGTGAGTTGTCACGGAGCTGACGTCGTCGCGCAGGTAGACTTGTACTACCTCGTCGCCGGCCACCTTCCCGCTGTTTCGCACCCGGCAGCGCACTCGCAGGGTGTCGCCCGGCGTCATCTCCGCGGCGAGGGCGGAATAGTCGAATGTCGTGTAGCTCAAGCCGTGTCCGAAGGGGAAGAGCGCGCCGTTCACGCGGGCCATTCCCTCCGAGTCGGCCCCCGGCTTGAAGGGGAAAGCCAGCGGCACTTGTCCCACCGATCGCGGGAATGTCACCGGCAACTTCCCCCCCGGGTTGTACGCCCCGAAAAGCACCCGCGCCACGGCCTCGCCCGTCGCCTCGCCCGGAAACCACGCGTGCACGATCGCCGGCAAGTGCCGCGCGGCCCAGTTCACCGAGGCGGCTCGCCCGTCGAGCAACACCAGCACCACCGGTTTTCCCGTTGCCCACACCTCGCGCGCCAGCTGCTCCTGGCGTCCGGGGAGATCCAGCGTTGTCCTCGACCGGCTCTCGCCCACCGTTCGTTCGTTCCCCCCGAGCACCAGGATCACCGCGTCGGCGTCCCGGGCCGTCCGCACCGCCTCATCCATCATGCTCCTCTCGGCGGCGTCCAGCGGCACGTCGTACATCTCGCTCTCCGGGAAGTACGCGTCCCTCACCTCGCATCCTTTCGCGTATCGCACCTCCGCCCCGGGGAGAAAAGCGCGCACACCTTTATATACACTCACCAGCGAGGGGTTCGAGGGGCCGTAGCGGCACACCAGCAACCGCTCCTCGTCGGCGTTCGGGCCGATCACCGCCACCCGCTTCGCGTCCATTGAAAGGGGCAACAGGCCGTCGTTCTTCAGCAGCACGATCGACTGCAGCGCCGCCTCCAGCGCCAGCGCCCGGTGTTCCGGCGCGCGCACCACCCCGCTCTCGATCGTATCCCCGCGGTACGGCTCGTCGAACAGTCCCAGGCGAAACTTCACCCGCAGCACCTCCGCCACTCGCTCGTCGATCACCTCCATCGCCACCCGTCCCTCCGCGATCGCGCGGCGCAACGGCAAGATGAAATCCTCCGGCGGGGTAAAATTCGTGCGCACGTTCAACCCTGCCGTCACGGCCCGCGCCGCCGCTTCTTCGGCCGTGGCGCTCACCCTGTGCTTCGTCACCAGGAACTCCACCGCCTCGCTGTCCGAGACCACGTAGCCGTCAAAGCCCCATTCCTCCCGCAGGATCCC
This sequence comes from Odoribacteraceae bacterium, assembly GCA_031257615.1. Lineage (GTDB taxonomy): Bacteria > Bacteroidota > Bacteroidia > Bacteroidales > Marinifilaceae > JAIRKS01. The sequence goes on from JAIROI010000162.1 coordinate 2,023, forward strand.
GGTCAGGAAACGATGACTGCCCGTCACCGGCGCGCCGTCGTAATCGTTGTAGGAACTCATCACCCCCATCGCCCCTTCCTCCGCGATCCCCACCCGGAACGGCTCCAGGAACAACGTCCGCGCTTCCCTCGGCGTCACCCCGGGGTCTGTCCTTGTCCCGGCGTCCCGGCCGCCGGCGGGCGCGCTGTACACCGCGAAGTGCTTCGGGGTCGACGCCACCCCTCCCGCCTGCAGCCCGCGCACCATCATCCTCCCCAGCTCGCTCACCAGGAAGGGGTCTTCACCGTAACACTCCACCACCCGGCCCCATCGCGGGTCGCGCGCCACGTCGAGGATCGGCGCGTAAATGTTCGTGTATCCCAGCGCCCGCGCCTCCCTGGCCGTCGCCGCGGCAATCGCTGCCACCAGTTCCCTGTTCCACGACGCCCCCTGTCCGCACTGTGCCGGGAACATCGTCGCCCGGTCGTGGCACAATCCCCGGATGCCCTCGTTCGTGAAGTCGACCGGGATACCCAGCCGCGTCTCCTCCACGAACCAGCGCTGGATCGCCTGCCTGTTTCGCGCGCTGGCCGCGTGGGGGAACGAGAGGCGGCTGCCGAAACTCCCCAGGCCGTTTGCCTGCTCGTCGATGTTCGCGATCCCGTCTTTCCACACCGCCGTCTTCCACGCCTCCGTCGGCGCGCTGTCTCTCAACACCCGGCCCGAACCGTAGAGGGTGGCCATCTGGCACGTCTTTTCCTCCGCGGACATCCTCGACAGGAGGTCGGCCACCCGGCGTTCCACCGTCTCCGCGCGGTTCTCGTACGCGTCCATCACCCCGTTCTTGTTGAAGTCGATCCACCCGTCGCGGTAGATCCCCTGGGCCGCCGCCGCCGTCGCGACGAGCATCATCATCCCGGTCAATCGTAGCCCTTTCATCTTACCGGTCGCTCATTTCAAATACCAACTCTCCGCCCTCGACGATCTCCCTGAACTCCACGTGGGGGCGGTCAAGCGCCTTCCCGTTCAGCCGCGCCTCGCGGACGTAAATGTTCCGCGGGCCGTTGTTCTTCGCCACGATCCGGAACGTCCGTCCATTTCCCACCGAGATGATCGCCTCGTCCACCAGCGGGCTGCCTATCACGAACCGCCCGCCGGCCGGCTCCACCTGGTACAGCCCGATGGCCGACAGGATGTACCACGCCGACATCTGCCCCACGTCCTCGTTCCCCGGAAGCCCGTCCGGGGCGTCGCTATAGAGGCCCGTCATGATCTCCCTCACCCGTTCCGCCGTCTTCCGCGGCTCGCCCGCCAGCGCGAACAGGTAAGGGACGTGGTGGCCGGGTTCATTGCCGTGCGCGTACTGGCCGATCATCCCGCTGATGTCCGGCGACGCGTCGGCCCCGAGGTCTCCCTCCACGATAAACAGGGAATCCAGCTTCTCCAGGAAGCGCTCGCGGGAGCCAAACAAGCCGATCAATCCCTCGACGTCGTGGGGAACGAGCCACGTGTACTGCCAGGCGTTGCCCTCCGTGTAATCGTTCGCCCGGTGGGCCGCGTTGAACGGGTCAAAAGGCTCCCGCCATCCCCCGTCCGCTGTCCGGCCGCGGGCCAGCCCCGTCGACGGGTCGAAGTAGTGGCGATAGGCGAGCGCCCGCTGCTCGAAATATGCCTGGCAGGCCGCGTCCCCCGCGCTTTCCGCCGCCCTTGCCAGCGCCCCGTCCGCCAGGGCGTACTCGAGACCGGTGGCCACCGATTCGTTGTACAAGTCGCAGGGGATGTACCCGAAGCGCTTCAAGAGGCCCATGCCGCGCTCGTCCAGCATCGCCGACGCGCTCGCCGCCTCGATAGCCTCCCGGTGGTCAAAGCCCGAAAAGCCTTTCAATATGGCGTCCGCCACCACCGGGATCGCCGGGTTGCCGACCATGCAATCCGTCTCGCAACCCGCCAGGTGCCACACCGGTAACTTCCCCTGCTGCCGGTAGATCGCCAGCATCGAGTTCACCCAGTCGTCCACCCGTTCCCGCTGCACCAGCGTCGCCAGCGGGTGCGCCGCGCGGTAAGTGTCCCACAGCGAGAAGGTGCTGTAATTCGCGAACCCCTCGCCGGCGCGCGCCTTGCCGTCCGCTCCCCGGTAGTCCCCGTTGACGTCGCAAAACAGCGACGGGGCGATCATCGCGTGGTAAAGCGCCGTGTAGAACACGCGCAGCACGCGCTCGTCTTTCGCCTTGATCCGCATCTTCCCCAGCTCTTTCTCCCAGGACGCGGTCGCTTGTCGGGCCACCTCCTCGAAATCCCAGCCGGGCGCTTCCCGCTCCAGGTTCATCAACGCGTTGGCCTCGCTTACCGGAGACAGGGCCACCTTCACCAGCAGCGTCCCCGATCCCTCGAACGTCGCCTTGCCGTAGACCCTTCGCCCGCGGATCTCCGTTCCCTCCTTCGCCTCGCCCCCGTCGTAAAGCTGCACTTCCCGCGGCGGGCGCGAGAAACGCGCGGCAAAGAACACCCGCTGGTCGCGCGCCCATCCCGACGAGAAACGGTAGCCCACCAGGGTGCTGTCGTCCTTTCGCGCCAGGCGACCTTCCGCGGGCGCGTCCCAGCCAGTCCCGTTCTCCAGGTCGATCACCACGGCCGGCTCCGCTCCCCGGGGAAAGCGGTAGCGGTGCATCCCGATGCGTTCCGTGGCCGTCAACTCCACCTCCACGCCGTAGCGATCGAGCTTGGTGGCGTAGTAGCCCGGCCGCGCCCGCTCGTTGACGCGCGAGAAGTACGACCATATCCCCGACTCCGGGTCATTCGCCCTCCCGCGGGCCATCTTGACGTCGCCCGCGACCGGCATCAAGGCAATGTCGGACAGGTCGCCGATCCCCGTCCCGCTGAGGTGCGTGTGGCTGAATCCCGTCACGGTGGTGTCGGAAACGTGATAGCCCGACGTCCAGTCCCACTCCCGCGGGATGCTCGTCGGCCCCACTTGCACCATCCCGAACGGCACGTTCGCGCCCATGAACACGTGCCCGTGTCCACCCGTCCCGATACGCTGGTCGACGTGACGCGTCAATCCCTCGTTCCCCTCGCATCCCGCCGCCACTCCTGCCAATAAGCAGTAAAAGAGAATATTCATTTTCATCTTGATTACGTTTAATAGGTGAGTCCGATATAAGAAATGGAGGATTTAGGGCCATTTTGGGCCGCCCCAAATCCAATTGGGGTTAACCCCAATCCAATTGGGGTTAACCCCAATTCAGTTGGGGTCAACCCCAATCCAATTGGGGTTAACCCCAATTCAGTTGGGGTCAACCCCAATTCAGTTGGGGTTAACCCCAATTCAGTTGGGGTTAACCCCAAGTCAGTTGGGGTTAACCCCAATTCAGTTGGGGCCGCCCCTAATTCAATTGGGAACGGTCCCAATTCAATTGGGAACGTTCCCAATTCAATTGGGATCAATCCCAACTCAATTGGGATCAATCCCAATTCGATTGGGATCAATCCCAATTCGATTGGGATCAATCCCAATTCAATTGGGAACGTTCCCAATTCGATTGGGATCAATCCCAATTCAATTGGGATCAATCCCAATTCGACGGGGGTTAACCACAAATTGCTATAACACAGTATATTTTCTATTAACGTCGTTTCCATCCTCGATTTTTAAGGTTGAAATAGGGTTTTGGTGATTCCGACGACAAGAATACATTTTTCCCGCGAATTTCGCAACCTTGGCCGCGGCGAGGGCGCGTTTCCAAAAAACGGGGCAGATACTTGCGGCAGGGGCTTTTCCGTATTACATTTGTGGACTTTTAAAAACCGTGGAAGATATGGCTCGGAAGTTACACAAGGGGAGAGGCGCGCGCGTGGTGTCGACGATCAGTATCGCGCTGGTACTGGTGGTGGTCGGCGCCCTGGCATACGTTCTATTGAATGCTCGCGCGGTGTCGGAGCACGTGACGCGCAACATCAGCGTGCTGGTGGTAATCAAGGATAACACGAACGAGGCAGAGGTGAGGCGCGTGCAGAAAGTGCTCGACACGCGTCCCTTTACCCGTTCGTCCGTTTACGTGAGCAAGGAAGAGGCGGCGAAGAGCTTCAAGGAGGAGCTGGGGGAGGATTTCGAGGCGATTCTCGGGACGAACCCGCTGCTGGCGTCGCTGGAGATCAGGCTGAACGGGGGGTACGCGAACAACGATTCGCTGGCGGTGATCGCGGAGGGGCTGAGGGGGCTGGAGGTGGTGCAGGAAGTGCACTACCAGAAGTCGCTGGTGGAGGATATCCGGGAGAACGCGCGGCGGGTCGCGTGGTGTTTCCTGGCGGTGGCGGCGGTGCTGATGCTGATCTCGTTCACGCTGATCGGGAACACGATTCACCTGGCGGTCTACTCCCAGCGTTTTCTCATCAAGACGATGCAGCTGGTGGGGGCGCGGAGGGGTTTCGTGGCCCGTCCGTTCCTGAGCGATTGCGCGTGGCGCGGGTTGTTCGGGGCGTTGGTGGCGAACGTGCTGCTGTTGTCCGGGGTGTTTTTCCTGCAGGATAACTACGGGGGCGCTCTGGAATATGATTTTTTGCAGGAGGAGACGCTGGTCATCATGGTGTTGTTCGTGGTGGTTTGCGGCATTCTGCTTTCGGTGGCGTCGGCGTGGCTGTGCGTTCGCCGTTACCTGAACAGGGATTTGAATGATTTATATACTTAAATAGATGGATTATGGTCAATGAACGTAAAAAGGGCGACGGTTTTCCGATGCCTGCTGACAACTACAAGAAGATACTCATCGGGTTGGTGATCATCGTGGCGGGTTTCGCGCTGATGACGGGCGGTGGCGCGGGTTCTCCCGATACCTTTAATTACGACATCTTCAGTTTCCGGCGGATCACGCTGGCGCCGGCGGTGGTGCTGTTCGGTTTTGGTTATGTTTTCTGGGCGATCATTCGCGACCCGGAGAAGAAGCGGCAGGAGTGATGGATTGGTGGGAGGCACTGGTATTGGGAGTGGTGCAGGGGCTGACGGAATTTTTGCCGGTAAGCAGTTCGGGTCACTTGCAGATCTTCGGGGCGCTGTTCGGCGCGGGGGGCGACGACCACTTGATGTTCGCGGTGGTGGTGCACGCGGCCACGGCGTGCAGCACGATCGTGGTTTTTGCCCCCGAGATCGCGGCGCTTTTTCGGGGTTGCCTGCGGTCGCGGCGCGGCGAGGAGATGCAATACGCGTGGAAGTTGGTCTTGTCGATGATCCCGGTGGGGATCGTGGGGTTGTGCTTCAAGGAGCAGGTGGAGGAACTGTTTTCGACGGGATTGGCGCTGGTGGGCGGCATGTTGCTGGTGACGGCGCTGCTGCTGGCCTTTGCTTGCCGGGCGCGGTCGCGATCGCGGAGGGTGGGCTACAGGGACGCCTTTCTCGTGGGGGTGGCCCAGGCCTTCGCGGTGTTGCCGGGGTTATCCCGTTCGGGCGCGACGATCGCGACGGGATTGCTGCTGGGAATACGGCGAGAGTCGGTGGCCCGGTTTTCCTTCCTGATGGTGTTGGCGCCCGTGCTTGGCGAGGCGTTGCTGGATCTCCTGAAGGGCGGCTTCGCGTCGTCGGGGATACCGGTGGCGTCGTTGGTGGCGGGCTTTATCGGGGCATTTGTATCGGGGCTGCTTGCTTGCCGGTGGATGATAAGCCTGGTGAAGCGCGGTCGGTTGCTCTGGTTCGCGGTGTACTGCGCGCTGGTGGGTGGACTGTTAATCGCGTTGGGATGACGGGCAGGATTCGTTTTCGTTCCGGCGCGGACTTTCGGGAAGGCGCGGTGTTCGCGGTAGACAAGCCGGGCGGCTGGACCTCGTTCGACGTGGTCAACAAGGTGCGGATCTCCCTGCGTCCTGCCTGCGGCAAGATCAAGGTGGGGCACGCCGGCACGCTGGACCCGCTGGCGACAGGAGTGATGGTGATCTGCACCGGCAAGGAGACAAGGGAGATCGAGCGCTACATGGGTCAGGAGAAGGAGTACGTGGCGCGCGTGACTTTTGGCCACACGACGCCGTCGTACGACCTGGAGAGCGCCTTCGACGGGGAGTACGATTACTCGCGCGTCGACCGGGCGCTGCTGGAACGGGTCGCGCGGCGTTTCGTGGGAGAGATCGAGCAATTCCCCCCGGCCTTCTCGGCGGTGCGCGTGAACGGCGTGCGGGCCTACGAGATGGCAAGGGCTGGCGATCAGGTGGAGATGAAGAGTCGCCGCGTGGAGGTGAAGGAGCTGGAGATCGTGGAGGAGCAGATGCCCGAGGTGGTGTTACGGGTAAGGTGCGGCAAGGGCACTTACATCCGTTCGCTGGCGCACGACATCGGCCGGGAATGCGACAGCGGTTCGCACCTCTCGGCGCTGCGACGGACGCGCGTGGGGGAGTTTCGGGTGGAGGAGGCGTTTCGGGTGGAGGAGATCGTGCGACTGTTGGAAAGTAATAGAGTTGAAACAACATAAATAACAAAGAGATGAAATTATCGAAGTTCAAGTACAGGTTGCCCGCGGAGTTGATAGCGACGCACCCGGCGCCCCATCGCGACGAGAGCAGGTTGATGGTGTTGGACCGGAAGAGCGGCAAGATCGATCACAAAATATTCAAAGAGATCCTCTCGTATTTCGAGGAGAAAGACGTGTTCGTGTTCAACGACACCAAGGTGTTCCCCGCGCGCCTGTACGGCAATAAAGAGAAAACGGGCGCCGAGATCGAGGTATTCCTCCTGAGGGAGTTGAACCGGGATCTGAGGATCTGGGACGTGCTGGTGGACCCTGCCCGGAAGATCCGCATCGGCAACAAACTCTACTTCGGGCCGAACGACAACGTGGTGGCAGAGGTGATCGACAACACGACCTCGCGCGGGCGGACACTGCGCTTCCTCTACGACGGCAAGTACGAGAATTTCAAGAAGGAACTGTTTTCCCTGGGCGAACCGCCACTCCCGCGTTCCGTCGGGCGGAAGGTGGAGCCGATAGACAAGGAACGCTACCAGACCATCTTCGCGCGTAACGAGGGCGCCGTGGCAGCGCCGACGGCAGGCCTGCACTTCAGCCGGGAACTGATGAAACGCATGGAGATAAAAGGCGTCGATACTGCCTTCATCACCCTGCACGTGGGCCTGGGAAACTTCCGGGAAGTGGACGTGGAAGACCTCACGAAACACAAGGTGGACTCGGAACAAATCTTTGTCTCCCAGGAGGCCGTCTCCCAGGTAAACGCCGCCAAGGAAGCGCGCCACAAGGTGTGCGCCGTGGGCACCACCGTCGTCCGCACCCTGGAAAGTTGCGTCACCACCCGCGGCCGCCTGGCCGAGTTCGAGGGCTGGACAAACAAATTCATCTTCCCGCCTTACGAATTCAGTATGCCCGACGCGATGGTGTCCAACTTCCACCTCCCCCTCTCCACCCTCATGATGATGGTGGCGGCCTTTGGCGGTTACGACTACGTGATGGAGGCGTATAGCGTGGCCGTGAAAGAAAAATACCGCTTCGGAACTTACGGGGACGCCCTCCTGATGATCTAAACTGCCTTGGACGTACACGACCTGATACCCCTCTTCCGGGAACATCCCGCGGCGCGGCGAACGATCGACCGCCTGGGCGGGGCCGGGGACGCGAAACTAAAAATCGAGGGAGGAGTAGGCTCCTCCCTCGCTTTGTTGTCTGCCGCGGTGATGGAAGCATCCCCGGACCTGCAGCTATTCGTGTTGGACGACAAGGAAGAGGCCGCCTACTTCTATAACGACCTCGTCGCCTTATCGGGCGAGGAGAGCGCGCGCTTCCTGCCCTCCTCCTACCGCCGCTCCGGGAACTTCGAGGAGAAAGACTGCGACGCGGTGCTGGCAAGAACCGAGGCCCTGAACGCCCTGGCAAACCGGCAAGCGACGAGGATCGTCACCTACACCGAGGCCCTCGTCGAGCGCATCGTCGCGGCGGGCGCGCTCTCCGAACTCTCCATGCCGGTGGCGCCCGGCAACGCCCTCTCGATCTCTTTCCTCGAAGACTTCCTGCTGGACTATCACTTCCAGCGCGTCGACTTCGTCCACACCCCCGGCCAATTCTCCATCCGCGGCGGCATCGTCGACGTCTACTCCTTCGCCGAAGACCGCCCCGCGCGCATCGAGTTCTTCGGCGACGCGATCGAAAGCATACGCCACTTCAACGTGGAAACACAACTGTCCGAGCAGCGGGTGCAGCGAGCCGTTCTCCTCCCCGACGTCGACAGCCTCTCCGGCCCCCTCGCCTACGGCGACCTCGCCGACTTCGCGGGCCAGCGAGCCACCTGGTGGATCAAAAACACCTTATATATACGCGATCGCCTGACCGCCCTCCAGCCGCGCGACGAATGGATCGATCCCCGCCGATTCCTCGACAACATCGAACGGTCGCGCGTTGTCGAGTGGGGCAGCGAGTCGCTCTTCCGCGGCGAGATCATCCGCGTCGAGACTGCCCCCCAGCCCACCATCAACAAGCAATTCGACCTCCTGGCAAGGCAACTCGCGGACGCCCGCGCGGAGGGATTCGAGATATACGTCTGCTCCAACAACGACATGCAACTGCAACGCCTGCGGGACATCTTCTCGGATAAAGGCCTCAACGTGCCCTTTATCCCCGTCAGCGGCACCCTCCACGAGGGATTCGCCGACGCCACCATCCGCGCCTGCATATACACCGAACACCAGGTGTTCGACCGCTACCACAAGTTCCGCCTCAAAACATCCCGCACCCGGGAAGAGCGAGAATCCATCACCGTCAGCGAACTGCAAAACCTCCACCCCGGGGACTACGTCGTCCACGTCGACCACGGCATCGGACAATTCGGGGGACTCGCCCGTCTCGACAACAACGGGCAAATACAAGAGGTCATCCGACTCGTCTATCGCGACAACTCCGAGCTGTACGTCAACCTCCACGCCCTGCACAAGGTATCCAAGTACCGGGGAAAAGACGGCGCGCCCCCCACCATCAACAAACTCGGGGGAGACGCCTGGCACCGACTCAAACAACGCGCCAAAACGCGCGTCAAAGAGATCGCCCGCGAACTCATCGCCCTCTACGCCCGCCGCCGCCGCGAACCCGCCTTCGCCTTCTCCCCGGACACCTACCTCCAGGAAGAAATGGAAGCATCTTTCATGTACGAGGAAACGCCCGACCAGAAAAAAGCCATCGAAGCCGTCAAACGAGACATGGAAGAACCGCGCGTCATGGACCGCCTCGTCTGCGGGGACGTCGGCTTCGGGAAAACAGAAATAGCCATCCGGGCCGCCTTCAAGGCCGTCGCCGATAGCAAGCAAGTCGCCGTGCTCGTCCCCACCACCGTCCTCGCCTACCAACACTTCCACACCTTCTCGCGCCGACTGCAAGGCATGCCGTGCCGCGTCGAGTATATCAGCAGAATGAGAGACCCGGCAGAAACCAAACGCGTCATCCGAGAACTCGCCCAGGGGAAAATAGATATCGTCATCGGCACGCACCGCCTCACCGGGGAAGACATCCAATTCAAAGACCTCGGACTGCTCGTCATCGACGAAGAACAAAAGTTCGGCGTCGCCGTCAAAGAAAAGCTCAAGCGCGCCAAACTCAATGTCGATACCATCACTATGACCGCCACGCCCATACCGCGCACCCTGCAATTCTCCCTCATGGGCGCTCGCGACATGTCCATCATCCGCACCCCGCCCCCCAACCGCTACCCCATCGTCACCGAACTGCACCGCTTCGACGAAAACATCATCCGCGAAGCCATCCTCTACGAGATCAGCCGCGAAGGACAAATATTCTTCATCCACGACCGCGTCGACACCATCGCCGACATCCAACAACTCCTCCACCGACTCGTCCCGGGCCTCAAAAGCTGCATCGCACACGGGCAAATGAAAGGAAGCGAACTCGAAAAGGTCATGCACGACTTCATCCGCGGAGACCAAGACCTCCTCCTCGCTACCACCATCATCGAATCCGGACTCGACATCCCCAACGCCAATACCATCATCATTAACCAGGCCCAACACTACGGACTCAGCGACCTGCACCAGCTCCGGGGACGCGTCGGACGATCCAACCGCAAAGCATTCTGCTACCTCTTCGCCCCACCCCTCGAATACCTCAACGACGACGCCCGACGACGACTGCGCGCCATCGAAGACTTCAGCGGACTCGGCAGCGGGTTCAACATCGCCATGCAAGACCTCGACATACGCGGCGCGGGAAACATCCTCGGCGGAGAACAATCCGGGTTTATCGCCGAAATCGGCTACGAAACATACCAGAAAGTCCTCGACGAGGCCCTGCAAGAACTTAAAGAAGAACAACAACTCACCACCGCCGAAACCCCGTCGCCCGCCGCCCCATCTGCCCTCGTCGATACCCTCGTCGACACCGACTTCGAAATCCTCATCCCCGAAACATACGTCGAAAACGTCAGCGAACGACTTCGCCTCTACCGCGAACTCGATAACCTCGCCATCGACCAGCTCCCGCGCTTCCGCGACGACCTCCAAGACCGCTTCGGGCCACTCCCGCTGCCCGCCGCGCGACTGCTCGACGTCGCCCGCGCCCGCCAACAATGCCAGGAAATAGGCGTGGAAAAACTCGTTGCCAAAAACAACACCCTCACCCTCCACTTCACCTCCAACCCCCAGTCGCCCTTCTACTCCTCCGCGACCTTCCAAAAACTCCTGCAATTCATACAAACACAAGAAATCCCCTGCAACCTCGGGGAAAGAAACCAAAAACTCACCCTCACCTTCAAGGCCGTCCATGACATGGAACGCGTCGCCGCTATCGTACAACAAATTCACCAAAAAACCACCACACCATGAACCTCATCATCGACATCGGAAACACCCGCGCCAAGTACGCCATCTTCGACAACAACCAACTCATCGAACAAGGAGAAGGCCTCGCCGTCGCCCTCCAACGCATCTCCGCCGTCCGCGACCACCGACAACCCCTCCACGTCCTCCTCGCCGCCACCGGCCCCGTCCCCCCCCACCTCCCGCGACAACTCGCCCACATCGCCACCTCCTTCCATCGCGCCATCGTCACCCCGCCACTCCCCATCCCCGTCCTCCACGCGCCCCTCGAAACCCTCGGCGTCGACCGACTCGCCGCGGCGCTCGCCGCCATCGCCATACACCCTAACCGCGACATTCTCGTCGTCTCCGCCGGCACCGCCATCACCTACAACCGCGTCCTTCAGGGACAATTCGCCGGGGGAAACATCACCCCCGGACTACACCTCCGCTACCTGTCCCTCCGCCAGTATACCGCCCGCCTGCCCCTCGTCCACGGCGTCGCCACCACTACCGCTATCGCCACCACCACCCGCGACGCCATCCAACAAGGAGTCACGCGAGGCGTCATCGCCGAGATCAACGCCCAGGCCGACGACTTCCGCCGCGCCCACCCCTCGCCCGTCTTCCTCCTCACCGGGGGAGACGCACCTGCCCTCGCCCCCCTCCTCCTCGACGACTTCCAACTCGAACCCAACCTGGTCTTCAACGGGCTAAACCAACTCCTCGAATACAAAAAAGCCACCCCATGAACCACCTCCCCGCCCTCCTCCTCTTCCTTCTCGCCCTCCAAGCCTGCAAAACAGACATGCGAGAAATAAACAAAATCATGAACCGCGAAAACATGCCCGCCCTCTCCGGCGAAAACATGCAAATGTGGTACACCGACTCCGCCCGTCTCAAATACCGCGTCATCACCCCCCGCTACGACAAATTCACAGACGAACGAGCCTACGAAGAATTTCCACTCGGACTGTACGTCACCTCCCACGACGCCACCGGCGCCATCACCGGAACACTCCAGTCCCGCTACGCCAAACGCGTCGAAAACCAAAACCTCTGGGAAATACGCGACAGCGTCATCGTCACCAACGCCGAAGGAAAACGACTCGAAACCGACCTCCTCTACTGGGACATGGACAAAGAATGGATATACACCGCCCAACCCGTCCGCCTCACCTCCGGTGACCAGGTCATCGAGGGCAACAACGGCTTCGAGTCCGACCAACAACTCAACACCCCGATATTCAAGAAAGTCTCCGGCCGCCTCGAACTCGAAAACCAGCCCTAACCCCCTCCTTCCCTTTTCTCCTTTCCCCCACCTTCCTCCCCCGGCAGGGCCTACGTAGGCAGGGTAGAGACGCAATGCATTGCGTCTCTACGTCCGGTGGTGGTGGTGTAGAGACGCAGCGCGCTGCGTCTCCGCGTTAGGATTGGTTGCGGCAGCCTCAGGCTGCCGCATAAAAAAAGATTCCTTTGAAGGGCCGCGTAGCCACCTCACTTTTGTTCGCAACTGCCTAAGGCTGCCGCGTAAAAAAAGAATCCGCTGTAAAGGCCCCCCCCCGGACTTCCCCTTACCAAGCCGGGGCTGCGTAGCAGCCCAATCATTGTAGGCAGTAGCCTAAGGCTACTGTATAGCGTAATGCCCACGTTAGGATCGGCTGCGTAGCTGCCTCACCTTTATCCGCGGCTGCCTCAGGCTGCCGCATAAAACAGCACCCTTCGGGTGCTGTACAAAAGAGATTCCTTTGAAGGGCTGCGTAGCTGCCCAACCTTTGTAGGCAGTAGCCTAAGGCTACTGTATAGCGTAATGCCCACGTTAGGATTGGCTGCGTAGCTGCCTCACCTTTGGGCGCGGCTGCCTCAGGCTGCCGCGTAAACAAGATTCCTTTGAAGGGCTGCGTAGCAGCCTAATCTTCATAGCCGGCACCCACCGGGTGCCGGTTAGGAGGTACAATAATAAAAAGGCCGCAGAGCGGCCCAACCTTTATTCGCAGCTGCCTCAGGCTGCCGCGTAGAAAAAAGATTCCTTTGAAGGGCTGCCCCTGGAATTTCCTCTACCAAGCCGGGGCTGCGTAGCTGCCTACCCTTTGGGCGCGGCTGCCTGAGGCAGCCGCGTAGAAAAAGATTCCATTGAAGGGCTGCGTAGCAGCCTAATCTTCATAGCCGGCACCCACCGGGTGCCGGCTAGGAGGTACAATAATAAAAAGGCCGCAGAGCGGCCCAACCTTTATTCGCGGCTGCCTCAGGCTGCCGCGTAGAAAAAAAATTCCATTGAAGGGCTGCCCCTGGAATTTCCCCTTACCAAGACGGGGCTGCATAGCAGCCCAATCTTTGTAGGCAG
>JAIROI010000163.1 GCA_031257615.1 Odoribacteraceae bacterium
GCAAGCTATCCTCCTCTACGCAGAATGTCCTGCAAAACCCCTCGTATCCCTTCCAGATGCCCCGCTACCTGAAAGATGGTCGCATCGACATGGACTACCTGATGAGCGACTTCCAGCAATTCTGGCGGGAGAACAGCGAGATCTGGATAGAGCGATACGAGTACAAGGAAGCTGCCGCCCACCTTGTATTAATGGCCTTCTTGCAGCGAGTCGTCAACGGCGGCGGGCAGATCACGCGAGAAATGGCGTCCGGCACGGGCCGCCTCGACATCTGCCTGTCAGATAACAACCGGAAATACCGATCGAGCTAAAGATCCGCCGCGGCGCGAAGTACCTGGAGGATGGCATCGCGCAAACCGCCCGTTACATGGACACCTGCGGCTGCGCGGAAAGCTGGCTCGTCCTCTTTGACCGCCGCCCCGACGTCGCGTGGGAAGAAAAAATCTACACCCGCAAAGAGATCATCAACGGAAAAACCGTCACCATCGTGGGCCTGTAACCCCTTTCGCTGCCTCATCTTTGTTGGGGGGCAGCCCCTATCGTTGCGGGGGCGCTCCTTCCCGGCAGGCGGATGGTCGTCGTTGTCGCGTGCGCGACGATTCCTGTATAGTGTATTGTATCCGCATCGCCCCCGATCGCGTGTCCTCCCTCAAATCGAGAGGCCGACAGAAAATAGAAAGTTAACGAAAGGGGCGTTGGACATGGACTCGTGGCCGGCGCGAAAACCGATATTCACGGGGAAAGTGAGGTCGAGGAAGCGTGCGTCGCTCGTGACCTCGAGACCGAAAGAGCGAAAAGTGCGGGTCTCTCGCGAGACGCGAACCGCGGATTCCTTGTCGCCAGCAACCGAAAAGCGCCGTTCATGCTCCGCGGCGGCGACATCGAGAAAAACGCCCGCGTTGAACTGTCGGAAATAGACAAGAGGCGTCAGGCTTCGGTCGGGATACGCCAGCGGGAGGTAATAGGAGAGGCGGGTAGTGGCAAACCTCCTGCCCGAGACAAAGATCCCGCGCGGCGAGAGCACCTGGTTACCGGTCAGCAGGAGAGGATCGGACTTCTGCTGGTAGCCGGCATACAACGCGACGGAATGATAACGCGCCGCGCCGGGAAAGTACAAGTTGGCGTCGGCCCACCACGTGCTCGCCTTGATAGCGCCGGATGACCAGGCGCGGGCGTACCCCACCCCCAGGCGTTCGCCGCGGCGCGGGTACAGTTCCCGAGCGCTCGCGCGGTCGAGGCTATAGAAGACCAGCTCGCACTGCGCGACCCGCGACCAGGTGGCCGGGCGAGTGAAGCGATCATCTGTCGCGGGGGCCTTCACCCACGAGCCTTTCTCCAGGAGAAAAAGATCTCGCACCTCGTGGCGATACGTCCAACGGGGGGAATAAACGACGCGCGGAGTGAAAAAACGCCTCCTCCCGCCGTCGGAAAAGTTAACGGGGAACTCCACCGACGCCGAAAGGCGCGTTTCCCTTGCTCGATCGGTGAAGCGCGCCGTGTCCGCCTTCCCCTCCTCCTGGCTGGTGGTGAGTTGCACGTTTCGTCGTTCGATCCTCCCGTCCCTGGCGTTCAACTTAAAGATTGGCCACAGCCCCTTGTACGTCGCGTTCAGTCGCCAATTTCCTCCCTCGTACCCGTCGTCCCACACGTACCCGCCCGTCCAGTAGAACGTGCTCAGCTTGTCTTGCGAGCTGACGGCGAGGCCTGGCCGCGCGTTCACCTCGTCCCGGTCCGGGAAAAAAGGCCCCCAGCTATGGACGTTCACCGCGTGCAGGGTCTCGCGATAAGGCGTGCCGCGGTAGCTCGCGGAGTCCTCCGCCGGGGTGAAATTCCACTCCTCGTCGCTCGCCAGGGCGTCGGCCAGGTCAAAGGGGCGTCGCGCGATCTCCCCCGGCAGCCTCCTCTCGAGCGGCAAAAGGGCGGGGCGATAGCCGTCGGAAGTGTAAAAGGAGAAATAAAGCGTGTCTTTTCCCGCGGAAAGCGAGGGATAGCGCGCCCCAAAGCGAGACTCGACGACCGGCCCGCCGGGGTCAGTCCCGTAGATCGCGTTGTTGCCGTTCCACGCCGCGCGGTAAAAGATACCGTCGCGGGCGGCGATAGGGCGATCGATCTCTGCGTGTTCCCTCGCGGTGAGGGCTTCCCTTTGGCCCGACTTGAGGTCGATCGACGCCACCTGCATACCTGCCGGCGAGAGAGATACTGCCAGCACCGCCCCCCGCTCGTCAAACGACGGGTGGATAAAAAGTTCCCCCTCCCCCGCCTCGACGCGCGTCACCTCGCGGGCAAAGTCCGCCTCCGCGATCACGATCGACGCGCGGTTGTTCTCGTCCACCTCCACCCATCCCCAGGCCCCTTGCCAGGCGGGAAATGGGGCGAATCGATTCGCGTCGGAGGCATGCCGTCGGCGGCGACCGCTGGCGACGTCGAGGGAGACGATAGCCATCTTCCCGCCGTGCTCCCAGCGCGGGTGCGGCTTGTATTCCGACCAGACAACGAGGCCATCGCGGTAGGCGATATGGGGATCCGGCAGCGAGCCCACCTTCGCGATCACCCGTTCGCGCCCGTCGCGCAGTTCCACGATCGCCCCGGCCTCTCCCGGCCCCACCTTATAGGCGTACACGCGCCCGTTGCCCGCCGGCACGGGGGAGTGATAGTTGGCGGCGAGGCCCGGCGACGGGATAGAGATGGTATCGAAACGGTGGTTGATGGCCAGCGCCTCGCGCTCCCAGACGCCTCGTAACTCGGAGAAATTATCCCGGTAGAGGGTGATGACCGACTTCCACCCCTCGTTTGCCCGCTTCGCGCTGTCGGGGTTATCGAAAAGGAGGCGGAAACCGGGAGTATTCCAGAGCGAATCGCGTCGCGTCCTCGTGGCTTCCCGGATCGCGAGGGAGAGCGGGAACAGCTCGTGCGGTTTTCTCCCGACGCGTTCGAAAACCTCCTGCCACAGTTCTTTCCCGTAGTGTCTCCTGGCGTTCCCGACCATGAAATAGCCCGTGGCGTAGCGATCGGGAATGATCTCGGCGTTCGACCCGAGGACAGCCTTCCGGTAGGGGTCGACGCCTTTCTCGACCACCCTGGCCTTGACCTCGTTCAGAAACTCGGGGGAGCGTCCCCTCCCGCCTTTCGTGGCGGCCGTTTCGAAGACCACGGCGTCTCCCTCGAGCAGCCACATGGGGACGAAAAGGCCGACGAGCGCCATGGTATACTGTTCGCCGAAAACGCGATAGAGCACGCGAGAGACGCCCTGGTTAATCCTGTCGTATTGCACCACGTGGCGAAACTCGTGCACGCACAGATGCTCCATCCATTCGACGTTAGCGTCCTGCGGGGGGACGGCATAGAGTTCGCTTTTCTTGGGCGCCCACCCGGCGTTGCCGTTGGATTGCCCGCCGTTGGCCCTCACGATCATGGAGATTTTCCTGGCCCGCGTGCCCAGGGAATTCGCGTGCGCGTAGAGTCGCGCGTAGAGTTTGGCGACCTCCCGCGCTTGTTGTTCAAAGAAATCCGGGTAGATAATCTGGAAATCCCGCGTCTCGATCTGCCTCCAGCGGGTGCCGGACGGGTCTTGTCCCAGGTCGACAAACTGCGCTGAAACCTCTACTGGTAAGATAAACAGGAGCGCGGCTAACAAGAACCGCCGGAAAGTCATCATCATCTCTTGGTGTGTTATGTCCTTATCTTCATTGATCATTGCCCCCGCGAATGTATATAAAATCCTTCTTTTGTAGTCGCCTACAACGCGATTGCGGCCGACTGCTGGCTGTTACGTGCAGTACGCGAGGCGTCTCGGACAATCGTTGTTCTCGGCTAAGAAGATGGGTACTTACTCGGCAGTCTACACGTTGCCGGAGAAGGTGACGCTATAACTCCTGCCCGTTAGTCGAACACCGGCTACCCTCAACGGCTATTGGGGCCGGCCCCGCGCGAACCGGGACCGGCCCCTGACTTTAAACGTTGTCGCTATCGCACTAATAATAAAAGCGTCCCGCGGTTTTTATCTACTGTTTCCACACCTGTTAGCAGGCGTCCCCGCGTGTTTTCGCGGAAGATTTCGTGTATGAGAATGTTAAATCGTACTCGAATTTTGCATGAAACTCGCGCGAGAAGGGGCAAATCGTTTCGCGAACAGACAATCTACACGATGTAGAAAGTCCGGATAAAATTTATTCATAAGATCTACATGATGTAGAAAGTAGGGTCATTTTCGCAAACAGACAATCTACATCGTGTAGAAAGTAGGGTCATTTTCGCAAACAGACAATCTACATCGTGTAGAAAGTAAGAATCAATTTTGATTTGGGGTTTCTACATGATGTAGAAAGTAAGAATCAATTTTGATTTGGGGTTTCTACATGATGTAGAAAGTAAGAATCAACTTTGATTTGGGGTTTCTACATGATGTAGAAAGTAAGAATCAATTTTGATTTGGGGTTTCTACACGATGTAGAAAGTAAGAATCAATTTTGATTTGGGGTTTCTACATGATGTTGCCGGTCGAGATTTGATTTTTTACCGCCCGTACGACGCGCGCGGGAAAGTGAGCTGAAATTTTCAGGCAGGAGGTCAAGCGGGAGAAAAAAGAAAGCGCGGGAGGAATTGCTTCCTCCCGCGCGGGGTGACGGTGGGGGTGTGGGTTTAGAGGAGCGCGTCCAGTTTGGCCACGAGGGTGGTTTTGGGGACTGCCCCGACTTGCTTGTCGACGATCTCCCCGTTCTTGAAGAAGAGGATCGTCGGGATGTTCCTGATGCCGTAGCGGGCGGAGATGGCGGGACTGTTGTCGACGTCGACCTTGGCCACGTCCACGCGGCCCTCGAACTCTGTCGCGATCTCTTCCACGATGGGCAACATCATTTTGCACGGGCCACACCATTCGGCCCAGAAGTCTACAAGTACCGGTCGCGGCGACTTCAACACGACCTCTTCAAAGTTTACATCGTTTACTGCTATTCCCATAATGTCATGGATTTAATTTTACATTTTGGTTTCCTGTTCCGGGGGACAATATTACTCAATTTTCAGTTTCATCGCGCTGATTTGCTCGAAATATTCGTGCAACTCGCGGGTACACTCCAGGCGGCGGGTGGGCGAAAAGAGTTTCACGTGGTGGCCGTCGCGGTCGTACAACTTGACGTGCACGGGGATTGTCCCGGAGTCTTTCACGAATTCCATCAATTCCTCGATCTTTTCGGTGTTCAACTCGTGGATGTCGATCTCGATGGTCAGCGAGTGCAGGAGGCGTTTCAACTCGCTCACCAGCTTGATCTCCCTGGCCTTGAATTCCAGTTTCAGTTCTCCATCCTTTCCTTTTCTTTCCTGCACGTTGCCCCGGACGTACACGGGGGTGTCGATGATGAAGTAGTTGCGGAAGTGGATGTAGTCCTCGCCGAAGAGGGCGATCTCGCGGGAATCGGTGAAATCCTCGATGGTGAGTATCCCGAAGTCCAGCCCCTTGCGCGTCTTGCCCTCTTTCTTCGCGATGACGATACCGGCGACGGTGATTGACTTCCCGACGAGGTTGGGGAATTGCTCGTTAAAGGTTTTCAGGTCGGTACACAGCAGTTCCATCTCCATCCGGTAGGTGTCCAGGGGGTGGTTGGTGAGGTAGATGCCGATGAGTTCTTTTTCTTTGTTGGCTTGCATGATGTTCATCCAGGGTTCGCAGACGGGGACGGCGGGGAGAGGTATCTCGTATTCCGTCATTTCCCCGAAGAGACTCGCGGCGGCTTGTTCCTTATCCTGTTGTTTCTTTTTCCCGTAGTTGACGAGTTGCTCGAGCCAGGGGATATTCTCGCGCACGGGGTGGAAATAGCAGGCGCGGTGTATGCCGAAGCTTTCCAGGCCTCCGGCGGCGATGATGCTTTCGAGGGCTTTTTGGTTGATGGCGCGGTAGTCAATGCGTTCGAAGAAGTCGTAGACGTTCTTGAAAGGTTCGCCGCGCGCTTCCCGTATCTTCTCGACGGCGCCCTCGCCGACGCCCTTGATGGCTGCAAGACCGAAGCGAATGTCCCCGCGGGGGGTGACGGTGAAGTCGTTGTCGGACTCGTTGACGTCGGGGGGGAGCACGCGCAGTCCCATTCTCCTGCACTCGTCCATGAACTTGGAGACCTGCGCGATCTGTGAAAGGTTGCAACTCAGGTTGGCCGCCATGAACTCGGCGGGGTAGTTGGCCTTGAGGTAGGCCGTTTGGTAGGCGATGTAGGCGTAACAGACGGCGTGGGCCTTGTTGAACGCGTAGGAGGCGAAGGCTTTCCAGTCGTCCCATATCTTGTCGATGAGCGCCTCCGCCTGTTGGCCCGTCGCCTCGCACCCTGCCATGAACTCTGGATTGGCGAGGCATCCGGCGCGAAACTTGTCGCTCATCTTGGCCATCTCTTTTTCCTTTTTCTTTCCCATGGCGTTGCGCAGGATGTCCGATTCGCCGCGGGAGAAACCGGCGAGGGCGCGGGAAAGGAGCATGACTTGCTCCTGGTAGATGGTGATGCCGTAGGTGGACTTGAGGTAGGGTTCCATGATCGGGTGATCGTACAGCACGGGCTTCCGGCCGTGTCTGCGCTCGATGAACGTGTCGATGTGTACCATGGGGCCGGGGCGGTAGAGGCCGTTCATGGCCAGGAGAAACTCGATATTGTCCGGTTGCAGGGCCTTCAGGTGTTTTTTCATGCCGCTTGACTCGAATTGGAAGACGCCCGTGGTCTCCCCGCGAGAGAAGAGGTCGAAGGTCTTGGGATCGTCCATCGGGATGTCGTCGATGTTGACGCGGAGGCCTTTCGACTTGCGGATGTTTTCGATGCAGATTTTGATGATGGTGAGGGTTCTCAGGCCGAGGAAGTCCATTTTGAGGAGGCCGATGGATTCGACGAAGTGGCCGTCGTACTGGGTGGTCAGGAGGCTGTCGTCTTTGCTGGGCATGACGGGGATGTGTTCCACGAGGGGGTCTCTCCCGATGATGATCCCGCAGGCGTGTTGTCCGGGTTGTCTGACGGTGCCGTCCAGGGCCTCGGCGAGCGCGAGGGTTTTTGTCACGAGGGGGTTGGGGGAGGATTTCTCTTTGAGCAGGTCGCTGTTCTGGTTGTAGGCTCCCTTGAGGGTGACTTTGGGGCCGTCGGGTACCATTTTCGAGAGGCGGTTGGACTCGGAGAGGTCGAGGCGGAGGACGCGGGCGACGTCCTTGATGGCCGACTTGGCGGCCATGCTGCCGAAGGTGACGATGTGGGCCACCTTGTCGTGGCCGTACTTGTTGGCGACCCATTCCAGCACTTGCTGGCGACCGTCGTCGTCGAAGTCGATGTCGATATCGGGCATCGAGACGCGCTCGGCGTTGAGGAATCGTTCGAAGAGCAGGCCGTACTCTATCGGGTTGATGTTCGTTATTTCGAGGCAGTAGGCGACGACGCTTCCCGCTGCCGACCCGCGTCCGGGGCCGACGATCACGCCCATCTCGCGCGCTGCCCGGATGAAGTCCTGCACGATCAGGAAGTAGCCGGAGAAGCCCATTGTCTTGATCGTCGTCAACTCCATCTCTACCCGCTCGCGCAACTCGTCGGTGACCGCGCCCTTCCATCGTTTCTCGACGCCGAGCCAGGTGAGGTGGGCGAGGTAATCGGCCTCGAACTTCATGCGCGCCACCTTGTCGCGTCCGCCCAGCTCCTCGTAACGTTTCTTGCCGCCGAACTCCTCGATCAGCGCTTCCTCGGAGACGCCCGCGAGGCGTTCTTCCTCTCGCCCGAAACTCTCCGGGATCGGGAACACGGGCATGATCGCGGGGGAATTCAGCTCGTATTGTTCCACCTTGTCGGCGACCTCCAGGGTGTTCGCGAGCGCCTCCGGCATGTCCGCGAAGAGGGCGGCCATCTCGTCGCCGGTCTTGAACCACTCTTGCCGCGTGTACCTCATCCGGTTGGGGTCGTCCAGGTCTTTGCGCGTGTTGAGGCAGATGAGCACGTCGTGCGCCTCGGCGTCTTCCTCGTTCAGGAAGTGGACGTCGTTCGTGGCGATCACCTTTATGCCCAGTCGCGCGCCGATGTCGAGGATCGCGGGGATGCAGGCTTGTTGGCGCAGGTAGACGTCGCGATCCATCTCCGGGTTGCCGGAGGGGTGGCGCATCACCTCCAGGTAGTAGTCCTCGCCGAAGATCCCGCGATACCACCTTGCCGTCTCTTCCGCGCCCTCGAGGTCGCCGCTCATGATCTTCTGGCAGATCTCCCCGGCGAGGCAGGCCGAACTGGCGATGAGGCCCTCGCGGTAGCGCTCCAGCAGCGACTTGTCGACGCGCGGGCGGTAGTAGAAGCCCTCCGTGTAGGCGATCGAGCAGAGCTGCATCAGGTTTTTGTACCCCTGGCGATTCTTGGCCAGCAGGACGAGGTGCTCGCCCGACCGGTTGATCTCGCTCTCCTTATTATGTCGCGAGACGCGGGCCACGTAGGCCTCCACGCCCAGCACGGGCTTGACGCCGGCCTTGAGACATTCGGCGTGAAAGAGTTTTATCCCGAACATGTTGCCGTGGTCGGTCAGCGCGATGGCGGGCATGTTGTCGCGCGCCGCCTTGCCGACCAGCCCGGGAATGCTGGCGGCGCCGTCGAGGATGGAGTACTGCGAGTGCACGTGAAAATGAACGAAAGAGGACATGTGATGATCGTTTTTGGTACGCGAACAAAGGTAGCATTTCCCCGGCCCCTTCCCGCGCCACCGGGGAAAATAAATCGCTTTTCTGTACCTTCGCGGACGGCGTTCGCGCGCCGTTAACGTAAAAAAACCGCATGATAACCTTTAAGAAGATTGAGTTGGAAGACCGGGACGTCCTCGCCCCCCTCCTGGCCGCGACCGGTTGCAGGAATTGTTATTTATCCTTCGTGAATCTATACACCTGGCAGTTCCGCTCCCGCGGGAGTTTCGCCGTCGTCGACGGGACGCCGGTGATACGCTCCATGCCGGAGCCGGAAGGGGTCATGTACCACGTGCCGCCGGGGAGCGCGAACCGGCGGGAGATCCTCCAAGAGCTGATGGAACGGGGAGAACCCACGCGGCTCTTCGGCGTCTTCCCCGCCCTCTCCGACTGGCTCGACGAGGAGTTCCCCGGCCGCTTTCACTACCGGGCCTACCGCGACTCCTTCGACTACATCTACGCGCGACAGGACTTGATCGACCTGAAGGGGAAGGATTACCAGGCCAAACGAAATCACGTGAACAAGTTCCGGAAGACTTACTCGCACGACTACGCGCCGCTGACCCCGGAACTGGCGCCGCAGTGCCTCGCGCTGGAAGAGGAATGGTTTCGGAGGAGGGCGGACGCCAACGACGAGAGCCTCCTGAACGAACGGCGGGCGCTGACCCTCGCCCTGCAAAACATGGAAAAGTTGCAACTCGTCGGCGGCGTCCTCCGGGTGGAGGGCAAGGTGGTGGCCTTTTCTTATGGAACGCCGATCACCGGGGACACCTTCGACGTGCACATCGAGAAGGCGGACTATTCCATCGACGGGGCCTTCAACATGATCAACCGGGAACTGGCGCTGCACCTCCCGGAACAATTCACTTACATCAACCGGGAAGAAGACCTGGGGATTCCGGGGCTGCGCAAGGCGAAGCTGTCGTATCGCCCCCGTTTCCTGCTGGAGAAGGGGGTCGCGGAGTCCCGGCCGTGAGTCAGGGCGCTTCCAGACCGAGGCGCTCGCACAGTTCCCGCGCCGCCGGGGAGATGGAAAAAAAGTAATCGAGCTTCTCTCGCGCCGTGTAGAGGCGTTTGACGGCCGGCCCTTCATCCCGCTGTTCATCGTAGATATCGTACTGGAGGGAGACGCCGTCGTTTTCCAGTTCCCGCTTGAAATGGGCGAGGAGGACGGGATGCATCTCCCTGGCCTTCGCCAGCAGCAGCTCGTTGTCCAGCTTGAACGCGATCGTTTGCCCCTCCAGTCGCGGGGGGTACGCCGTCAGCGCCGCGTGCAGGGCTTTCTCCTGGTCATTGGCGCTGAAACGCTCCAGGGCAACGATGACGGCGGCAAGATCGAAGGGCTTGTTCGCGACGACGACCGGCGCTTCCGCCGGGACTTCCCTGGCGACGGGCTTCTCTTCAAACACCTTGTTGAGCCGGAAAGAGGAGGAGGGGCGCGGCTTTTCCTTCGCCGGGGGAGGGGGCGTCGCGGGAATCGCCACCGGGGGCGCGGGCGGGGGCGCGATCGCCGGCGCGCTCTTCGCGGGCGCTTCCCCGAACCCCTCGATCTTCAGCAGCGGCGCGAGGGGGTTTACGTCAATGTTTTTTTTTTTGCCTCGACGAGTTGCGCGAGCTTGATCAGGGTCAGCTCGGCGCTGAAATGTTTATCGAGACGCGTCTTGTACTGCGCCTCACCCTGTTCCACCGCGAGCAGGGCGTCGAAGATAAAAGAAGCGTCCACTTCCCGCGCCTGCTGGAGGTAGCGATCGCGGATCGTCGCGCTCGCCTCCAGCAACTGCGCGGTCACCGGCTCCTTGGCCACGAGCAAGTCCCTGAAGTGCCTTCCCAGCCCCGCGAGCAGGTGTCCGGCGTCGAAACCCCGTCCCATGACCTCGTTGAAAAGCAGCAGCGTCTCGGCCACCTTCCCCTCGCGGAAATAGTCCACCAGCCGGAAGTAATAGTCGTAATCCAGCACGTTCAAATCCTCGATAACCCGCGCGTAAGTCAGCTCGTTGCCGCAAAAGCTCACCACCTGGTCGAAGATCGAGAGGGCGTCTCTCATGGCCCCGTCCGCCTTTTGCGCGATCGCGTCCAGCGCCTCTTCTTCCGCCGCCACCCCCTCTTTTTCGGCAATATGGCGGAGGTACTTCACCGTGTCGGCGACCCGGATACGGCTAAAATCGTAGATCTGGCAACGGGAGAGGATCGTCGGGAGAATCTTGTGTTTCTCCGTCGTGGCGAGGATAAAAATGGCATGTGCCGGCGGCTCCTCCAGGGTCTTCAGGAAGGCGTTAAAGGCCTGGGTACTCAACATGTGAACCTCGTCGACGATGTAGACGCTGTACTTTCCCACCCTCGGCAACACGCGCACCTGCTCCACCAGCTCCCTGATATCGTCCACGCTATTGTTCGACGCGGCGTCCAACTCGTGGATATTCATCGAGCGTCCCTCGTCGAAGGCCCGGCACGACTCGCACGCGTTACACGGCTCGGCTCTCTCGCCGAGGTTCATGCAATTGATCGTCTTCGCGAAGATGCGCGCGCAGGTAGTTTTGCCCACGCCTCTCGGCCCGCAGAAGAGGTAAGCGTGTGCCAGCTGCCGGTTAGCGATGGCATTACGCAGCGTGGTTGTGATCGAACTTTGCCCGATGACCGTGTCGAAGGTAGCCGGGCGATACTTACGTGCTGAAACGAGATAGCTCATGGATCCTGGTTTTGATCCGCGAACTTAACAAATGCTTTCGATAAAACCGACGCCTCCCCCGATTTTCCTACCCCTCCTCCTCCCCTCCCCCCGTCGGCACGGAAGAAATGGGCGACCGCGTCGCCGCGAGGATCTAACCAACCGCCACCCGAAATACCGGGATTCCCGGCATGGTCACCGGGAATCCCGGTACGGCTACCGGGAATCCCGGTATGGACGCCGGAAATACGCGTAAGACACTCGGAATAAGACAAAAAGGACAGTGGAGCGAGGTGTTCTGCTTGATCATTTCGTAACAAGAGAACCGTTATCTATTGCCCCCCGGCCTTTTCGCTTATTGCCCCGCGGCCCTGTTCATTACTCCCTTTCCCCGCGCGCCGCGCGCTATTAAAAAAAAATGATTACCTTGCACCAGCTAATCCAAGTAAAGAATCATGAACATGAAGACTCTAAAATGCATGATCGCGGCAGGCGCGATGCTCGTCTGCAGCGGGGCCGCGGCAAGCGGCGAGAAAGAAAAGAACGACTCGACGGCCTTCGAGCAAGTCGTGGCGCTGGTCAAGAGCAAGCGCTTCCGCGTGGAAGCGACCGACGCCTATCCAACAGGAAATAGTAGCGCGACCATCGCGTCGAGGCACGGTACCATCACCCTCGGCGGGGAAGGGCACGTGTCGCTCGCCGGGAATCGCGGCGAGCTGGTGTTCCGGGACAGCGTCGTCAGCGGGCGGCTGCCGTTTTTCGGGCGCGGCTACTCGTTGCCGTACGGGGAAGGCGGCGGTTTCGAGTTCGAGGAGACGAGGATCGAGAAGGCGAGCGTGAAGGTGGTCAAGCGGAGACGGACGCGGTACGCGCGGTTGTCGTGCACGGCGCGGGTGGGCGGCGACGTGGTCTCGCTGACGCTGGAGGCGTACGAGAACGGTCGGTGCACGCTCCACGCGACGAGCAATAACCGGGCGTCGATTTCTTACGGGGGCGTCGTGGAAGCGGCGGAAAGCGACACGCCGTGACGCGTGAAGGCGGCGTTTGTTTTGTGAATCGAAACAAACGCGTATATTCGCGTACCGATTAATGACTTGCACGCCATGGAAGAGAGCTTTATTTATTATATCGAAAAGAGTATCCGCGAGAACTGGGATAACCCCGCGCTGACCGACTTCAAGGGGGTTAACTGTAATTACAAGGACGTCGCCCGCAAGATCGAGAAGTTGCATATTCTCTTCGAGCGCGCCGGGATAGGCCCCGGCGACAAGATCGCCTTGTGCGGGCGAAACATGACGAACTGGGGGATCGCGTTTTTCGCCGCGCTGACGCGGGGGGCGGTCGCGGTGCCGATATTGAACGATTTCAAGCCGGAGAACGTGCACGCGCTGGTGAATCACTCCGAGGCGCGGCTGCTGTTCGCGGGGTGCGCGGTGTGGAAGAACCTTGACGCGGCGGAGATGCCGGGGCTGGAGGGGGTGATCAGCCTGGAGGATTTCTCGGTGATCCGGGGGAGCGAGGCGCTGCGGCGGGCAAGGGCGCGGCTGAACGAGTTGTTCGGGCAGAAGTATCCGGACCGTTTTCTCCCGTCGTCGGTGTCGTACCGTCGGGACAAGCTGGAGGATCTGGCGATCATCAATTACACGTCGGGGACGATGACCGCGCCGAAGGGGGTGATGCTGCCGTATCGTAGCCTGTGGTCGAACCTGCTTTTCGCCTTCGGGGTGTTCGGGGAGATGCCGGGCGAGCGGGTGATCTCGATGCTGCCGATGGCGCACATGTACGGGATGATGTTCGAGTTCATTTACGAGTTTGCCGGCGGCGCGCAGGTGTTCTTCCTGACGCGGACGCCGTCGCCACAGGTGATCGCCGAGTCGTTCGCGCGGATCAAGCCGAACTTGATTATCTCGGTGCCGCTGATCATCGAGAAGATCATCCGGAAGCGGGTGTTCCCGGTGGTGGAGCGCCCGTGGATGAAGGTGTTGCTGCGGCTGCCGGTGATCAAGTCGCGGGTACGGGCGGCGATCTGCCGGCAGGTGGTGCAGGCCTTTGGCGGCAATTTCAAGGAGGTGATCGTCGGCGGCGCGGCGCTGAACAAGGAGGTGGAGGATTTCCTGCACGCGATCCGCTTCCCTTATACCGTGGGCTACGGCATGACGGAATCGGGGCCTATCCTCGCGTACGACGGCTGGGCGACTTCCAAGAGCGGCTCCTGCGGGAAGACCGCGCCGCGCATGGAACTGAAGATCGACTCGGCCGACCCGACGCGGGAGGTGGGGGAAATCCTCGCGCGAGGCGATAACCTGATGACGGGGTATTACAAGAACGAGGAGGCCACGAGGGCCGCCTTCACCGACGACGGGTGGATGCGCACGGGCGACCTCGGGCTGATCGACGAGGACGGGTATGTCTTTATCAAGGGCCGCTGCAAGAATATGATCCTCGGGCCAAATGGCCAGAATATCTACCCGGAGGAGATCGAAGACCGGCTGAACGCGCTGCCGTACGTGGGGGAGTCGATCGTGAAGGAGGTCGACCGGAAGCTCGTCGCCCTCGTCTACCCGGACAAGGAGGCGCTGGAGGCCGACGGGAAGTCCGAGGCGGACGCCAAGAAGATCATGGAGGAGAATCGCCAGCAACTGAACCACTCGCTGCCGGCCTATAGCCAGGTGACGCGCGTGATCGCGCAACTGGACGAGTTCGAGAAGACCCCGAAGCGGAGTATCAAACGTTACCTTTACCAGTGAGAAAAGTCGCAGCCATCCACGACCTGTCGGGGTACGGGCGCGCCTCGTTGACGGTGGTGATCCCGGTGCTCTCGCACATGGGCTACCAGGTGTGCCCGCTCCCGACGGCGGTGCTCTCGGCGCACAGCGAGTACGCCGGCTTCCGCTCTCTGGACCTGACGGGGTTCATGAGCGAGTCGATCGCGCACTGGAAGACGCTGGGGCTGACGTTCGACGCGATCTACTCGGGGTACCTCGCCTCGGAACGACAAATGGAGATCGTGGAAGGCTTCTTCCGTGAGTTCGGGAACGAGCGGAACTTTATCGTGGTGGATCCCGTGGTGGGGGATCGCGGGACGCTGTACCCGGGAATGACCGCGGAGATGGTGAAAGGGATGAGGCGACTGTGCGCGCGCGCCGGGGTGATCACGCCCAACCTGACGGAGGCCGCCTTCCTGCTGGGACGCGACCCGCGGGAGGAGACGACTCCGGAAGAGGCCGCGCGATGGTGCAGGGAGTTGAGCGAGATGGGGCCGGAACGCGTGATTATTACCTCGGCGCCAAGAGTGAACGGGCGCAACGCGACGCTCGCGCACGACAGGAAGGACGGGAGGACGTGGCGCGTGACGAGCGAGCACGTGCCGGTCGCGTACCCGGGGACAGGGGACGCGTTCGCCAGCGTGATCACCGGTTGCATGTTGAACGGGGAGAGCCTGCCGGAGGCCATCGACCGGGCAGTCTATTTTATCCAGATGGGGATCAAGGCCACCTTCGGGCACGCGGGTAACCCGCTGGACGGGATGGACCAGGAGCGGGTGTTGCACTACCTGAACGCTCCACTTCCCTGTTATAATTACGAGTTGATATAGGCAGCGAGCAGGGCTTCCATCTCTCGCTGCAACGCGACAGCCTCTTGCATGGCCCGCCGGGCGAAGCGCTCGGTGGAGTCGGCGAAGATGATCGCCCGCGACGAGTTGACGAGCAGGCCGCAGTGGGCGTTCATCCCGTGGCGAGCAACCTCCTCCAGGCTTCCCCCCTGCGCCCCAACGCCGGGGACGAGCAGGAAATGGTCGGGGACGATCGCGCGAATCCCGGCCAGCATCGCCGCCTTGGTGGCGCCAACGACGTACATCATGTTGCCGGCGTCGCCCCATCGCGAGGAGGTTCGCAGCACCTTTTCGTAGAGTTTCTCGCCTCCCTCTTCCATGAACTGGAAGTCGAACGCCCCCTTGTTGGAGGTCAGCGCCAGCAAGATTACCCACTTCCCGGCATGACGGGTGAAGGGAGTCACGGAGTCCTCGCCCATGTACGGGGCCACGGTGATCGCGTCGAAGGGCATCTGCTCCAGGAAGGCCCGCGCGTACATGCTGGCCGTGTTGCCGATGTCCCCGCGCTTGGCGTCGGCGATCGCGAACAGCCCGGGGTCGTAGGCCTTGAGGAACTCCGCGGTTCGCTGCATGGAGCGCCACCCGCGAGCGCCGCGACATTCGTAGAAGGCCGCGTTCAACTTGTAGGCGACGGCGAAAGGCGCGGTGGCCTCGATGATCGCCCGGTTGAAGGTGAAGACGGGGTCTTCCTCGTTCAGCAAATGGCGCGGTATCTTCTCCTCGTCCGCGTCGAGGCCCACGCACAGAAAGGATTTCTTTTCCCTGATTCGCGCTTCCAGCTCCGCGTAGTTCATGGTCTTGTTTAGTTAAAATCCGCTTTCTCTCAGTCGTTCCATGTTCTCCTCGATCTGCAACTTCTCGATGATCTCGTCGATGTTCCCGTCCATGATCGCGGGCAGGTTGTAGAGCGTGAGATTGATCCGGTGGTCGGTGACGCGTCCCTGGGGGTAGTTGTACGTGCGGATCTTCGCCGAGCGGTCGCCGGTGGAGACCATCGTCCTTCTTCTCGAGGCGATGTCGTCCAGGTACTTTTGCCGCTCGATGGCGTAGATGCGCGATCGCAACTCGGTCATGGCCCTGGCGAGGTTCTTGATCTGCGACTTCTCGTCCTGGCACGTCACCACGATCCCCGTCGGCGCGTGCGTCAGGCGGATCGCGGAATAGGTGGTGTTCACGGACTGCCCACCCGGCCCCGACGAGCAGTAGGTGTCCTTGCGAATATCGGACGGGTTCAGCTCCACGTCCACCTCCTCGGCCTCGGGGAGCACGGCGACGGTGGCCGCCGAGGTGTGCACGCGGCCTTGCGTCTCGGTGGCGGGCACCCGCTGCACGCGATGCACTCCCGACTCGTATTTCATGATCCCGTAGACGCCGTTCCCCGAGATGTTCGCCACGATCTCCTTGAAGCCGCCGGCCGTCCCCTCGCTGACGTTCGTCACCTCCATCTTCCAGCGCCTCGACTCGGCAAACCTGGCGTACATCCGGAAGAGGTCGCCGGCAAAGATGCAGGCCTCGTCGCCCCCCGTCCCCGACCGTATCTCCAGGATCGCGTTCTTGTGATCCTCCGGGTCGGCAGGCGCGAGCAGCATCTTGATGTTCGTCTCCCACCCCGGGATCTTCGCTTTCAACTCCTCGATCTCCCCCGCGGCCATCTCTCTCAACTCCCGGTCTTCCTCGCGCTCCAGTATCTCCGCGGCCTCGTCGAGGGACTTCAGCCCGTCTCGCAACGCGTTCCCGGCCTCCACGACCTGCTCCAGCTCGCGATACTCCTTGTTCAGTTTCACGAACCTCGGCATGTCCCGGATCACGTCCGGGTCGGTGATCAACTGCCCGATCTCCCGGAAGCGAACCCGGTACGTCTCTAATTTCTCTAACAATGAATGGTCACTCATATTCGTCGTTTAACGCCCGCGAAGGTAGCAAAAAAAAGATGGCCGACCGGCCATCAATCCTTCCAGTGGAAGGTAAAGCGCTGTTCCACGCCCTTGTCTAAGGACAGGTGCACGGGACACGAGCGAGCCACGCGCTCCAGGATCGTCTTCTCTTTCGCCGAGAACGCCCGGTCGGGCATGTGAAACACCACGTCGATCTCCCCGATACGTCTCGGGCCGCTGGTCGCCATGTGTTTCGTCACCTCGATCTCTGTCCCGTCGAGATCCATCCCGTGTTCCCGGGCCTGAATCCCCATGATCGTCATCACGCAAGCAGCGAGCGACGTCGCGCACAAGTCCGTCGGCGAGAAACCCTCGCCTTTCCCGCGGTTGTCAACGGGGGCGTCCGTCGTGATCTTCGCCCCGCTCGGCTGGTGAACGCACTCCACGCGCATGTCACCCAGGTACTTCATTTTAATCATACTCGTTATGTTTTTACATGTTCGAGGTCAAAGGTAGAAAAAAATAGGAAATTTTCCCCGCGAACATTTGGATACTCGTGAAAAAGGCTCTACCTTGGCACTGTTTTTCACGGGAGTTCGCCTCCCGTTTGCCGGGACAGCTTTTAATTTTTACTACAGTCACACACACACCACCTTTCAAAAGCGTCCCGGCATTTTTATTCGTGCAGCCGGATCGCGTCCCGGACGTGTTCCACCACCTTCCCTCCCCCCGACACCACGACAAGGTCAAAGCGAATCTCCATCATGATCCCGCGACTCTCCACGTACAACTCGCCGGCAACCATCAGCCGCCGGCATTTCGCCGCCGACAGCAACTCCCCGGGACGATCTCCCGGGCGCGCACGCGTCTTCACCTCCACCACCACGATCTCCGCGCCATCAATCGCGATGAAATCCACCTCCAGCCGCCCCGCGCGCCAGTTCTGTTCCAGTATACTGAATCCTTTATCGAGCAAGTAGCGACGAGCCTGTTCCTCGCCGAGTTTTCCCAAAGCATTATGCC
This sequence comes from Odoribacteraceae bacterium, assembly GCA_031257615.1. Classification (GTDB taxonomy): domain Bacteria; phylum Bacteroidota; class Bacteroidia; order Bacteroidales; family Marinifilaceae; genus JAIRKS01. The sequence goes on from JAIROI010000163.1 coordinate 17,841, forward strand.
GAGCCATGACGGGTGTTTAATAGTTAAACGTTCCGCGATAATACCGAAAACCCGCGACATCACGAAATGCCCGCCCCCTCCACCACACCTTATTATTGGGAACCGCGTACAACACATACCACGCTGGATGTTTTCGAGAACAATCGGGTGGAAAACAAGTACGTTGGAAACCGTCGCGCTCCGTTCTTGCCCTTGGCACGACAATTCTCATGGCGGCGGCGCTGACGTTCGTCTCCTACTCGCGCGACCACAACGCGCAGCACATCGTCGACGGCGACTTGACACTCGTCACCTTATTGTTAAACGTGCCCGTTGTCGCACCCTCCATCGCGTGCGACATGACGTCAGGATTTTTTTTACGGTCGTGCACGCGTTGCGAACCGCAACCGGAACTTTTTTACGGTCGCGCCGCCGCCGCGTGGCTAAAAAGCATCGAGGCTCCCAAGGCAGAGCGCATCGGATACTATGCCTTTTACCAATGTTCCTCTTTACAACTTATCGACTTCCGGTCGGTGAAAACGCTCGGCGCGGGAGCATTCCGCGAGTGTACAAGCTTACATCTCGTTCACTTGCCGGAAGCAACGTCTATTGAGTCCGACGCGTTTCACAAGTGCAGCAACGTGTCTACCATCATTGCACCGAAGGTGACATGGCTTATGGATAGAGTATTTGCCCTGTGCGAGGCCTTGATTAGCGCGGACTTTTCCAGTGCATCTTTTCTCGGCGCCGAAGTGTTCAACGGCTGTGTTCCCTTTAGCTTGCTACTTAATTCACCGTCTACCTTCACGTTTAGACCAGTTACATACAATAGCGTAGATTATTATGACACCTTCAATGCTTCAACCGGAAGCATCACCCTTTACCTGGGGCCTAACCAATACAACAAGAGATCCGGTAACACTTGGGGGAGTTGGACGAAGCTCTCAAACAGCCAGGTTACAAACGCGGCCAGGTTTGCCGAAGAAAAAGCCGTCTTCGAGGTCATCCGCAAGAGCGACCTGACAGTAGTGATCGAATCGAAAGACCACTCGTGCGACGATATCCTCCGCGGGATCGTCACCGGCGTGGACTTCAACCTCCATCACTTCGACGACGCCATCCGCGCCGCCGCCCAATCCCTGAAGAACGTCTTCGACCACTACGGGCATATCAACACTCGCAACTACGAGGATCAGACCGCGCTGACGAGCGACCTGACCCGGGAACTGTTTAGGGGTTTGCAGGGGGGGCGCTAGAGGGTGGAGATGCTTCTTTCTGGTATTCGGTGGGGGTGATGCCGAATTCGGTCTTGAAACAAATCGTGAAGTACTTGGGGTTGGAGAAGCCGACGGAGTAGGCAACCTCGGCGACTGTTATCGTTTTCTGGGCAAGAAGGCGGCAGGCATGCTTTAGCTTGATGTTGCGGATAAACTCGTGGGGCGAGAGGCCCGTCATGGACTTCATCTTCCTGTAGAGCGTGGACTTGGACATGTTGACGCGCGAGGCGAGCACCTCAAGGTCGAAGTCGGGGCTGGAGAGTTGCTCTTCGATGCATTGCAAGACATTCTTCATGAACCTCTCGTCGATGGAACAAAACTCGAATGCCGGGACGTCGAGATGGATGTTTGTCTTGAACTCGCTTAGCCGCTTCTGCCTGCCGGCGATAAGGTTGTTGACGCACGCCTTGAGTACTTTCATCTCGAAAGGTTTGGAGATGTAGCCGTCGGCCCCGGCGTCGTAGCAGGCGACGCGGTCGTCCATGCTCCCCTCGACGGTGAGCAGGAGGACGGGCAGGTGGCTCGTCCCGAGATTACCCTTGATGGCGCGGCAGAGGTCGAGGCCGTCCATGCCGGGTATCATGACGTCGCAGATGACGATGTCCACGGGAGCGTCGCGCACGATCTGCAAGGCCTTCTCTCCCCCGGAGGCGGCGAGCACGCTGAAGTCGCGCGCGAGTTGTTTCTTGATGACGCGTGCGAGTTCATCGTTGTCCTCGACGAGCAAGATAGTTGCTCGCGGGGCGGCCTCCTTCTCGTCCTCGCGGGTGGGGTCTTCTGCCTCGTCGGGGGGCGCGTCGACGGGCGATACCTCTTCGTCGCGATAGGCCTCCCGGTCGATGGGGACGCGGACGGTGAAGGTGGCTCCCTCGCCGGGTATGCTCTTGACGGTGATGGTGCCGTGGTGCAGCTCGACGAATTCCTTGGTGAGGGAGAGACCGATACCGTTGGTCTCCCCGAGCAGGATGTTGTTGTTGAAGAAGCGCGTGAAGACCTTGTGAATATCGGGCGCCGGGATGCCGATACCGGTATCCGAGACCTCGATAGACAGTATCCTTCCCCCGTTGGACTCGTCCAGATGGAGGCGAACCCCGATGAAACCGTTTCGGGGTGTATATTTAAAGGCGTTGGAGAGGAGGTTGAAGATGACTTTATCCATCTTGTCGGCGTCGAAATAGGCAGGCAGGTTGTCGACGGCGGCCTCGAAGGAGAGCGTGATGTTGTTGCGGCGGGTCAGTGGTAGGAAATCCCTCTCGCAGATTCGTCGCGCGAAGGCGATGATATCCGCCCGCTCGACTTTGAGGCTCATGCTTCCGCTCTCGATCTGCCGGAAATCGAGAATCTGCCGGAGCAGTCGATGGAGGCGATTGATGTTTGAACGGAGGATGTCTGCTCGCGCGCCGTGCGGGATGTCATCGACGAGGCACGACATGATGGTAAGCGGGGTCATGAGATCGTGCGAGATGTTGGTGAAGTAGCGTAGCTTGGTGCGCGCGAGTTCGTCGGATTTCTCCTTCTCGATCTGCGCGATGCGCGCTTCCTGGCGCGATCGCATGCGAGAGATAATGGCGCGGTGCAGGTGATAAAGGAGGGCGATGGCGAGGCAAACGTAGCACAGGCAGGCCCACCAGGTGGCGTGGAACGCCGGGGTTTTATCGAGGATCATCACGCCCGAATCACAAGCGATCCATATTCGCTCCCGGTGATCCTCGGCGAGACTATGGATGTTCTGGTGGCCGGACATGCCGGGTGGCAGGTTACTGATCTCCGTCGACAGGTTATTGATCTCCGTCGACAGGTTATTGATCTCCGTCGACAGGTTATTGATCTCCGTCGGCAGGTTACTGATCTCCGTCGGCAGGTTATTGATCTCCGTCGGCAGGTTATTGATCTCCGTCGGCAGGTTATTGATCTCCGTCGACAGGTTATTGATCTCCGTCGACAGGTTACTGATCTCCGTCGACAGGTTACTGGTTGACGTCGATAGATTAGTGCAAGAGCAGGTCAAATCAATAAACACGCGAACAGGTTGTCCACCTGGAAAGTCATTGTCTGGTAGGCATCGTAGCGGCACAGGCCATTGGCGGTGATCCAGATGTATCCCTCGCTGTCCTGCAAGAGGCGGTTGACGGAAGTCGAGGGTAGCTGACCGGAGAGAAGGTGTTGGTGTACCGTGACCTGCGCGGGTGGGGGATGCCGCGAGGCTCACGAGTAACAGGGAAAGGAGAAGGCGTTGGATCATAGGTTGAGGTAAATTTAGGTTTTCGCGTTGACCGTTGAAACACGTTTTTCATCAGGCCGAAGGTATGGAAAAGTGGTGTACTTTTTACTCAAACTGGATATAAATTTCGGGCAGCGCCCGTCGTGATTCATTTTTACCCCCTTTTTGATTGATTTTTCCACTCATTTCTTTGTATATTAATTGTAGCTTTGAGGAGAAACTGAAGAGAAAGTCTCTTGGGAGACTGTTGTTTTACCTAATAATTACAGTATGATGAAAACCAAACTAACTAATCGAAGCATGTGGCACAAGATCATCCTTGTGCTCCTGTGCGCGAGCATGTACTCTCTCCCGGCAGCAGCCCAGGGAGTCATCGAGGTCTCAGGACGCGTAACTGACGCCAGCGGCGCACCATTGAGGGGAACGAACGTGTTGCTCGAGGGGATGGGGACGAGGCGAGGCACTGTTGCAGACGCGGAAGGGAGGTATCGTATCGCTGTTCCCAGTCGGAACTCGGTGTTGACCTTCTCGTTTGTCGGCTACGTCTCGCAGAGCATCACAGTGGGAGACAAGATCGTGATTAACGTCCAGCTGGCCGAGGAGGCGACGAGCATCGACGAGGTCGTGGTCATCGGTTTCGGTACGCAGAAGAAAGTAAACCTGACCGGCGCGGTGGGTATCGCTACTGCCAAGGAACTGCGAGACCGGCCCGTAATCGTTGCCGCGCAAGCATTGCAAGGACTGGTTCCCGGTCTGAACATCTCGCAGAATAGCGGGACGCTCGACAGCCGACCAAGTATCAACATCCGCGGACGAGGAACGATCGATTCACAAGTGAGCGGCAGCCCGCTCGTGTTGATCGACGGGATCGAGGGAGACATCAACGCCCTTAACCCGAACGATATTGACAACATCTCCGTGCTGAAAGACGCCGCCGCGTCGTCTATCTACGGGGCAAAAGCTCCCTTCGGCGTGGTACTGATCACCACGAAGAGCGGAACACCGGGACAAACAACGGTGACGTACAGCAACAACTTGCGCTGGAATACTCCCGTCCTGCTCCCCGAGTTTCCCGACTCTTACACCTTCGCGGCCTATTTCAACGACGGTTGCGTGAACGTTCCCGGTTGGGGACCCCACTTCAACGACAACTGGATGGAGGCTATCAAGGACTTCAAGGAAGGACGAGCAACCGTTGCAGCGACCGTGTTCGCGAACAACCGTGGCATGTACGACGACGGCTTTGACCCCCGCGGCGTCTACGTCAGCACCTCCGGCGTCGAGTACACGAACGTCGGCGGTATCGACAACAGGGACTATTATAAGGAGCTGATCCGCCCGAACGCCTTCTCGCAAGAGCACAACATCAGCATCGGGGGCGGCAAGGACAAGATCACCTATTATACCTCCTTCGGCCTGCTCGACCAGAACGGTCTGATGGTATTCAACCAGGATACCTACAAGCGCTTCACGGCAACCGGCAAGGTGAGCTACGCGGTCAACGAGTGGATCTCGGTATCCTACAACAATCGCTTCGTCCGGGACATCTACACCCGTCCGAGCCAGATGACCAACAACCTCTTCAAGACCATCGGTCGCCAGTGTTGGCCCTCCCTGCCCATGTACGACGGGAACGGAAACCTCTTCGAATGGAGAGCCGTGGAGTTGCGAGATGGTGGAAAGGACAGGACGATCACCGACAACTCCTACCAGCAGTTGCAAGTGACCTATGAACCCATCAAGAACTGGAAGACCTTCGCGGACGTCAGCTACTCCGTGCGCACCTCCCACCGCCACTGGGACAGCTTCCCGCTCTACCACTACGACGTTGACAACAACCCCTACGTCTATGCTAATGCCGCCGGCGGCAACGTGCACGAGGACACCCAGAAGAACGACCTCTTCGGCCTGAACATCTACACGGAGTACAGCTTCGATATCCAGGAGAAACACCACGTCAAGGCGATGGTCGGTTTCCAGGAGCAACAGATGGATCAAGTGCTTTTCGGGTTGCAACGGAACGGCGTCATCTCTCCCTCCCTTCCCGAGGTTGACCTGACCAATGGCCTCGATCATACCGGCGCCGCCGTCACCCCCAACGTCAACGGATCGCGCAACACCTGGACAAACATGGGTGGGTTCGGGCGCGTCAACTATGACTACGACAACAAGTACCTCTTCGAAGCCAACCTGCGCTATGACGCCTCCTCGCGTTTCCGCGAAGACCATCGCAGCGTCTACTCCCCCTCCTTCTCTGCCGGTTGGAACATCGCCAGGGAGAACTTCTTCGAGGCGGCCTCCGACCTCGTCGACATGTTGAAACTGCGCGCCTCTTACGGTCAGCTCGCCAACATGAACACCTACGGCTGGTATCCCACCTACTCCGACATCGGCTTGTATACCAATAGCGGCTCCTGGCTGCAGGGTGACAAGCGCACCAACACCGCCGTCGCCCCGGGTACGGTCGAGAACCCCTACTTGACCTGGGAGAAGATCAAGTCCACCAACATCGGCCTGGACCTCGCAATGCTCAACAGCCGCCTCACGGGTACCTTCGACTACTACGTGCGCACCACCACCGACATGCTCGGCCCGGCCCCACAGCTGCCCGCCACCCTGGGCGTCAACCCCAAAAGAGCCAACGACACCGAACTGCGCGACTACGGCTTCGAACTGCAGATCGGCTGGAACGACCGCCTCGCGAACGGCCTCAACTACAACGTCCGCCTGCTCCTCTCCGACTACCAGACGGAGGTCAAGAAGTATCCCAGCAACAAGACCGGCGCCATCCTCTCCTACTATCCCGGCAAGAAAGTCGGTGACTACTGGGGATATACCACCGTCGGCATCGCCAAAACACAAGAAGAGATGGACGCCCACCTCGCCGCCGTCGGCGGGCAGAGTGCCATACATTCCTCCTGGGGAGCCGGCGACATCATGTACGCCAACATCGACGGCCAAGACGGCATCAGCCCCGGAGGCAGAACCCTCACCGACCACGGAGACCTCTCCATCATCGGCAACAACACCCCCCGATATCGCTTCGGCATCGACCTCTCCGCCGACTGGAAAGGCTTTGACCTACGCGTCTTCTTCCAGGGCGTCGGCAAGCGCGACTTCTGGCAAGGCAACTACTTCTTCTGGGGGGCCACCTCCGGCGGGGGCGACGAGAGCGGGCAAAGCGGCGACAACATCCAGGACGGGGGCATGTGGAACTCCACCGCGCTGAAACCCCACCTCGACTACTTCCGCGACGAGAACACCTGGTCCGTGCAAAAGGGAATCAACGAGGTCAACCTCGACCCCTACTACCCCAAACCCTACTTCAGCGGCGACAGCGGCAAAAACCGCAAGATCCAAACGCGCTACCTCCAGGACGCTTCCTACATACGTCTCAAGAACCTGCAAGTAGGCTACACCCTGCCGAGAGCACTCACCCAAAAGATCGGCGTCACCCGGGCACGCGTATTCTTCTCCGGCGAAAACCTCTGGACTGCCTCCAACATGATCGAAGTCTTCGACCCGGAATCCATCGACGGCGGATGGAACGGAAGCGTTTACCCGCTCTCGCGCGTCCTCTCGTTAGGTCTTAACATCAACTTCTAAAAACAAGAGATCATGAAAAGGATTAACATCATCATTGCCGCCCTCCTCATCGGGATCACGGCATGTGTCGACCTCAACCAGGAGCCGAAAACAAGTCTCCCCGGTGAGGCCTACTTCACCACCGACGCGCAACTCCAGACATACATCGACAACCTCTACCTCGATGTCTTCACCACACACGGTTCATGGAGCTACGGCAACTACGGCATCGACGCCAACTCCGACAACATGGCCTCCACCTCCGCCTCCAGCATCTACAGGCCGGCTGACTTCAAGGTCGCACAAAGCGGGGGAGACTGGTCGTTCACTTACATCTACCGGTGCAATTACTTCTTCTACTTCGTCCTGCCAAAGTACGAGGCAGGCGCCATCTCCGGTAACACCGCGCTCATCAACCACCTCGTCGGAGAGGCCTACTTCCTGCGCGCGCTCGCCTATTTCGGAAAGCTACAAAGCCTCGGGGACTTCCCCATCATCACCGAAATACTGCAAGACGACATGGCCACCCTCACCGAGGCCAGCAAGCGCCAACCCCGAACCGAGGTCGCACACTTTATCCTTGAAGAACTCGACAAGGCCATCGCCCTCCTCAACGACAACGTCGCCAAAACGCGCATCACCAAAAAGGCCGCGCAACTCCTCAAATCGCGTGTCGCCCTGTTCGAAGGCACCTGGCTGAAGTACTTCAAGGGAACCCCCTTCGTCCCACTCGGCGCCGGCTGGCCGGGCGCCACCGCGCATCCCGGCTACCAGTTCCCCAAGGGAAGCATCGACGCCGAGATCGCCTTCTTCTTTGACGAGGCCATGGCTGCGGCCAAGGCTGTCGCCTCCACCACCGCGCTCGTCGCCAACAACGGCGTCCTCCCGCAAAGCCTCTCCGATCCCGAAAACCTCTTCCTGAAAATGTTCGGAGACGTCAACTTGAGCGGATACAGCGAGGTCATCCTCTGGAGGCAATACAACCAGGGACTGGGCATCACCCACAACATCCCCTCATACACCACCGCCGGCTGCGCCAAGACGGGACTCACCCGCGCCTACGTCGACAATTTCCTCATGGACGACGGCTCGCCCATCTACGCCTCCGGGGGAAGATACCAGGGAGACGACTCACTGAACTGCGTACGCGTCAATCGCGACGGCCGCCTGCAACTCTTCCTCAAGGTGCCCGGGGACGTCAACTACTACCAGGCAGGCTCACCCCCCGAACGATGCTACAACGTCATCGAACCGCTACCCGACCTCGTCCTCGGTGACGCCGAAAAGGGATACAACACAGGCTACACGCTCCGCAAGGGATACAACCCCACCTTCGCCCAAATGAATGTCAACAACGGAAGCTACACCGGCTGCATCGTCTACCGCGCCGCCGAAGCATACCTCAACTACATCGAAGCCTGCTACGAGAAAAACGGATCCCTCGACGCCGACGCCAAGGACTACTGGGTCAAGATACGTAGCCGCGCCAACGCCACCAGCGTCACATGGGCGTCCATCGAGGCCAACACCATCAACAAGACCGTCATCGCCTCCGAAATACCCAATGACCTCGCCGCGTACTCCGCCGGCGCGCCGCTGACCGACCCCGTGCTCTACTCCATCCGCCGCGAACGCCGCATGGAGTTGCTCGCCGACGGCATGAGACTCTTCGACCTCAAGCGATGGAGGGCGCTCGACCGACTCGTCAACACCCCCTACACCGTCGAGGGATGCAAGTTCTGGGGACCCAAGTTCCACGTCTACACCATCAACGCGGGAGGCGCCGTCACCGTCGCCCGGCCCATCGACAACGAGGCCTATTTCACCGGAGTCGTCTCCCCCTCTTCCGCCGGGCTGTACGTCCGACCCTACGAGATCAAACCCACCGACCCCGTGGCGATACAGGGCGGACTCAAGTGGAAAATGGGACACTACCTCAATCCCATCGCCGTCGACCACTTCCTCATCACCAGCCAGAACGGGACAGACGCCGACACATCGCCCATCTACCAGAACCCCTACTGGCCCATACAGAGCGAGGCCAACGCTACCGAGTAGCCTCCTCCCCGTCGACCTCTCCCCTACCCCCGCTTGAGGTCGCCACACACACCGCACGGTGGACATCCCGTCCACCGTGCTTCTTTTTTCTCCCTACCAAATCGAGACCACACCTTATTATATATGATCGCACCGTCGCGATAAACGGCTCCCGATAGCTGCTTAATCTTGTATCGGGGAAGTACCTATTTGCTTTGTGGGGCGCATACGCGGGTGAGACTTGTTAAAAAAGCAGGTGCGTGGAAAAAGTTTGACAGAAAATGTGGCGAGGATTTGGTTTGTATTCATATTTTTTGCAGCTTTGCCGGCGATAAACAGAATTCATTTGTCACGTAAAAGTAAATGATGGAAAACGCATACAACGCAAGCGTCTAAATCAGCCACAAGTTAAGTCGGAATTTGCTGTTTTGTATTGATATTTAGTTATTTGCAATACATACCATTGTCTAACACGAGCCGCAAAAAGCCCTATT
>JAIROI010000018.1 GCA_031257615.1 Odoribacteraceae bacterium
CGCCGAACAGGCGCTCCCCGGGTAACGCGATCGTCTCCTTCCTCCTTTCGCGCAAGTCTTGCCGCGCGCGACCGTTTTGCTTTTTCGGAAATCGTTTGTACCTTCGCGGCCCACCGATAAACGTGTCAATATGAAAGGAACATTCATTGTTTTATTTGCTCTTTTCGTCATGTCCTGCGAGAAGCAGGAACTGCTCGACGGGAAGAAAACCCGCGTCCTCCTCGAGGCATTCGAACTCGATTCGCGAGAGACCCTCGTGACGAATCTCTCGTCGCTCCGCGTCGTCGTGTTGCAGGACAACGTCGTCGCGCGCTACTTCTCTTTTCCCTCCACCAACCTTTCCGGGGTCTCCGTCAATCTCCCCGTCGGGAGATACGACCTCCTCTTTATCGCCAACGGGCCGGAGGAGAAGGAGGTCTCCTGCAACGTCGGCGACCCGGTCGAGAAGGTCTCCCTCAAGTTGCTCGACGAGGGCGACGCGCACCGGGAGGCCTCCGACTTCCTGACCGCCACCAGGCGGGTCAACGTCACGATCAACTCGGAGGCGGCGATCCCCGTTTCGCTCGCGCGGCGGGTGGGGAAGATCCGCGTCTCGTTGACCGATCTCCCCGCCAACATCGACTCCCTCAAGATCGAACTGTCCGGCGCGCCCTCCGGGGTCTCGGCGGACGGGAGCGCCGCGGGCAACGCCGCCAGCATCGTGAAACGCGTGGCGTACGCGAAGGGAAGTCCCTCCGCCACCGCCGAGATCCTGACCTTCCCCGTCGCCGCTAACAAGGCCGAGATCAGCGTGCTTTATTCCATCGGCCACGTCACCTACCGCGGCTTCATGAAGTTGTCGCCGGCCATCGAGGCGAACCGCGTCGTCTCTGTCGCGGGTCAATACCTCCCCACCTCCCCGCGGGGTTTCGAGTTTAGCGTGCAGACGTGGGACGAGGCGAATGTCGTCGACGGGGGATCCCTCGAGATGGGCCAACTCGACGACGTGGCCGCGGACAATACCCCGCCGGCAGGCGTCCCCGCGGGGAATAACCTGCTCGCGAACGGCGGGTTCGAGACCTGGGAAGTGGATACCCTGCCCGCCGGCTGGAAGTACAACCGCGACGGGGCGCGCGGCATTTCCCGCGCCGCCACTTCCCGCGTCGCCGAGGGCAAGTACTCTTGCCGCCTGGAGCCGCGGAGTTACATCTACCAGGACGTCGCGGTGACGGAGAGAAAGTGCTACCGGATACGGGCGCGGGTCAACTCGAACACCTCTCTCTACAAGTGGAGGGTCTTTTGCACCTGGCGCAAGACCGCCTCGTCGGCGCTTCCTGCCTCGTCGAGTGCCGCCATACAGACCCTGGAGTCCGGCGTCACCACCGGCTGGTTGGACGTCTTCGGGAACAGCGACAAGTTCCGCGCGCCCGTTGGGGCCAATATCCTACGCGTGGAGTTCCGCGCCTACACCTCCGGTGACGTCGAGATCCCCGCCTCCGAGGGCGTTTACATCGATGCCGTCGACGTCCGTCTCCTCCAGGAGTAGCGCGTAGTGATTAGAGTATAGGGTATAGTCACGAGTGTAGTTTGCAGAGTATAGTCACGAGTGTAGTTTGCAGAGTGTAGGGTACAGTGTGTGGTACCCTCTCTCGCTACACCCTACTCACTCGCGGCAGCCTTAGGCTGCTGCGGACAAAGATGAGGCAGCTACGCAGCCGATTCCCATTACGTCTACTCGCTATACAGTAGCCTTAGGCTTGTATAGCGTAATGCCCACGTTAGGATTGGCTGCGTAGCTGCCTATCCTTCGTGCGCGGCTGCCTAAGGCTGCCGCGTAAAACAGCACCCTCCGGGTGCTGTACAAAAAAGAATCCTTTGAAGGGCTGCGTAGCTGCCCAATCTTTGTAGGCAGTAGCCTAAGGCTACTGTATAAAACGAAGTCCATGTATTCCTGGCTGCGTAGCTGCCTTACCTTTCGCGGCTGCCTCAGGCTGCCGCGCGGAAAAGAATCCGATTACTCCTTATTATATATAGGTGCATTCTGGGGTGGATGTAGGTCGGATGACTTGTTCGGAAGGTGGCAGACGCGGGGGAGATTTGTTGAAAAAGTAGGGCACAGAAAAAAGTTTGGCAGAAAGTGTTGGAGGGTACTTGTGTAATTGGAACTTTCTGAATAGCTTTGCCGGCAACAAACTGAATCCATTTGTCACGCGAAATCAAATGATGGAAAACGCATACAACGCACATTACGCAGACTGTTCGCAAGAACGATCGGAAAGTCGCTCTGCCGCAAGGCAGGGATACCAAGCGCGCCGGAATCTTTCGAAAGAAGGATCCCGGTTATTTTTTGCCCTGACGATGGCGCTCTTGTTTGGCGCTTGCGTCCATGAACTCGACGGAGGAGCACGGGAAAGGATCATCGTTGGCGACAGCACGGCGCTCGTCACACTGTCGCTCTCCACGCCCGCACCCCCGACGCGCAGCCTCCCAGGTAGCGAGAACGAGAACAAGGTCGCCGAGGTCGACGTGCTCCTGTTCACGAAGGACAACGACCAACTCTACTACCGGGCGCCGGCCACCGGCGCTGCGATCACCGACGTGAACCCGTCCCCCTACTTGAACAAGACCTTTACCGTCCGGCTGCCCATTAACCCGCTCGACGGGGGCAGTACCCCGATACCTTATAAAATGGTGATCATCGCCAACGCGCGCGCCTCTGTCGCCAGCTACGCACCGAACTCTATTATCTCCTCCGGGCCTACTCGCGAGACGCTCCTTAACGGCCTCGCGAGCACTGCCACCGTCGCCGGCGCGAAGCTCGCGTACCCCTTCCCGATGTGGGGAGAATACGCGTCGGACTTGACCATCACCGAGACCTCCACTCCCGGTACCCTCGGCGTCGACCTTACCCGCGCCGTTGCTCGCATCGACGTTTCTCTCGACATCGACGTCGTCAACTTCACGCTCGACAGCGTCCTGCTTTATAACTACCGCAACGCAGGGCATGTTGCTCCGGAGGCCACGTCGACGGGCTACAAAACGACCTGTTACCCCGCCGGCGCGAAGGCCGAGGACGCATTCCTCGGATACAGCCTCACCACCGAGACGG
>JAIROI010000055.1 GCA_031257615.1 Odoribacteraceae bacterium
GGGGTTGCGGAGGGGGCAGGGTGGGGAGGATCAGAAGGGGAGGCGGGGGGAGAGTTGGTCGAGGCGTTGTTGTTGTTGGATTCTTTTCAGTTCGGTTTTTCTGAAGACGTAGGCGATGCCGTATTGCTGGCAGGCTTCGCGGCGTTGAAGTTCGTTCTCGATATGCTCGTGGTGGGCCTCGATTTGATTCCAGAGGTCGAGGACGAGCTGGTCGGCGTAGTGTCGCACGCGTGCGACCTCGGCGCAGTAGCGGGCGGCGTTCTGCTGGAACTGTTTCTGGGAGAAGTGCGATTGCTTGAAATTCTCGTGGTTCACGCGGACGAGGGCGATGGAGGGGGAGTAGATGGGGGTGCCGCCGGCCCGGAGGCGTTCCTGTTCGCCGCGGATGGTTTTCTCTCCCCATTGCAGGAGGTCCTGTTCGGTGGCGAGGGATGGCAGGCGGGGGTCGTTCTCGTCGATGCCGTAGTATGTCCTGACGGCGGGTTTCAGTTCGCCGCGGGTGATGGCGAGGTTGAGTACCTGGAGGAAGTGCGAGATGTAGAGTTTTGCTTTCCGGGTGTGTTCGGCGTGGACGCGGCTGTTGTGGTTTTGTTTTTCCCGGGCGGCGTCGGAGTTAAGGATGGCGGTTTTGAAGCGCGGCAGGAAGAGTTCGATCTTTTGTTTTAGTTCCGGGGTATAGGGGCAGTCGGTCGTCCCGGGGAGTGGTTGTTGTCGGGTAACGATTTCGAGCGCTCTTACTCTCGCGGCATCCGTGTTTGGCAGTCTTCGGTAGGGCATTGCTGGCGGGGTGTTAGTGATGGGTATTCGTTCGGGTGCGAAGCTACTCTTTTGGTTGTTGATTTGCAAGCGTTGGAGCGTTTTTTTAATCGAAGAAGTTCCAGCGGACGCCGTATTTGACCCGCGCGGGGTTGATGGGGTAGTCGGGGGTGGAGAAATAGTTCCGGTTGGCGATATACTGGCTGGCGTGCTCGTACTTGATGAAGATGTCGGCTCGCTTGACGCGGAGGGTGACGAAGAGGTCTACCTTGGGGTAGTTTCCTGTTTTTTGTTTGTCTTGCTGGTGGAATTGCATGGTGGCGGGGTTGTAGGCGGGCGCTCGGAAGGCGGTGTTGTAGAAGAGGTCGATGCCGGCCTGTACGGCGAGCGCCTTTTTGAAGAAGGTGTTTTGGTAATAGTTGTGGGAGTAGAGGGCGATGGCGGGTAGGGGGTTGGCGTTGGGGTTGCTGGTGGTTTGGTAGTAGAGGGTTTGGTCGAGGGTGAAGTGTCCGAGGGGAATGGATTGTTTGATCCAGGCGGTGAGGGTGAGGATGGGGGAGTCGTGTTGGACGGGGGTGGCGAGGGTGTCGAGGTGGATGTATCCGGAGGTGGATCGGGCGGCGAGTCCTGTCTGGTTGTGGTAGCGGGGGGCGTTGATGATGGTTTGTATTTCGCGGGTGGTGGTTTTGTTGAAACTGTTTTGCCAGAGGTCGTGGTTGCCTGTGTATCTTTGGAAGAAGGGGTTGGGGGAGAGTTGTTGGAGGGTGGCTTTGACGTTGAGGTTGGCGTTTCTTTGTTTCCCGATGTAGCGGGTGGCCTCGGCCTGGAGGGTATAGTCGGCGGCGTAGCTTCCGAGGATGCAGAGGGAGGCGGTGGCGCGGTAGTTGAGGTTGGTGGTGGTATCGTTATTAAAGATTCCGCCGGTGAGGAGGAGGCTCTTGTAGGTGAGGGTGGCGAAGTCGTTGGTGGTGGAGTCCTTGTCGATGCGGACTTGCTGGTAGTAGTCTGTTTTTTTGTATACGCCGCCGGCGTGCAGTCCCGGGCGGAGGGGGTGACTGGGGTTTTGGTTGAGGACGAGCTGCCCGGCGAGCTGCAGGAGTTTGCTTTCGTAGATGTTGTTGTGCGAGGCGCTGTCGATGTATGTCCGGGGGAAGAAGGCATGATCGACGGTAATCTCTTTAAAGGTGTGCTTGTTGTTTTCGACGCGGACGTCGAGGATTGCCTTGATGGGGTAGGTGTAGGGGATGGTATCCGGGGGGCTGGGTTGCAGGGTATCGGTGGTCAGGGAGTCGAGGAGGAATCGCGGGGCGGAGGGGGGAGGGGGGAGGGAGTCGACAGGAGGTAGGGTATCGACGAGGGGCTGCGAAGCGGCGGGCAGGGTGTCGGCGGCGGGCGCGGCGCGGCGGGGTCCTCGTCCGATGTTGTACTGCAGTTGCACGCGGAGGTTAAAGTTCTTGTAATTGTTATTCGGCTCGCTATTTGGCGAGCTGTTGATCTTGGTGAGGACGTACTTGGAGTTGATGATGGTGTCTCGAATCTCGGCGTGATTGGCGACGCCCCCGTTCTCGTCGAAGTGTCCCATGTTCTGGTTGATGAAGAAGGAGGCGGCGTATCGTTCGTACTCGTAATTGGAGAAGAGGGTGAAGTGGTATGTCTTTGCTTGCTGGTAGGAGTACGATCCGGCGCTGGAGATGAGGTTATACCTGATCCCGGCGCTCCAGTAGGGTTTAATGTTTTGCACGTGCCAAAGGTCGAGCCAGTTTTCGGACTTGGCTTTTGGCCCCCCGTTGAAGTAGTCGAGGCGCGTGAAGGGGGTGGTGACGTTCCACTGGAGGGCGTCCTCGGGTTTAAAGAGGTATGCCCTGACGGAGTTGAGGGGGTAGAAGTCCTGGGAGGTTTCGCGGAGGAGGAGGATGTCCGACTGGTAGGGGGAGGGGAAGTTCCCAAGGTAGGAGTTCGAGATGCTTTGTTTAAAGATCGCGTTATAGTTGTGAATCCCGTCGGTGAGGGAGTCGAGGGGGACGTATTTCTTGTACAGTCCCCCGCCTATCCATTGCCATGCTGTTCGGTAGTGCGGGACGTTTGGGGTTTCCTTGTTGGTGGTATCTCTTCTGCTTTCGAGGCGTTGTCTATCGTTCTCCTCGTTCGGGTTATAGAAAAAACCGTTTTCGTTCTGGGCGGTCGCGAGGAGTGGCGCGAAGCAGGATAACAGTATGTATACTATTTTTTTCATGGGGGGCAAATATAGGGAAAGTTTTTTAACTCTCGCGATTTAGTTACTTTCGCGTTTGGTTTTTCAAACAGGAATTATGGATAGCAGGATAGTTGACGAGCCGGGGTCGCGGTCTCTGAATTTTATCGAACAGATGGTGGAGGAAGAACTCTCTGCCGGGATGCATGGCGGCAAGGTGGTGACGCGTTTTCCCCCCGAGCCTAACGGGTATTTACACATTGGTCACGCGACGTCGATCTGCCTGAACTTCGGGTTGGCGGAGCGATACGGCGGGGTGTGCAACCTGCGCTTTGACGACACGAATCCCTCGAAGGAGGATCAGGAGTACATCGACTCGATCGTGTCCGACGTGCGCTGGTTGGGATTCGAGTGGGACGGCGCGGTGCGCTACGCCTCCGACTACTTCGAGCAGCTGTACGCGTGGGCGGAGCAGTTGATCGCGGCGGGGAAGGCCTACGTGGACGACCAGCCCGCCGAGGTAATCAGCGCGCAACGGGGCGTCCCGACGAGCGCCGGGGTGGAAAGTCCCTTCCGGGATCGCCCGGCGAGCGAGAACCTGTCGCTTTTCCGGCGGATGAGGGCGGGCGAGTTCGCGGCGGGATCGCGGGTGCTGAGGGCGAAGATCGACATGGCCTCGCCGAACATGCTGTTGCGCGACCCGATCATGTACCGGATCATGCACGTGCCGCACTACCGGACAGGCAGCCAGTGGTGCATCTACCCGATGTACGATTACACGCACGGCCAAAGCGACTACCTGGAGGGGGTGACGCACTCGATCTGCACGCTGGAGTTCGAGGTGCATCGCCCCCTGTACAACTGGTTTCTGGACCAGCTCGCCGAGGGCGACTACCGTCCCCGGCAGATCGAGTTCGCCCGCCGGAATTTAAGTTACGCGGTGATGAGCAAGCGCATGTTGCTCTCGTTGGTGCGCGAGGGAGTGGTCGACGGGTGGGATGATCCCCGGATGCCCACGATCTCCGGCCTGCGGCGGGCGGGATACACCCCGGAGTCGATCCGTCTTTTCGCGGAGAAGGTGGGGGTAGCGCGGCGCGAGATCGCGGTGGACATGTCGCTGCTGGAGTTCTGCGCGCGGGAGCACCTGAACAGGATTGCCCCGAGGGTGATGGCGGTGCTGGACCCGGTGCGGGTGGTGCTGGAGAACTACGCGGAAGACCGCACGGAATGGGTAGAGGTGGAGAACAACCCGGAAGACGCGTCGGCGGGCACGCGACGGTTGCTTTTCTCCAGGGAGTTGTACATCGAGCGGGAGGACTTCATGGAGGACGCCCCGAAGAAGTTTTTCCGGATGTCCGCGGGGAAGGAAGTGCGGCTGAAGGGCGCCTACATCGTGAAGTGCGAACGGGTGGAGAAGGACGAGCAGGGGCGCGTGACGACGATCTTCTGCACGGTGGACGAGGAGACGCGGAGCGGTACGGGAAACGACCGGAAGGTGAAGGGAACGCTGCACTGGGTCTCGGCGCGGGACGCGATCGAGGCGGAGGTGCGCCTGTACGACCGCCTCTTCAAGGACGAAGACCCGGCAGGACACAAGGACGCGGACTTTAAGCAGTTCCTGAACGAGGATTCCCTGCGGGTGGTGAAGCGCTGCAAGGTGGAGCCGGGGCTGGCGACAGCGCGGCCCGGGGATCGTTTCCAGTTCCAGCGGCTGGGGTACTTCTGCGCGGACAAGTCCTCGACCGCCGGCGCGCTGGTCTTTAACAGGACGGTGGGGCTGAAAGATACATGGACTAAACAACTCGCGCGATGAAGATCAAGAAAACAACCCTGTTCTCGGAGGTGCGATCGTACGCCGCGATCACGTTCGGCCTGGTGATCTACTCCTTCGGGGTGACGGCATTCCTCGTGCCGCACAAGATTGTCGGCGGCGGCGTGACGGGTATCAGCACGATGATCTACTTCCTCACCGGCGAGGCGATCCCCGTGGGCGCCTCCTACCTCGCGATCAACGCCCTGTTGGTGGGCATCGCGATCAAGATCCTGGGGCCGAAGTTCGGCATCAAGACCATCTACGCCGTCCTGGTCAACTCGGCCCTGCTGAGCCTCTTCCAGGCACACATCCACGAGCCGCTGCTCGACGACCGCTTCATGAGCACGATCATCGCCGGCATCCTGTGTGGCGTTGGCGTTGGCGTCTCCCTGATCAACGGGGGGAGCACGGCCGGCACGGACATCGTCGCGATGATCATCAACAAATACCGCAACATCAGCCCGGGGAAAGTGATCATGTACCTCGACGTGGTGATCATCGGCAGCAGCTACATGCTCTCCTGGAGCTTCCAGGATCTCATCTTCGGCTACGTGCAGATGGGAGTACTCTCCTACACCATCGACATGGTATTCACCGGGCGCATGCAATCGGTGCAGTTCTTCATCTTCTCGGACAAGTACGACCAGGTGGCCGATTCGATCACCCGCGACCTCAACCGCGGCGTCACCGTCGTCGACTGCCAGGGATGGTACTCCGGAGCGGCCCGCAAGATGCTCGTCGTCGTGGCCCGCAAGGGCGAGATGCAGGGCATCATGCGAGTCACCAAGCAGGTTGACCCCGACGCCTTCCTCACGATGAACACCGTGATGGGCGTCTACGGAAAAGGTTTTGATAAATTACGCACGTGAACTATGAACATAAAGATTTTTACATGTAACCCCATCGAGGAAAACACGATCGTCCTGTACGACGAAACGGGCGAGGCCGTCGTGATCGACTGCGGGTGCTCGACGAAGGACGAGCGAGATGAATTGCAACGCTTCCTGGCGACAAGCAACCTGACGCCGGTCGCGCTGCTGAACACCCACCTGCACATCGACCACATCCTCGGCAACGGCTTTATGCTGGAAACGTTCGGCCTCTCGACAAGGGCGCACCGGGCGGACGAACCGTGGCTGCTGAACGCCGAGGAGTGCGCCGCGCGACTGGGCCTCGGGAAGATCGAGCCACTCCCCCCGTGTCGCTACATCGACGAGGGGGAAGAGGTGCTCTTCG
The DNA here is from genome assembly GCA_031257615.1 of Odoribacteraceae bacterium. Taxonomy (GTDB): domain Bacteria; phylum Bacteroidota; class Bacteroidia; order Bacteroidales; family Marinifilaceae; genus JAIRKS01. Next base: position 5,997 of record JAIROI010000055.1, read on the forward strand.
GCCGCTCGCGGCTGTTGCCCATCCACGTGCCGGGCCACTCGTCCGGCAGCCTCTGCTATTACAGCGAGCGCGACAAGCTACTGATCTCCGGCGACGTCCTCTTCCGCGGGAACATCGGCCGGGCCGACTTGCCGGGAGGAAACGCGCGGCAACTCGCGACGGGCATACGCGAGAAGCTATTCATCCTGCCGGGCGACGTGCGCGTCGTGCCGGGACACGGGGAGACTACCACCATCGACCGGGAACGGCGAACAAATCCCTACCTCTCATGAAGCGCGTGGGTATCATCGTGGCCATGCGCGCGGAGTACGAGCTGGCGCGCGCCGTCCTCGAGCGCCGCGTGGAGCATCTCGAGCGCGGGACGCTCCTCGTCGAGGGATACGCCGAGGGCGCGGAGGTGGTGCTCGCGCAATGCGGCATCGGCAAGGTATGTTCCACCATCGGGGCTGTCGAGATGATCCGTCGCTACAACCCCGACCTGATCATCAATGCGGGAGTCGCCGGCGGTATCGACCCTTCCCTGGAGGTGATGGACATCGTGGTAGGCGACGAGGTCGTTTACCACGACGTGTGGTGTGGCGGGGCCAATCAACTTGGCCAGGTGGACGGCCTGCCCGCCCGTTTCCCCGCCGACAGGGAACTTTACCGCGCGGCCCTCTCCATCGTCCCGGAGCGGGGGCGGGTGCACGGCGGGCTGGTATGCAGCGGCGACCGTTTTATCGACAGCCGGGAAGAGCTGGAGCGGATCAAAAAACATTTCCCCGAAGGACTGGCCGTCGACATGGAGTCGGGATCGCTCGCCCAGACCTGCCACCTCTACGGCGTGCCATTCCTGAGCTACCGGATGATCAGCGACACGCCGGGAGTGGAAGATCACGCCCGGCAATACCAGGGATTCTGGGAGGAAGTCCCGCAACGATCCTTCGAGATGTTACGCGAGCTGATACGGCACGCGGCAAAAGAAAACACCCGCACGCGATAGCGCTTTAACCCATAAACACAAGATGAAAACAATACCCAGTTTCACGATCGACCACGAACGCCTGCTGCGAGGCATCTACGTCTCCCGCAAGGACCAGGTCGGCAAAGAAGTCATCACCACCTTCGACGTCCGCATGAAAGAGCCAAACCGCGAGCCGGCGCTCGGGCAAGCCGAGATGCACACCATCGAACACCTGGCCGCCACCCGCCTCCGCAACCATCCCGCCTGGGGCGGGCGCGTCATCTACTGGGGGCCGATGGGCTGCTGCACGGGATTTTACTTCATCGTCCGGGGCGACCTCCTGCCCAACGACATCGCCGCCGTGATGCAAGAGACCTTCCTCTTCATCCGCGGGTTCGAGGGCGAGATCCCGGGGGCCGCGCCCAAGGAATGTGGAAATTACCTGCTCCACAACCTGCCGATGGCGCGCTACGAGGCAAAGAAGTTCTTCACCGAAGTGCTCGAACGATTAAGAGAAAAAAACACCGTCTATCCCCAATGAACGCCAGAGTATGGATCATCATCGCCTGCGCCTGCCTCTCCTGCAGGCCGCCGGCGGACCGCGAACGGACTGTCAGCGTCAGCATCCTGCCGCAGCGTTACCTCGTGGAGCGCGTCGCGGGCGACTTCGTGAAGGTAAACGTCATGATTCCCCCCGGCGCCAACCCGGCGGCGCACGACGTCGCGCCGGGCCAGCTGCGGCAGCTCGACAACAGCGCCATTTACTTCGCCGTCGGCTTCCTCCCCTTCGAGGAATCCCACCTCTATCCCCTCTTGAAAGAGCGAAAGGAGATTCTCCTCGTCAGCCATTCCGAGGGCGAAGAACTGCTGGAGGGCGAGGGACACCACCTCGTGGATCCCCACATCTGGATGTCGCCCCGGAGAGCAAAACGAATGGCCGTCACCATCGCGCGAGTGCTCGGCGAGCGATTCCCCGAACAGCGGGAACGCTTCGAGCGAAACCTCCAGCAACTCGCCGCGGAGATCGACGCCATCGACCGCGAGGCAAGGCAAGTGACCGCCGGAAAGCGGAATAAAGCATTCCTGATCTACCACCCCGCCCTCACTTACTTCGCCGCCGACTACGGGATGGAGCAATTAGTCATCGAGCGCGACGGCAAAGAACCGTCACCCGGCCACCTCAAGTCGATCATCGACGACTGCAAGGCCCGTGGCGTCAAAACGATCTTCATCCAGCACCAGTTCGACCGCCAGAACGCGCGAGCCGTCGCCCGGGAAATCGGCGCGCGCGTCGTCACCATAGACCCCCTCAACCCGGACTGGAAACGGGAAATGGAAACCTTCCTCGACGTCATCGCCCGAATGGAATAACATGGGAGAGATCCTCGAATTAAAAAACGTCAGCGCCGGGTACGACCGGCGGGTAGTCCTGGGCGGGGTGAACCTCGTCATCGCCGAGGGAGACTTCATCGGCGTCACCGGGCCGAACGGCGGGGGCAAGACCACCCTACTCAAAGTGATTCTCGGGCTAATCCGACCCCGCGAGGGAGAAGTCATCTACCGTCCCGCCGACCGTCCCCTGTTCGGCTACCTGCCGCAAAACAACCCCTTCGACCGCCGCTTCCCGATCAGCGTCTAGGAAGACGACCAGTCGGGAATGATGTCGAAACTGCTGAAACGCTACGCGCGCGGCGACCGGCAGCGGGCGCTCCACTACCTCGACCTCTGTGGCGTCGCCGACCTGCGCGACCGTCCCGTCGGGGAACTCTCCGGCGGTCAACTGCAGCGCGTGCTCCTGTGCCGCGCCATCATCTCCTCCCCCCGCCTCCTCGCGCTCGACGAGCCGGCCACCCACGTCGACGCCGACTTCGAGGAATCCCTCCCCGACAGGCTACGCGCCCTCAACCGGGAAATGGCGATCCTCATGGTATCCCACGACCTCGAAACCACCCGCTCCCTCGCCAAAAGCCTCCTGCTCGTCCGCGACGGAACATGCATGAACGTTGCCACATGATCGAATTACTCGCCCACGACTTCTTCCGGAACGCCCTCGGGACGACCCTTCTCACCGGCGTCTCCTGCGGACTCGTCGGCGTGTACATCGTCGCCCGTCGCATGGTCTTCATCAGCGGCGGCATCACCCACGCCTCCTTCGGCGGCCTCGGACTCGCCTACTTCCTGGGCTTCTCGCCCCTCCTCGGCGCCGCCATCTTCGCCCTCGCGGCCGCCTTCAGCATCCAGCGACTCTCCGTCTCCCGTCGACTCCGCGAGGACACCCTCATCGGCCTCTTCTGGTCGGCCGGCATGGCCCTGGGCGTCCTCTTCATCTACCTCTCCCCCGGATACGCCCCGAACCTCCTCTCCTTCCTCTTCGGGAACGTACTCACCGTCACCGACAGCCAGCTCCACCTCTCCATCCTGCTCTGCGCCGCCGTGCTCCTCTTCTTCGCCTGCCTCCACCGCCCCCTCTTCTACGTCGCCTTCGACCGCGAGTACAGCCAGGCCCAACGCCTCCCGCTCCCCCTCCTCGACGCCGGCGTCACCCTCCTCCTCGCCCTGTGCATCGTCTTGTGCATGAAACTCGCCGGCATCATCCTCGTCATCTCCTACCTCACCATCCCCCCGGCCATCGCCGGACTCTTCCACAAGAATTTCAGGCAGCAACTGATCGTGGCCCCCGTCGTCAGCGTCGTCGGATCGCTCGTCGGACTATACCTCTCCGCGCTCCTCGACCTCCCGTCGGGCGCCACCATCGTCCTCTGTTTCCTCGCGCTCCTCGCCGGCTGCCACCTCCTCAAAAGAAAAACCTCCTGAACGACTCGCGTGGACACAGGCATCATCAACGAACCCCTCGTCCCCCTTCGCCAGGCCAAGTCCGGGCGAGCGCCGCTCGTCAACCAGGCCCTCTTCGGGGAAACATACGAGATCATCGAGCGGGAAAGAAAATGGACGCGCGTCAGGCTATGCCACGACAACACCGCCGGCTGGATCGAGAGCCAACGCGTCCACCCCGCCGACCTCGACCCCGCCCCGCCAGCCGTCGTCGCCTCCCTGTACGCCCTCCTCTCCCCGAGCGACGGGTGGGACTACCGGCAAATCGTCGCCGGCAGCCTCCTCCCGCGATTCGACCCCGCCACCCGACATCTCTTCCTCGGCGACGACCGCTACGCGCTCCTCGGCCCCTTGCCCGGCGGGACCATCGCCACGAGGGAAGAACTGATCCGACACGCCCTCATGTACCACAACGCGCCATACCTCCAGGGCGGGCGATCCCCCCGCGGCATCGACGACGCCGGACTCGTGCAACTCCTCTACCGCCTCCGCGGCCTGAACCTCCCCCGCGACCTCGAGGGCCAGCTCGCCGCCGGCGAAATCCTCTCTTTTATCGAGGAGACCCTCCCCGGCGACCTGCTATTCTTCGGCGACGATTCGCGCCTCACCCACGTCGGCATCGCGTGGGAGGGAGGACGAGTCATTCACGCCTCCGGACGCGTGCGGGTCGATAAAGTCGATCACCACGGCGTCTTCAACGAGGAACTCCGACGCTACACGCATTCCCTTAAGGTTATCTCCCGCGTGTGGTGACGCGCGCTCGCCGCCGTTAAGATTTCTCCAAGCGATGAAACCTTGAAAAAAATCCGGTTGCGGTTTATAAGCCCGTTGCAACCTTGAAAAAAATCTGTTCGCGGTTTGCAACCCCGTTGCAACCTTGAAAAAAATCCGGTTGCGGTTTGCAACCCTGTTGCAACCTTGAAAAAAATCTGTTTGCGGTTTGCAACTCTGATGCAACCTTGAAAAAAATCCCGGCGCGGTTTGCAACCCTGTTGCAACCTTCAAAAAAATCCCGGCGCGGTTTGTTACCCTGTTGCAACCTTGAAAAAAATCCCGGCGCGGTCCGGACGCGAATAAAATCGCGGTAGACGCTTCTTTCTCGTCTTGACGTTTCGTTTGTTCCAAAAACGCGTATCTTTGGGGGGCCGGAAAGTCGGGGCAAGCGCGCGACCGGTAACGGCGTCACGAACAAACAAGAAAGTCATATCAAACATGATTAAGAACTTCAACGACGAGAATTTTCTCCTGCAAACGCGTACCGCGGAACGCCTCTACCACGAACACGCGGAGCGGATGCCGATCATTGACTTCCACTGCCACCTCGACCCGGCGTACATCGCCCGCGATCACTCCTTCGAGAACCTCGCGGAGGCGTGGCTCGAGGGCGACCACTACAAGTGGAGGGCCATGAGGGCAAACGGGATCGAGGAACGGTTTTGCACGGGGAAAGATACTTCGAACAAGGAGAAGTTCGACGCGTGGGCGCGCACCGTGCCGCGCACCATGAGAAATCCCCTCTACCACTGGACGCACCTCGAGCTGAAAACCGCCTTCGGCGTCACCAAGTTGCTCAAGCCGGAAACCGCCGACGAGATCTATGAACAATGCTCCGCCATGCTCCGCGAAAAAGAATATTCCTGCCGCGGTCTCGTGCAAAAGTACCGCGTCGAGGTCGTTTGCACCACGGACGACCCCGTCGACTCGCTGGAACATCACGCGCGCTGTCGCCGCGAGAACCTGCCCTTCAAAGTGCTTCCCGCGTGGCGTCCCGACAAGGCGCTGGCCGTCGAATCGCCCGCCAACTTCCGCGCCTACGTCGAGCGACTCTCGGCGGCCGCCGACATGGAGATCGTCAAGTACGAGGATTTTATCGCCGCGCTCCGCCGCCGCCACGACTATTTCGACAAGGCGGGCTGCCGGGTCTCGGACCACGGCGCGGAGCAATTCCACGCGGAAAGGTACACGCGGGGGGAGCTTCGCCGCATCTTTAACAAGGTGATGAGCGGCCTCGCCCTCCCTCTCGACGAGATCACCCGCTTCAAGGCCGCCATGCTCGCGACGCTCGCCGAGATGGACTGGGAAAAGGGATGGGTGCAGCAGTTCCACTACGGCGCGCTCCGCGATAACAATTCCCGCGCGTTTAAACTCCTCGGTCCGGATAGCGGGTTCGACTCCATCGGCGAGTTCGACGTCGCCCGGCCCCTCGCCCGCTTCCTGGACGGCCTCGACGCCCGCGGGAAGCTCGCGAAGACGATAATTTATAACCTCAACCCGCGCGCTAACGAGGTAATCGCTACCATGATCGGGAACTTCCAGCAGGGGCCGACGCCGGGAAAAATGCAGATGGGCGCCGCCTGGTGGTTTCTCGACCAGCACGACGGGATGGAGAAACAACTGAACGCGCTCTCGCTGCTCGGCCTCCTCTCGCGGTTCGTCGGCATGGTCACCGACTCCCGGAGTTTCCTCTCTTACCCGCGGCACGAGTATTTCCGGCGGACGCTCTGCAACCTCGTCGGGAATGACGTGGAACGGGGCCTGTTGCCGTCCGGGGAGCTGCCGTTTATCGGGAAGATGATCGAAGATATTTGTTATAACAACGCCAAGGCGTACTTTAATTTCTGAGAAAAAATGGAGAAACTGAATCGAACCACGATGCCCGTCGCGCCTCTCCCCGTGAAGGTGCTGCAATTTGGCGAGGGAAACTTCCTGCGGGGCTTCGCCGACTGGATGATCGACGTCGCGAACGAGAAAGGGATACTGCATCACGGCGTGTCCGTCATCCAACCCATCGAGAAGGGCGCGGCCGACCTCCTCGAGAAACAGGACGGCCTCTACCATGTCGTCCTCGCGGGCATCCGCGGGGGGGAATATGTCAGGGAGACCCGCCTCGTGAGCTGCGTGCAGGAGGCCATCAATCCCTACGCGGATTACGCGCGCTACGAACAGCGTATCCTCGACCCCGACCTCGAGTTCGTGATCTCGAATACCACCGAGGCCGGCATCCGCTTCGATCCCGAGGACGATATCTTCGCGACGCCGCCCAGGTCCTTCCCGGGGAAGGTGACGGCGATGCTCTACAAGCGCTTTCGCCATTTCAACGGCGCGCCGGGACGGGGACTCGATTTCCTGTGCTGCGAACTGATCCTGAGCAACGGGAGCGCGCTCAAGAGGTATGTCGCGCGGTACGCCAAGGCGTACGAACTCGAACCGGAGTTCATCGAGTGGGTGAGGAACGAGTGCCGCTTCTACAATACCCTCGTCGACCGCATCGTCGTCGGCTTCCCGGGCGACGAGATACAGGAAATACGCGAGGAGATAGGGTACGAGGATCAGCTGGTGGTCAAGGGCGAGCAACACCACCTGTGGGTCATTAGCGGCCCCAGGTGGCGGGTGGCTCAATATAGCTTTCCCCTCGACAAGGCCGGCCTGAACGTGCATTTCACCAAGAGCTACGACTCCTATCGCGAGAAGAAAGTCAGTATCCTCAACGGATCGCACACGGCAATGGCCGCCGTGGGCCAGCTCATGGGCTGCCACACCGTGAAGGAGGCTTTCGAACACCCGCTGGTCGGCGCCTACGTCCGGAAGATGGTCGACGAGGAGACGCTGCCGCAGGTGCCGGGCGATCCCGCGGAAGCCCGGCGCTTCGTCGAGGAGGTCTACGATCGTTTCCGCAACCCGGGCGTCTGCCACAAGCTGCAGTCCATCGCCCTCAACGCCATCCCCAAGTGGGAAGTGCGAAATTATCCCGTTGTCCAGAGAGACCGCGAGCTGGGGATCCTGGCCAAATGCCACCTCTTCGCCCTCGCCGCGCTGATGGTCATTTATAGCCGCAGCTCGAACGTCATCCCCGATGATACCCCCTCCAACATCTATTTCTTCCGCGACTACTGGAGCCGCGACTTCCCGGAATGGGGCATCATCTATGCCCTCGAGAGCAAAAGCCTCTGGGATATCCCCCCGGGATCTTTCCTCGACGTGAAACAGTTTACCACCGGCGTTACCCTGAAAATCCTCGCGAAAGGGATCGAAACAGCCCTCTCGGACCTCATCAAGGAGAGGTGAAACGACTGCTGAAAATCCATCCCGACGATCAGGTCGCCGTGGCCCTCGACAGGTTTCAGGAGGGGGAACGCGCGGAGGTCGACGGGCAGGTCGTGATCTTGCGCGCGCGCGTCGAACCCGGGCATAAGGTCGCCGTGCTTCCCGTCGCCGCCGGAGAAAACGTGATCAAGTACGGCCAACCCATCGGCAGGGCTACCGCGAACATTGCCCCCGGGGAGCATGTACACGACCACAACCTGACGACGAATCTCTCCGGACAACTCTCCTACGAGTATCGCCCCTCCCCCCGCGCCCCCCCGCCCCTACTCCCGCCCCCCACCTGCCTGGGCTACGCGCGGGAAAACGGACAGGTGGGCGTCCGCGACGAGTTGTGGATCATCCCCACCGTCGGCTGCGTCAACGGACAGGCAAGGGATATCGCCGGGCGCCTGAAAAGCGAGACCTCCGCCAGCGTCATCGCCTACACCCACCCGCACGGCTGCTCCCAGGTGGGCGAGGATCACCAAAACACGCGCGACGCCATCCTCGGCATGACGCGACACCCGAACGCCGGCGGGGTGCTGGTCGTCGGCCTCGGCTGCGAGAATAACCAGGTCTCCGCCCTCCGGGAATCCCTCGGGGAGTACGACCGCTCCCGCGTACGCTTCATCATCGCCCAGGAAGAGGAGGACGAGATCGCCCGCGGCGTCGAACTGGCCCGCGAACTGCTCGACAACATGCAAGGCCACCGGCGCGTCCCCCTCCCCCTCTCCCTGCTCAAAGTGGGGCTGAAATGCGGCGGCAGCGATGGCTTCTCGGGAATTACCGCTAACCCGCTTCTCGGACTGTTCTCGGACTGGCTCACGGCAAGAGGCGGAACCGCGGTGCTCGCGGAAGTGCCGGAAATGTTCGGCGCCGAGACGCTCCTGATGAACCGCGCGGCAAATGCCCGCGTCTTCGACAAGACGGTGCGCCTCGTGAACGATTTCAAACGTTACTTCCGCGACGCCGGGCAACCCGTCTACGAAAATCCCTCGCCGGGCAACAAGGCCGGGGGAATCACCACCCTCGAAGAGAAGTCCCTGGGATGCGTGCAGAAAGGAGGAACAGGACGCGTCGCGGACGTCCTCCCTTACGCCCAACCGGTCGTCAAACCCGGACTGAATCTCCTGCAAACTCCCGGCAACGACCTGGTATCTTCTACCGCCCTGGCCGTCTCCGGATGTCACGTCGTGATTTTCACCACCGGACGCGGCACCCCCTTTGGCGCCTTCGTCCCCACCTTGAAGGTCTCCTCCACCTCTTCCCTGGCCCTCCGCAAACCTTCATGGATAGATTTCGACGCGGGAGTGCTACTCCATGAAGATCGCGAGACGGTGCTCGCTCGATTCATCGACCACTTTCTCCGCGTGGTAAACGGCGAGCAAGTAAAGCACGAGACCGCTAATCATCGCGAGATCGCCTTCTTTAAAACCGGCGTGACGCTCTAATACCATCTTCCCGGCAGCCTGGACTTGCAACTTGCAAAAAGAAAACTTATCTTTGGAGCGATTTCCAGGCAGAGTTTCAAATGGACTTCGGCTTTGCCCGAAAATCGAAACAGGAAATGAAATTTCAGAAGTCCTCTGTAGTAACACCAGGCAATATGAACACAAAATTTTCGACATTGATGTTGGTCGCGATCTGCGCGTCCTTTTTGTTCTCGGGTTGTGCATCCATCGTTTCAAAGGCGTCGTATCCGGTACAGATCAACAGCAACCCTGCCGGCGCAAAAATCACCATCGTTGACAAGCGCGGGTGGGAAGTATACAGCGGCGTCACCCCCACGAGCGTGAAATTGAAAGCCAGCGCGGGCTTCTTCTCGAAAGCGGAATACCGGATAAAGTTCTCCAAAACAGGATACGCTGACAAGACCGTAACCATAAACGCGGAGATTGACGGCTGGTATTTCGGAAACATCTTACTTGGCGGCTTGTTTGGCATGTTAATCATCGACCCGGCAACCGGCGCCATGTGGAAAATCGACGCGGAATACCTGAACGAATCACTGACCGAGTCCGCGAATTCTTCTACCCGGGAACTGAAAATCATAAACCTCGCGGACATCCCCGACGCCCTCAAACCGCATCTCGTAAAGATCAACTGACGTAGTCTCCTCCCTCCCACTCGCGGGTTACGAGTAATTCTCTTACTCGTAACCCGTAACTATTGCCCACCCCCGCTCACGCCCCCGTCTCCCCCACGTCCCCTCGTCCCCCCCCCGCCCCAAGATTCCCCT
>JAIROI010000077.1 GCA_031257615.1 Odoribacteraceae bacterium
CGCGTGCGATACCTTGTTTCGGATTTGATTCTACTCAACTCACGCGTGCGATACCTTGTTTCAAATTTGAAACAACACAACTCACGCGTGCGATATCTTGTTTCAAATTTGAAACAACACAACTCACACGCGCGATACCCTGTTTCGGATTTGATTCTGCCCAACTCACGCGCGCGATGGTAAGAATCAAATTTGAAAGTGGCCAACTCGCGCGCGCGATACGGTGTTTCTTAAAAAATGTATACCAACTCGCGTGCGCGATACCCTGTTTCAAATTCGATTCTGCACAACTCACACGCGCGATACCGTGTTTCTTAAAAAATGTATACCAACTCGCGCGCGCGATGGGCTGTTTCAAATCTGATTCTACACATCGCGCGCGTGAGTTGGCCACTTTCAAATTCAATTCTTGGTATCGCGCGTGCGCGATGGTGTGTTTCTTAAAAAATATATACCAACTCTCACGCGCGATGGCATGTTTCTTAAAAAATGTATGCCGTCACGCGCGCGAGACGACCTGTTCTCGAATGAAAATTACGCGAGCGAGATGCCGGGCGGGTATCCTCCATCCCGGCGACCGCGTCACCAACAAATACATTACAATATCCACGTTTAATACCTACCACCATGAAAGACAAAATTACCCGTATTAACACGCGCGTCATGCGTCACGAAACCTTCGCGCAGTATGCAGCGAGAATCATCGCCGCCGTCGACAAGCACGGCCCCGGCTCCCTCGGCCTCGAGGCCTCCAGCGACGAGCTGAAAGCAGCGTTCACCATCGTGCTGCTGTGCCTCGATTACATCAACAAGAGCGGCCTCACGGCCAAACTCAAAGACCAGGACAAGGTGCGGGATGAACTGATCCGGGGACTCACCGCCCTGATAAAATCCTACCTGCACCACACCGACGAGGCCCTCCGGGAGGCCGCTGCCCAGCTGATGCTGATCCTCGACCACTACTGGAGCATCCCCAGCCGCTCCTACGACGACGAGACTACCGCCATCGACGACATGTTCCGCGAACTCGACCTCCCCGCGCAGGCCGCCCGCGTCGCGCTTCTCTCCATCGCCCCGCAAATCGCGAACTTCCGCGCCGCCAACGAGCGTTTCAAGTCCTTGATGGACGAACGCGACGTCGAGGTCGCCCAGTGCCCCGCGATTTCCATGAAGGAAGCCCGCGCCATCGCCGACGCGAAGCTCTCCGACATGCTCGATCGCCTGGAGTCGATCATCGTCCTCAACGGCATCGATTTCTCCGAGGAACTCGCCGCCTTTGTCCCCGAGTACGAGGCAATCACCAAACGCTACAAGCATATCCTCGCCCTGGAACGGGGGCGCCGCAAGGCCCATCACGAGGATGCCGAAGAGGAGATCGAAGACGAAACCGAAGACGCCGAAGATACCCCTGTCGAGGATCAGCAACAGTAGATGGTAGAGTGTAGAGTGTAGAGTGTAGATAGAAAAACGGCCCGGCTCCTGCCGTCCTACCCAAATGGAGAATATTCGTGTTGCGCACATCAAGTGCCAAGTGTTTTCTGTGAGGGGCCGCCGCGAGGTAGCCCCTCTCTCTTTTTATCCCCTCCCCCCTTTTTAAATCGGATTCTTTTCTACGCGGCAGCCTGAGGCAGCCGCATGTAAAGGTTAGGCAGCTACGCAGCCAATCCCACTACGTTTATCCGTTGATACAGTAGCCTTAGGCTACTGCCTACAAAGATTGGGCTGCTATGCAGCCCTTCAAATAATACAGTAGCCTTAGGCTACTGCCTACAAAAGTTGGGCAGCTACGCAGCCCTTCAAAGGAATCTTGTTTACGCGGTAGCCTAAGGCTGCCGCGTAAGGTAAGTTAATAAGTCAATGGTTCGCTCGCGGCCCTTCAATGGGATTCTTTTCTACTCGCGCTGGAATACGCGCACGTAGTCCACCTCGTATATTAAAGGGAAGGCGGTGAGGTCGGGGACGCCGCCGTTCCTGCCGATGGCGAGGTTCAGGAGGATGTAGTGCGGTTGGCGGAAAGGATGGACGCGGGCGCCGGAGCCGTCGAAGTTTCCGGAGAGCAGGGTCTCGTTGAGCAACTCGTCGTCGAGGTAGAGGCGAATAGCCTCCTCGTCCCAGTCCATTCGCCAGACGTGGAACTTGTCGGCCCATGCCGGGTCGCGCTCCGTGAAGCGCGCGAAGGGGATCGTGGCCGAGTCCCACAGCGACAGTCGCGTGTTGTCGCCGGCCCAGGCGGTGTTGGCGAGGATGTGCGGGACGTCCTTGATGCGGTAATATTCCATGATGTCAATCTCGCCGTTGGCGGGCCAGGGCATGGATCGTCCGAGTGTCCAGATGGCGGGCCAGGAGCCGGAGGCGGTGGGGATGCGGGCGCGGATCTCGAAGCGTCCGTAGAGGAACTCTCGTTTGCCGACGGTCTTGATGCAGGAGGAGGTAAAGTCGGCCTGCTGCCGGTTTTTTCTCCAGTCCCTGCTTTCGGCCGCGAACTGGGGGTTGGGGACGCTCTCTGCCCTCGCGGTGATCAGGAGCAGTCCGTCGCGGCAGGTCGCGTTGTCGGGCTGGTACCATTGCAGTTCTTCGTTGCGGGAGAATCCTATTTCGTGTCTCCACGAGGCGGAGTCGGGCGCGCCGTTGATGTTAAACTCGTCGCTCCATACCAGGCGGTAGCCTTCCGGCGCCGTCACGCGGGCGCGTTTGTTGACGCCGCAGGAGGCGAGCGCGGCGATGCAGATGGTGTAAATGATAGTTTGTTTCATGCGCGTTTCTATTTGGGGTGATACATTTCTTACAGGTAGCTTTTCAGTCGTCCGGCGCGCACGGTGTGTTTCAGTTTTCGTATGGCCCTGACCTTGATTTGTCGCACGCGCTCGCTGGTCAGCGCCAACTTCTCTCCGATCTCTTCGAGGGACATGGCGCGGAATCCTCCCAGGCCGTAATACATGCGGAGGATGCGCGCCTCCCTGTCGGGCAGGATGGCCAGCGAGCGGTCGATTTCCTCCCTGAGCGAGGCCGCGTTCATCTCCCGGTCGGTCTCCGAGAAGCCGTTCTCGCCGGGCACGAAGACGTCGTACATGTTCGCGGAATCCTCGTGTGTCCCCAGCGGCGCGTCCATGGAGAGGGGTTTAGTGGCGATCTTGAGGCTATCCTTGACCTCTTCGGGGGTGACGCCGAGTATTTCGGCGATCTCCTCCGCGGTCGGTTCGCGCTGGAACTCCTGTTCCAATTTGAAGTAACACTTGTTGACGCGGTTTATGCCGTTGAGTTTGTTCGTGGGCAACCGGATCAGGCGGGCGTGATCCGAGATGGCTTGCGCGATGGACTGCCGTATCCACCAGACGGCGTAGGAAATCAACTTGAATCCCCGCGTCTCGTCGAAGTTCGCCACGGCTTTGATCAGCCCCATGTTGCCCTCGTTGATCAGGTCTTCGAGATTCAGTCCCTGGTTCTGGTACTGCTTGGCCACCGAGACGACGAACCGCAGGTTACTCATCACGAGCGCTTCTCTTGCCTCCTCGTCTCCTTCTCTCGCGCGTCGCGCCAGTTCGACCTCCTGTTCCGGATCGAGCACCCGGAACTTTCCGATCTCCTGCAGGTACTTTTCGATCGAGAAGGTCTCTCTCCCGGTGACCTGTTTATTTATCTTAAGTTGTCTCATCCCCATAGCTGTCGTTTTTCTTTGTCATACGTCGCGGTGGATAGCATTGTTGTGCAAATGTAGTTGAAAATGTTGTTTTCGCTACCGGCCGGCGCGGGGAGTGGTCGTCGGTCACTCCTTTTTATTCATGATCTCCGCCTGCAGGTTGATCGACTCCTCGTGCACCAGTTCGAGGAACTTCTTCATGAATCCCTCGCCGACGCCCATTGCCTTGGCCATGGCCACCCGGTTGTGCAGGATCTCCTCCCAGCGGCTTAGCTGCAGCACCATCAAGTTATTCTCCCGCTTGTACGCGCCGATCTTCCTGGACAGCTCCATGCGCCGGGCGATCTGTTGCATGATACCGTCGTCCAGCGCGTCGATCTCCTGCCTGTAATCGTCGAGGGCCGACATTGCTTCCGGTCGCGCGGGCGACGCTTCCCGGAGACGCAGGTCATAGATCATGCGCGCGTAATCCACCGGCAGCAGTTGTTGCGCCGCGTCGCTTTTCGCCGCCGCCGGGTTATCGTGCACCTCCACCATCAGCCCGTGCATGTCCAGGTCGAGGGCTTTCTGGGCGATCAGCGGCACCAGTTCCCTTGCCCCGGCGATGTGGCTGGGATCGCAAATGATGGGCAAATCGGGGCAGAGACTTTTCAGTTCGATAGCAATATTCCAGAGCGGCGCGTTGCGGAACGGGATCTTCTCGTACGCCGAGAATCCCCTGTGGATAGCGGCCAATCGAGTTATCCCCGCGCGATTGACGCGTTCCAGCGCCCCGATCCACAGCTGCAGGTCCGGATTGACGGGATTCTTCACCAGCACGGTCGCGTCGCACCCGCGCAGGCAGTCGGCGATCTCCTGCACCGAAAAAGGGTTCGCCGACGTACGCGCCCCCACCCACAGCGCGTCCACGCCGTACTTCATCGCCAGCCGCGCGTGTTCAGCGTTAGCCACCTCGCACGCTGTCAACAGCCCCGTCTCCCGTTTCACGCTTTGCATCCACTCCAGCCCCACCTCGCCGACGCCCTCGAAGGCGCCCGGGCGGGTGCGCGGTTTCCACACGCCGGCGCGGAAGTAACTCACGCGCCCGGAGGCCTTCAGCTGTCGCGCTGTCTCTATCATTTGTCGTTCGCTTTCCGCGCTACACGGGCCGGCGATCAGGATCGGCCACCTGGGGTTCTCCAGGCGATTCTCGATGGGAGAAAGGTTCAATTCTATTTTCATATCTCGTGGTTTATGGTTACCGGTTAACAAAAGATCCCGCCTTGTGAGCGGGATCGGAGTTGCGTTGTTTCTGGCTTTCGACCGGTGCGCGACGCGACGTCATCTCATCCCGCTGGTGGGGGTGAAAGTACAGGTAATACCCGTAAAATCGCGGCGAAAAGGTCTCTTCCATGATGTGTGTGATGTATAACGGCGGCAAATGTAGAGATTATTTCCCGGTAACGCGCGAGATAATCCGGGAATTTGATCACTTTCGCGAAAAACATTCTAACCATGCAAGAGATCACCCTTCACGGCTCCCGGATTCTTGTCGGGGAATGTGCCGGCGAACTCCTCCGGCATCTCCCTGACAGGCGGCCGATCGTCATCACGAATCCCCTCGTAAGCTCCCTTTACCAGGGGCTTTTCCCGACCGCCGACGTCATCAAGATCGGCGACGGCGAGGCCTACAAAACGCTGGACACGATCGACTACATCGCGGGCCGCCTCATCGAAATCGGGGCCGACCGCGACTCCTTTATACTCGGCATAGGCGGGGGCGTCGTTTGCGACGTCGCCGGCTTTGCCGCCTCCATCTACATGCGCGGCTGCCCCTTTGGCTTTGTGCCCACCACGCTCCTCGCCCAGGTGGACGCTTCCGTCGGCGGTAAAAACGGGGTAAACCGGGGCGGTTTCAAGAACATGCTCGGCGCGTTCAACCAGCCCCGCGTCGTCCTTTGCGATCCACTCTTCCTGCAAACCCTCCCGGCCGGCCACTACGCCGCCGGGTTCGCCGAGATCGTCAAGGCGGCCATGATCGCCGACGGCGCCCTCTTCGAGTACCTCCGGGAAAACATCGACAGGGCGCGCGCGCGCGACGGGAAATTCCTCGAACGAGTCATCCGAGACTCCATCCTGATCAAGGCGCGCGTCGTCGCCGAAGACGAGCGGGAGCGCGGCAACCGACGGTTACTAAACCTCGGCCACACCTTCGCTCACGCCATAGAGAAGCGCGCGGCGCTCCCCCACGGACAGGCTGTCAGCGTCGGCGTCTGTATCGCCTCCCGTCTCTCCCTTCATCTCGGCCTCATGACCGGCGCGGAAGTGCAGCGGGTAATCGAACTACTCGCGCTCCTCGGCTTGCCGACAACCACCGACATCCCCCTCCGCGACCTCCTCGCCTTCGCCCGCGCGGACAAAAAGAAGAGTGGCGACGCCCTACACCTGATCCTCCCCGTCGGCATCGGCGCCTGCGAGGCGCGCCTCCTCTCCTTCGCGCAACTCGAGGAACTGGTCGACAAGTTAACCGAGTAAACCGCCCCCATGACCACCAAACTCTTCGCCGTCACCGGCAGGCCCGCGCTCCACAGCAAATCGCCCCTCCTCTTCGCCGGCGCGTACCCCGGCTCCCCCCATGCCTACTTCCGTCTCGCCGCCCGTTCGCCGGGCGAGGCGCTACGACTCTTCGAGGAACTCGACCTGAGCGGCATGAACGTCACGGCCCCCTTCAAGACAGACATCGCCCGTCTCATCGACCAACGCTCCCCGGAAGTGCAGCTCCTCGGCGCCGCGAACACCGTCACACGCGATCCCCTCGGCCGTCTACGCGCCCACAACACCGATCCCCTCGGCGTCGACGGGGCGCTCGCGGCCGCTGGCGTCGACCCCCGCGACAAGACTTGCATCGTCCTCGGCGCGGGAGGAGCAGGAACCGCCGCCGCCCATGCCCTCCAACGCGCCGGCGCCCGCGTAACCGTCCTCAACAGGAACGTCGACAAGGCCCGCGCCCTCGCCGCCCGACTTTCGTGCGCCCATGCCCCCCTCGACAGCCCCTCCCTCATCGCCGCCGCGGACGTCATCGTCAATACCCTGCCCCCGGGAGTCGAAATCGTACGCGAGGAGTGGCTATCGGCGCGACAAGTCATCCTCGACGCCCTCTACCGCGGATCCGCCCTGCGCGAGCAAGCCGCCCGCCGCCGCGCCGCCTACATCGACGGCATGCAGTGGCTGCTCCACCAGGGCGCCCCCGCGTACCGCCTCTTCGCGGGCGTAGAGCCAAATCTCGACGGCATGGAACAAGCCCTGCGCGACCAGCCCCCCCTTCCCCGCCACATCGCCTTCGTCGGGTTCATGGGCGCCGGGAAAAGCACCGCCGCCCGCGCCCTCGCCGGCAAACTGGGACTCGCGCTCGCCGACTCCGACAAGATCATCGAGCAACAAAACGGAAAATCCATCCCCCGCCAGATACAAGAAGATGGCGAGGCCTCCTTCCGCGAGCAGGAAGAAAAAACCCTCCGCGCGCTCCTCCTCGCCAACTCGCCCACCATCATCTCCTGCGGTGGCGGCGCCGTCAACAACCCCGAAACCCGCGCGCTCCTCCGCGCCCGCGCCCTCGTCATCTGGCTGCACGCATCCACCGAACAGTGCCTGCGCCGCATCAACATCGCCTCCCGACCCCTACTCGCGCGTAGCGACGACCCCCGACAAGCCGCCGCCGAAATCTACCGGACGCGCAAGCACCTCTACGCCTCCGTCGCCGACCTCCTCGTCGATACATCAGGCAGAACATCAGAACAAGTAAACCAGATCATCCATGAAGAAATCAATACATGCATCCGCGGTTAACGGGACACTCCCCGCGCCGGCGTCAAAAAGCGTCGCACAACGGGCAATCATCGCCGCGCTACTCGCCCCCGGCGTATCGACGCTCCATCGACTCACCGCGTGCGACGACGCCTTCGCCGCCATCCGCGTCGCGCGAGACCTCGGCGCCACCGTCGAACTCTCCGGCTCCTGTTGCACCGTCGCCTCGGCCTTCCCCCCGCCCCCCGGACCCCGCGTCCTCCACTGTGGCGAGTCAGGACTCCTCGCCCGACTCATCGCCCCCGTCGCCGCGCTACTCCCCGGCGAAACCCGAATAGAAGGGCGAGGATCGCTCCTCGCACGACCCTTCGACATGGTCGCGGCGTCCCTCCGGCAACTCGGCGCCGTCGTCACTTCCAACAACGGTCGACTCCCCCTGACCCTCCAAGGCCCGATCGACGGGGGCCGCGCCAACATCGACGGCAGCATCAGCTCGCAACTCCTCACGGGCCTGCTCGTCGCGCTACCGCTCGCCCCCGAAAACTCCGAGCTGCTGGTCGCCGACCTCAAAAGCAAGCCCTACATCGACCTCACCATCGACCTCCTCCGCGCCTTCGGCGTCGAAATTCACCACCGCGATTACAACCACTTCATCATCCCCGGTCGACAAACCTACCGCCCCGCCTCCTACAATATCGCCGGCGACTGGAGCGGCGCCTCCTGCCTCGTCGTCGCCGGGTGCATCGCCGGACAGGTCACCGTCACCAACCTCGACCCCGACTCCCCCCAGGCCGACAAGGCCATCCTCGAAGTCGCCCGACGCGCCGGCGCCCGCGTCACCGTCGATCGCGACGCCGTCACCGCCTCGACGCCCCCCCGCCTCTCCGCCTTCGACTTTGACGCCACCGAATCTCCCGATCTCTTCCCCGCCATCGTCGCCCTCGCCGCCTGTTGCGAGGGAGTCAGCAACATCGCCGGCGCCCGCCGCCTCGCGCACAAGGAAAGCAACCGCGCCCTGACACTCCAGCAAGAATACGCCAAACTGGGCGTCCGCGTCGAACTCTCCGACGACGTCATGCGCGTCGAGGGCGGCCCGATCCTCCCCGCCGAAGTCTCCTCCCGCGACGACCATCGCATCGCCATGTCCCTCGCCACCGCCGCCCTGCGCTCCGAGGGCGTCGTCGCGATCGACGGCGCCGAGAGCGTCAGCAAGTCATACCCCCACTTCTGGGACGACCTCGCCCGCCTCCAGGCCCACCCCTGAGCTTTTTTCGTACCCCTTCCCCCTTGTTATGTACCCCGTCGCGTGAATCACCGACGGTATCGCGCTAATAATGAAAGCGCGCCGGTATTTTCATCTCCCTTTCCACCCCCGTTAGAGGGCGTCCCGGCGTGTTTTTGTAGCAGATTTCGCGTGCAGAAACGTCAAATCCGTTTTGAATCTTGCATGTCCCGCGCGCATACCAGGGTAAATCGTTTCGCGAACTGAAAAGAACACGCGTGTTCTACTCCCCGTAAAATTTAAAACTTAGTAGACCACGCGTGTTCTAGCCCCCGTAAAATTTAAAGCTTAGTAGAACACGCGTGTTCTAAGGGGGTCTGTTTCGCAGGCCGAAAAGAACACGCGTGTTCTAAAGGGGGCTGTTTCGCAGGCAGACAAGAACACGCGTGTTCTACCAAGCCTGAAATTCCCGGCGGCCTTTCCCACGCGTGTTCTACCAAGCCTGAAATTCCCGGCGGCCTTTCCCACGCGCGTTCTACCAAGCCTGAAATTCCCGGCGGCCTTTCCCACGCGTGTTCTACCAAGCCTGAAATTCCCGGCGGCCTTTCCCGCGCGCGTAACGGTAAGACGTGAAAGTGTGGGAGGGGGCGATTATAGTTCGCCGAGGAGACGGAGAAGGAAGAGAAACTCGATCCCGCGCAGGCGAGCGCGGAGAAATTCCTTGGCTCGCCGACGCTGCGTCTTCACGGTGGTCTCGGCGATGTTCAAGAGGCTGGCCACCTCGCGTATCTCCTTCTGCTCGAGGTAACTTAGCGTAAAGACGGCGCGGCACTGGGGCGGCAACTCGTCGATGGCGTCGAAAATCAGCTTGAACAGGTCGGATTCCACTTGCCGGAGGAGGAAATCGTCCTCGCGATCGGCGACGACGAGACTCTCCTGTATGCGTTTACGGTTGTCGCGCTTGGAGAGGTAATTCAGCGCCCGGTTGTGCACCGAGGTGTAGAGGCAAGATTTGACGGCGGCCATGCTTTCGAAGGAGAGGTTGCGCTCCCAGAAGTAGATAAAGACTTCCTGCACAACGTCGCGGGCGGCGTCCTCGTCTTTGACGATCTTGGCGGCAAAGAAGCAGAGAGGGGGGTAGTAGGCGTGAAAGAGTTCCTCGAACGCCCGCGTTTCCTTGGTGTTGAGTCGCGTGATTAGCTCTCGTGGCGGTGTATGTTCCATCTCATCCGGGCGTGATTACTTGCGCGAAGGTAAGGAATTATCCCCGACGCGAGCGGTTGCTTTAATTTATTACTAACTTTGGCCGCGCGGGAGAGGGGTTCTCTCGCGTCAAGTCACACCTTTAATAGATACGTTATGAAACAAAACCAATTATCGAACGCGACGATCGGCCTCGACGGCAAGCGCTCCTATTCCGCGGGGATCGTGATCATCGGGATTCTTTTCTTTATCTTCGGCTTCGTGACATGGTTAAACGCCACGTTGATCCCGTACCTGAAGATCGCTTGCGAACTGAGCGATGTCCAGAGTTACCTGGTGACGTTCGCCTTTTACATTGCCTACCTTTTCATGGCGCTGCCGTCGGCGTGGGTGCTGCGACGAACAGGCTACAAGAACGGCATGATGTTGGGCCTGTTTGTGATGGCCATCGGGGCGCTGATCTTTATTCCCGCGGCGATGTCGCGGACGTACGGGCTTTTCCTGCTCGGGTTGTTCGTGATGGGAACGGGGTTGTCCATCCTGCAGACGGCCTCGAACCCCTACGTGATCGAGCTGGGGCCGCCGGAGAGCGCCGCGAAACGCGTGAGTATCATGGGCATCTGCAACAAGTTCGCCGGGGCCATCAGCCCGTTGATCCTGGGGTCGGTGGTGCTGAAGGACGTCGACCTGCTGGAGGTGAAGCTGGCCGGGCTGGACGTCGCGAGCAAAGCGGCGGAGTTGGACGCGCTGGCCGCCAAGGCGATTATTCCCTACGCGATCATCATGGGGTCGCTGGTGCTGCTGGGACTTTTCGTGCGGTTTTCACCGCTGCCCGTGCTTGACAACCAGGAGGAGAGCGTTGATGACCAGGGGCAGACCGCGCGGCGCTCGATCTTCTCCTACCCGCACTTGTGGATCGGCGTGCTGACGTTGTTCCTCTACGTGGGGATGGAGGTGATCGCCGTCGACACGCTGATCAATTACGCCGGGTCGCTGGGGATCAGCATGAACGAGGCCAAGGTGTTCCCGACTTACTCGATGATCGCGCTGATCGTCGGGTACATCATCGGCATCGCTTGCATCCCTCGCTACATCAGCCAGTCGGGGGCGCTCCTCGCGTGCGCGGTGCTGGGCGCGTTGCTTGCACTGTCGTTGCTTCTCGTGCCGGCGAGCATGTCGATCTGGGTGGTGGCGCTCTTTAGTTTAGCCAACTCGCTGATGTGGCCGGCTATCTTTCCACTGGCGATTTTCGGGCTGGGACGGCACACGAAGACCGGCTCCGCGCTCTTGATCATGGCCATCGCCGGCGGCGCGACCTTGCCGTTGCTGTATGGCTACCTGGCGGAGATGTCGTGCATCGGTCGCCAACTCGCGTACGTCGCGATCGGCCTGCCGTGCTACCTCTTTATCCTGTACTTCGCCGCGGCGGGGCACAAGGTGGGACTCCCGAAACGCGCCTGAGATGTTGCCGGGGAGAAAACAGTTTACCTTCTATCTCTCTCGTCTCAAGGGATTGCTACTGGCGCCGGGGCGGGAGTGGGAGGTCATTCGCGATGAACGTCCCGGGGGAGTACGGCTTCTCCGGGGCTTCATCGTCTCCCCCTGCGCGTGTCTCTCCTTGGCAGCCATCTTGCTGCGGTGGGCGACGGCGGGTAGCCTCCCGGTAGCCTTCCTGTGGGGCCTCATCAACTTCCTGGCCTGCGTGATCGGATACTACATCACCTTCCGCGTCACCCGCCGGGTACTTGAACCGGAGGTCGATCGCGCCGGCCATGTCGCCTTCCAGCTTGTCACGTACACCTTCGCCGTCTACCTGATCTTCCGCTCCCTCTCGGCAGGCTTCCCGCCGCGCAGCATCGCGGGCGAACTGATGGCCGTGCTCAGCCTGTACTCCCTCTACACGCTCTACACCGGCGCTTCTACCGTCGCGACCCTCTCCGCGGCCCGCAAGCAAAACGTATGCATCATCGCCGGGGCTGCCGTCGCGGCGCTCCCGTTTTTCATCGCGCGACTGCTGGCGCTGGCCTTCCGAGTCCCGATCGTCATTTAAGTATCAATCATGGACCAAGTCAACATCAAAAACAGGAGAGCCTCCTTCGACTACGAGTGTATCGAAGAGTACACCGCCGGCATCGTCCTCACGGGCACCGAGATCAAGTCCATCCGGGCAGGAAAGGCAGGGCTGGCGGACGCGTACTGCTATTTCCAGGGACACGAGCTATGGGTCAAGAGCATGTACGTGGCCGAATACAGGCTCGGCACCTACTACAATCACCCCGAACGACGAGAAAGAAAACTACTCCTCTCGCGCAAGGAACTCAACCGCCTGGAACGAAAAACCAAGGAAAGCGGCCTTACCATCATCCCCCTGCGACTTTTTATCAGCGACAAAGGCCTCGCCAAACTGCGCGTCGCCCTCGCCCGGGGCAAGAAAGCCTACGACAAACGGGAAGCCATCAAACTCAAAGACGCCCGCCGGGAGATCGACAGGCACATGAAAAAACACTGACGCGCCGTCACCGCGTGAAAACGGGGCCTCGAACATCTCGTTCGAGGCCCCGTTCGTCGTATCGAGGGTATCGCCTTACTTCCGCCTCTTGTACTCCTTCAGCGCGCCCTCCAAAAATTCCGCGAAAGCGTCCCTGTCCAGGTTATGCCCCCGCGGTGGCGCCAGCAGGTGCGCCGCGAGATCCTGCTCGCGCCCGCGCCGGCTATCCAGCAGGATATAATTCGGCTGCGCGTTCGAGTTAAACTTCTTCACCTGGAAATCCGTATTCTTCTTTCCCAGCGTGTTTTTCTTCTTCCCGTCGTACTCCGACACGTACTGCTCCTCCTCCGACAGCTTCGTCTTATCGTCCACGTACAGCGCCACCACCACGAAATCCTCCCTGAGCATCTTCAGCACCCGCGGGTCAGACCAAACCGCGTTCTCCATCTCCCGGCAATTCGCGCACCCGTGTCCCGTGAAATCAATAAACAGCGGCTTATCCGCGGCCCTGGCGGCGTCCAGCGCCTGGTCATAATCGAAAAAACCGTCCAACCCGTGCGGAAGGTGCAGGAAATCGGCATACTTCACCGCCTTACCCGGCGTCGCCGACGCCGCCGCGCTCCCGCCGCCTGCCGAAAACGTCTTCACGTTATCCCTCACGATACGGTCAATATCGAAATCTATCGACTCCCTGGGAGGCAAATACCCCGCCAGCGCCTTCAGCGGCGCCCCGAACATGCCGGGAATCAGGTACACCACGAACGAGAATGTCACGATCAGCATCGTCAGCCGTCCCACCCCCACGTACTTCAACTCGCTATCGTGCCTGAACTTGAGCTTACCCATCAGGTAAACCCCCATCAGCGAGAACAGCGCGATCCAGATGGCAATATAAACCTCCCGGTCCAGCAAACCCCAGTGATACGTCTGATCGGCGACCATCAGGAACTTAAAGCCCAGCGCCACCTCCACAAACCCCAGCACCACCTTCACCGTGTTCAGCCACCCACCCGACTTGGGCAACGAGCTGAGCCTCGAGGGAAAGAACGCGAAGAAACCAAACGGCAGCGCCACCGCCAGCGAGAAGCCCAGCATCCCCACCACCGGTCGCAACACCGATCCCCGCGCCGCCTCCACCAGCACCGTACCGACAATCGGTGCCGTGCACGAAAACGACACCAGCACCAGCGTGAACGCCATGAAAAACGCCCCCGCGTACCCCCCCTTATCCGCCTGCCGATCCGACTTGTTCACCAGCCACGACGGCAACACGATCTCGAAAGCCCCGAAAAACGACGCCGCGAACAGAATAAAAATAGCAAAAAAGAACACGTTCGGGATCCAGTGCGTGCTCAGCCAGTTAATAAAACCAGGCCCCAGCAGGAAAGACACCAGCAACCCCAGCGCCGTGTAAATCGCCACGATCGAAAACGAGAAAAACAACGCCTTCGACCGCGCACGAGCCTTACTCGCGTCTCCGTGCATGAAAAAAGACACCGTCATCGGGATCATCGGGAACACGCACGGCATGATCACGGCCAGCAACCCCGAACCGAAGGCCAGCCAGAAAAACACCCACAAGTTATCATCCCCGCCCCCCGTCGTCGCCGCCGCCGCTACCCTCGTCGGCGTCACCGCGAAGGTAAACTCCTCCGTCAAGTTCACGCACTGCTCCGCGCAAGCCTGAAAAGAAAACGACGCGCGGATCGTCGACAGCGTCGGGTCGGTCACCCTCACCTCCTTCGTCACCTCGTACTCGCCCGTGAAGTACAGCGTCTCCACCTTAAACACCTCGTCAAACTTCCTCCTCGCCTCCCCTTCCTTCGCCACCCCCGCGGCCACCACCTGTCCCGTCGCCTCTTCCGCCACCACCAGCTCCGCCCGCAGCGGCCCCCCGTCCGGCGTGAACATCGAGTAAATCACCCATCCCGGCTCGATACTCGCTTTCATCTTCAGCGCGTAAGTATCCTCCCCCGTCTTCTCGACAGACGAAATCCACCGCGTCGGGTTCACCATCTGCGCGAACGCCGGGCCGACAACCCACAAGCACGCGATCGCGATCAATACGAATAGTTTTTTGCTCATAATAAAGTCAATTAACAAGTTTCTTCGGAAGTAAATCCCTCTTCCGCTCGCGAAAGTAACCTTTCCCGTCTTATGCCCTCCCCCTTCCCCCCGACTTTAACATTAAATTGTAACCTCCGATGCCCTTTCGCTTACAAAAACGACGTTCCCGCTCTTTCATTTCTCCCCCCCCGTCCTCCCTCCCTCCCCCAATCCCCTAT
>JAIROI010000140.1 GCA_031257615.1 Odoribacteraceae bacterium
AAAGCTCGCCGCGTCGTTACGGCGAGCCGTCGTCACTCCGCGAAAGGGTGCCGCGTCGTTACGGCGAGCCGTCGTCACTCCGCGAAAGCGTGCCGTAACGACGCGGCGAGCCGTCGTCACTCCGCGAAATGGGTATGAAACGCCTCGAAACGTCTTCGCGGGAGCGCGAAAATGGCATGGAGCGCGACGTAAGCGCCTCGTTTATTTACAAATGCTTTCTGGAGTATATCGGAAGCCTTTCGTCAGTCGACGAAGGCATTCCGCGACGCGACGGATATGTTTCGTCGCGCCGCGAAAGTAGTCCGTCGCGCCGCGGTAAGCCTTCGTCAGTCGATGAACGGGGTAATCGAAGGGTATCGTCGGGCAACGGTTGGTGGATGATGGCAGCGGTCACGCGGTTTTTTACCGGCGCGCCGGCGCGCGGCTAATTAGATCGGTTTAAAATAGGCTTGTTGCCGTGCAAATAGCCATTCCGTTGCTTTGCTTGTCGCGTTATTTAACTTACATTCGCGCCCACGTTTAAATTCCGAATCAAAAAAGCGTAATCGATATTAAATTGAAAGTGCAGGTGCAGGACTTAGCCGATCATATCATGGACATCGCGCAGAATTCTATCCGCGCGAGGGCGACGCGGATCGAAATCAGCGTGGAAGAACACGCGGCGAACGACGCGCTCGCTATAACGATCAGCGACAACGGCGACGGGATGGACGAGGATACCGCGCGGAAGGCCGCGGATCCCTTCTTCACGAGCCGCGCGACGCGCAAGGTGGGGCTGGGTATCCCGCTGCTCAAGCAAAACGCGGAGGCCACCGGGGGCCAGTTGTCCATCCGCTCGGCGCCAGGGGAGGGTACCGCGTTGAAGGCTACCTTCGGGCGCTCGCACGTGGACCGGCCACCGATGGGCGACGTCGCCGGGACTGTCGTCCTGCTGGCGGCCGCTAACCCGGGTGTGGAGGTGCGCTACCGGCACGCGTCGGACAAGGGGTCGTACCTCTTCGACTCCAGCGAGATTCGCGCCTTCCTCGGCAACGCGCCGCTGGACGACCCGGAGATCGCGAGGGCGCTCGGGGAAATGATCGCGGAGAATATCAAGGAAATCCAAGTATAACTAAAGAACCGTTCAATCATGGAGAAAATTAAAACACTCGCGGACCTCAAGCGTATCAAGGAAAAAGTGCAGGCGAAGATCGACCTGCGAGAAAAGGGGGAACAACCGGGGGAACTGGTGCAGGTCAAGGTGGCCATGGCTACCTGCGGGATCGCCGCCGGGAGCAAGGAGACGATGACCTATTTTATAGACCACCTCGAGGAGAACGGCATCCGGGCGGTGGTCACGCAAACGGGATGCATGGGCTATTGCTACGCCGAACCTACCGTGGAGATTACCAAGCCGGGGAAGGAGCCGATCGTCTTCGGGGAGGTGACCCCGAAAAGGGCCGCGGAGATCATCGAGAAGTACCTGAAAAACGACGAGCTGGTGGAGGGCATCATCCCCGTGAATTACCACACGATTCAAGAGAACCATAATCATAACACCAATCATGAGTTATAAAATGCACGCGCTCGTCTGCGGGGGCACCGGCTGTCGGGCCTCCAGCAGCCAGGGCATCATCGCGAAGTTGCGAGAGACACTGGAAACAAAACACCTCGAGGAGGAAGTGCAGGTGATCGCCACCGGCTGCTTCGGCTTCTGCGAGCAAGGGCCGATCGTGAAGATCATGCCCGACAATACCTTTTACACGCGCGTGACGCCGGAGGACGTCGGGGAGATCGTCAACGAGCATGTCATCAAAGGAAGAAAGGTGGAACGCCTTCTTTATAAAGACCCGGAAAGGCGAGAGCGCGCGAGCGACTCCAAGCACATGGGCTTTTACCGGAAACAGTTGCGCGTGGCCCTGAGGAACTGCGGGTTTATCGACCCGGAGAACATCGAGGAGTATATCGGGAGAGACGGCTACGCGGCACTCGCCAAGTGCCTTGGGGAGATGACCCCGGAGGAGGTGGTGAAGGAGATCAAGCTCTCCGGGCTGCGCGGACGCGGCGGCGGCGGTTTTCCCACCGGCCTCAAGTGGGAGTTCGCCAGCAGGTACAGCGCCGACCAGAAGTACGTGGTCTGCAACGCCGACGAGGGTGACCCCGGGGCTTTCATGGACCGGTCGATCATGGAGGGCGACCCCCATTCGGTGATCGAGGCGATGGCCATCTGCGGGTATAGCATCGGGGCTACCAGGGGGCTGGTGTATATCCGCGCCGAGTATCCCCTGGCCATCCAGCGCCTGAAGACCGCCATCCGGCAGGCCGAGGAGTACGGGCTGCTGGGCGAGGGGGTGCTGGGGAGCGATTTCTGTTTTTCCATCGAACTGCGCTACGGCGCCGGCGCCTTCGTCTGCGGCGAGGAGACCGCCCTCATCCACTCGATGGAAGGGGCGCGGGGCGAGCCTACGATGAAACCGCCGTTCCCCGCCGAGTCCGGCTACCTGAATCGCCCCACGAACGTGAATAACGTGGAGACTTTCGCCAACGTTCCCGTGATCATTACTAAAGGAGCGAACTGGTTTAACAAGATCGGCACCGAGCGGTCGAAGGGCACCAAGGTGTTCGCCCTCGCCGGCAAGATCAATAACGTGGGACTGATCGAGGTGCCCATGGGGACGACCCTCCGGGAGGTGATCTACGAGATCGGCGGCGGCATCAAGAACGGGAAGAAGTTTAAGGCCGTGCAGACCGGGGGGCCTTCCGGCGGGTGTCTCACGGAGAAACACCTGGACGTGCCCATCGACTTCGATAACCTGTTGGCGTCCGGCTCCATGATGGGGTCGGGAGGAATGATCGTGATGGACGAGGACGACTGCATGGTCGCCGTCGCCAAGTTTTACCTCGACTTCACCGTCGAGGAGTCGTGCGGGAAATGCACCCCCTGCCGCGTGGGCAATAAACGCCTGCACGAGATCCTCGACAAGATCACGAGGGGCGAGGGGGAACCGGCCGATATCGACCGCCTCCGGAATCTCGGCAAGGTGATCAAGGATACCGCCCTCTGCGGCCTCGGACAAACGTCGCCGAACCCGGTGCTCTCGACCCTCGATAACTTCCTCGACGAGTACCTCGCGCACGTCAACAAGCGCGAGTGCCCCGCCGGGAGATGCAAGGAGCTGCTCGCCTATGTCATCGACCCGCTCCTGTGTATCGGGTGTACCCTCTGCACCCGCACCTGCCCCACCGGCGCTATCACCGGCAACAGGAAAGAACCGCACCGCGTGGACGCCGCGAAGTGCATCAAGTGCGGCACGTGTATAGATAAATGTAAGTTTAAAGCCATCTCCGTCCATTGACGGGTTCATCACAGAAAGACCATGGAACAAACCATTTCGTTACAGATAGACCGGCGACAAGTGGAAGTACCGCGAGGCACCTCCCTGCTCGACGCCGCGCGGGGAGCAGGCATACATATCCCCTCCCTCTGCTACATGAACCTCCGCGACATGTGCATCTCCAACCTGCCGGCTTCCTGCCGGATATGCGTCGTGGAGATCGAAGGAAGAAGAAACCTCGCCCCGGCATGCTCCACGCGATGCGAGCAGGGCATGAAAGTCACCACCACCAGCGCCCGCGTCATGAACGCCCAGAAAACCGTCCTCGAGCTGATCCTCTCGGACCACCCCACCGACTGCCTCGTCTGCCCCAAGTCGGGCAACTGCGACCTGCAGGAGATGGCCGCGCGATTGAAGATAAGGGAGATCCCCTTCAGGGGCGAGCAGTCGAGCCACGTCCGGGAAACTACCCCGTCGATCCTCCGCGACATGAACAAGTGCATCTATTGCAGGCGCTGCGAGACCATGTGCAACAAGGTGCAGACCGTCGGGGCGCTCGCCGCCGTCAACCGGGGATTCAGCGCCACCATCGCCCCCGCCTTCGAACGACCGCTCGCCGACTCCGAGTGCACCTATTGCGGGCAGTGCGTCGCCGTCTGTCCCGTCGGGGCGCTCACCGAGAACGACCACACTAACCGCCTGCTCGAGGATCTCGCTAACCCCAACAAGACAGTCATCGTGCAAACCGCGCCCGCCGTCCGCGCGGCCCTCGGCGAGGAGTTCGCGCTGCCCCCCGGCGCGTCCGTCACCGGGAAGATGGTCGCCGCGCTGCGCGCCCTCGGCTTCAACAAGGTCTTCGATACCGATTTCGCCGCGGACCTCACCATCATGGAGGAAGGCTCGGAGCTGCTCGACCGCCTCTCCCGCTTCCTCGCCGGCGACAAGACCGTCGCCCTGCCGATCCTCACCTCTTGCTGCCCGGCCTGGGTGAACTTCTTCGAGCACTACTTCCCCGATATGCTCGACATCCCCTCCTCCGCCCGCTCCCCACAGCAGATGTTCGGGGCCATCGCCAAAACATGGTGGGCGCGACAGATCGGCGTCGAGCGGAAAGATCTCGTCGTGGTCTCGATCATGCCATGCCTGGCCAAGAAATACGAGTGCGCCCGCGACGAGTTTGCCGTCGACGGCGACCCCGACGTCAATTACTCCCTCTCCACCCGCGAGCTTGCCGGACTGATTAAACGCGCCAACATCGATTTCAATACCCTCCCCGACGAGGATTTCGACCACCCGATGGGCGAATCCACCGGCGCCGGCGTCATCTTCGGCGCGTCGGGAGGCGTCATGGAAGCGGCCCTGCGCACCGCCTATGAACTGTACACGGGCAAGAAACTCGAGGACGTGAACTTCGAAAGCGTCCGGGGACTGCAAGGCATCAAGAAGGCCACCGTCGCGTTGAACGACTTCCAACTGAAGATAGGCATCGCCCACGGCCTCGGCAACGCCCGCGCGCTCCTCGAGGAAATCCGGGAGGGAAAATCGGAGTACCACGCCATCGAGATCATGGCGTGCCCGGGAGGGTGCATCGGCGGAGGCGGACAACCCCTGCACCACGGCAACTCGGAACGACTGAAGGCCCGCGCCAAGGCGCTCTATTCCGAGGATCAGGGGAAAACCCGACGCAAGTCCCACGATAATCCCTACATCGCCCAACTCTACGAGGAGTTCCTCGGAAAACCCCTCGGGGAAAAGGCGCATCACCTCCTCCATACCTCTTATTTCGACAAAGGGAAGGACATCCGGGAACAATAAAAACGAAGAAATCATGACAACAATCACATTACCCAAGTGCACCATCGACGCGCTGGTGCAGATATGCGCCAAACACCACAACCAACCCGGCGAGTTGATCAATATCCTCCACGAGGCCCAGGGGACGCTCGGCTACCTGCCGAGGGAAGTGCAGGAGGTCATCGCCCGCCAACTGAGGATTCCTGTCTCCCGCGTCTACGGCGTCGTCACCTTTTACTCCTTTTTCACCATGACGCCGAAGGGCCGCCACCCCATCTCCGTCTGCATGGGCACGGCGTGCTACGTCCGCGGCGCCGAGACGGTGCTTGACGAGTTCAAGCGCCGCCTGTCGATCGGAGTGGGCGGCGTCACCCCCGACGGGCAGTTCTCCCTGGACAGCCTCCGTTGTGTCGGCGCCTGTGGCCTCGCGCCTGTCGTCCTCGTCGGCGAGAAGGTCTACGGACGCGTCACCCTGCCCGACGTCGAAAAGATCATCACCGAGCACTCCCGGCCCGCGTCCGACCCAAGTTGACGAATTGGCCAAGACCACCGGCAGTAGCGCCGCCATGATGAATACCACCAAAGGAGAAAGCTAACACTCCCCACTTCCATTGTATAAAGCAAACGCGAGGGTGTATCGTTGGATACACCCTCGTTTTTTTGTTGCCGCAAGCCCTGGAAGAGGCCACAAGAGCACGACGCGCGGTGGAGATTTGTTGAAAAAGTGGGGTGCAGAAAAAAGTTTGACAGAAAGTGTTGGAGGGTACTTGTGGAATTAAGATTTTCTTTGCAGATTTGCCGGCAACAAACTGAATCCATTTGTCACGCGAAATCAAATGATGGAAAACGCATACAACGCATATTACGCAGACTGTTCTCAGGAACGATCGGAAATCTCCTCTGCCGCAAGGCAGGGATACCAAGCGCGCCGGAATCTTTCGAAAGAAGGATCCCGGTTATTTTTTGCCTTTAGGGTAGTTGCATTCCTGGCGGCGGCGCTCGCGTTTGCCTCCTGCGCGCGCGACCTCGAGGGGATGGGGGCCGACAAGGACGGGACGGCTCTCGTGACGTTGTCGCTCAACGTGCCCGCGCCGCCAACTCGCGCGTTCGATGACGCGGCCGAGGGTGCGATCGACCGCATCGACGTGTTGCTTTTCAAGGGCGGCAACCTCTACTACCGGACTGGAGTTTCCAGCGCGAGCATCACCCCCGACGGGAGCAATCCTAACACGAAGAAAAGCTTTACCGTCAGGCTGCCCATCGGCGACGGTTACGAGGCCGTCGTTCTCGCCAAGCCGCGAGCGCGGTAAGCAGCTACCAGGTCAATACAATTATCGCGTCCGGGCCTTCCCGCGCGCAGGTGATCGACAATCTCGCGGTGGCGCTGTCCGCGACAACGAAGAAGTGGACGGAAGACTTTACCTACATTCCCATGTGGGGATACCTGACCGGCCTTAACATCGGCGGGACTGCCCCTACTCAAAACCCGGATATATCACTGACGCGGGCCATCGCCCGTATCGATGTCTCCGTGGGTGAGGCCGGGAACGGCGGCGACGCTGTCCGGAGCAAGTTCGAGCTAAATCGCGTGTACCTTTATAATTATAGTCGCGCCGGGAGCCTCGCGCCTGCCACCAGCGCCACCGGCGGTAACGTCGACGGGTACGAGGCTACCCAGGGGCACGCTGACCCGAATCCTCCCACCGAGACGAAGGCCTTCGCGCCACATCGACCCTCGCTCAACGACCTTAAAGTAAAAGGC
>JAIROI010000013.1 GCA_031257615.1 Odoribacteraceae bacterium
CTGGATTGCGACGCGGGGACGGTATAGGAGACGAAGTTGTTCACCTTGGCGGAGGCGGCAAGGTTCGGCCCCGTAGCTTTTTTGTTGGTAGCATCCCATTGCGAGGAGAGGTAGGTTCCTATCCCGCTGGCGACCGGGGCGATGTTTCCCTTGTCGCTGTAATGATAAAGGTGCACGCTGGTCAACTCAAAATTATTGACGGCGGCGTCCAGCGACACGTCGACGCGGGCGATAGCGCGAGTAAGGTCTACGGTCGCGGCGGGAGAGGGCGTCAGGTCGTCGATCGTCAGCCCGTTGTAATACCCCCACATGGGAATCTTCCCGCTGGTAATGGAAGAAAAGGTAAGACCTCCCAACACGTTGGCGCGGGTATCCCCGGTGGCAGCAGCCGGAGGCGGCCCCCCGAACAGGGAGGAGGGAGCGATAGCACCCGTAAACAAGTCCCTCGCGTTGGCCAGCACGACGACGTTATAGGTGCCGAGCGGCAACCTCGCGTTAAACTCCCTGGAGTTTCCGGCTGGGTTGGTGATGCTCGCGCCGATCGCCCGGTAGTAGAGCTTGTCGTCGGTTGTCGAGAACAGCAACACGTCGACGTTGTCGACATGATTTTCCTGCGCGTCGGTCATCGCGCGGGTAACCGGCGGCATGGACAGGGAGAGCGTGACAAGAGCGGAGTCGTCCCCGTCAATGCTCGTCTCCTGTTTTTCCCCCTCGTTGAGGTCTTGCACGCAAGCGCCAAACAAGAGCGTCGTTGCTACGGCAAGAGCAAAAAATAACCGGGATCCTTCTTTCGAAAGATTCCGGCGTGTGTTGTATCCCTGCCTTGCGGCAGAGCGACTTTCCGATCGTTCTTGCGAACAGTCTGCGTAATATGCGTTGAATGCGTTTTCCATCATTTGATTTCGCGTGACAAATGGATTCTGTTTATCGCCGGCAAAGCTATTCAGAAAGTTCCAATTACACAAGCATTCCTCCACATTTTCTGCCAAACTTTTTTCTGCGCCCCACTTTTTTAACATATCTCCCCCACGTCTGCCACCTTCCAAACAAGTCATCCGACCAACATCTCCCCCCAAAACGCACCTATATATAATAAGGAGTAATCGGATTCTTTTCCACGCAGTAGCCTTAGGCTGCCGCGCCCAAAGGGTAGGCAGCTACGCAGCCCTTCAAAGGAATCTTTTTTTATGCGGCAGCCTTAGGCGGCCGCAGGAAAAGGTAAGGCAGCTACGCAGCCGATCCTAACGTGGGTGTCCCGTTATACAGTAGCCTTAGGCTACTGCCTACAAAGATTGGGCTGCTACGCAGCCCTTCAATGGAATCTTTTTTTACGCGTCAGCCTTAGGCAGCCGCACCCAAAGGGTAGGCAGCTACGCAGCCAAGAATACATGGCCTTCGTTTTATACAGTAGCCTTAGGCTACTGCCTACAAAGGTTGGGCTGCTACGCAGCCCTTCAAAGGAATTTCTTTTTTATGCGGTAGCCTTAGGTGGCCGCGAAAGGTAAGGCTGTTACGCAGCCAATCCTGACGTGGACGCTACGTTATACAGTAGCCTTAGGCTACTGCCTACAAAGATTGGGCTGCTACGCAGCCCTTCATAGGAATCTGTTTTTTGTGCGGCAGTCTAAGGCGAGTAGAATGTAGAGCATAGTGGTTAACGGTATGCCGTGGTTCTTGGGGGTGTGTCTACAAAAGAGAGGCTGCGGGGTGGTCTTTCGAAGCAGGGGATGGATCATCGACTTGAGATGGGCTGAGAAGCATCTGCGATGATGGCTTGAATGGAAGCAAAAGAGAAGGGGGCACGTATCGTGCCCCCTTCTTGGTAGAGGTTTCTATTGTGTTGCGCACAAGGGCGTCAGTTCGGGAGCAATTCCTTTATGTCGCACGCGGGGCCGTCAGTTCGGGAGTAACTCCTTGTTGAGGAGCAGTTCCTCGGCGGGGATCGCGTAGGTGAGGCGGCGGGCGGGGGAGCGCGGGTTCATCTCGTTGTAGGCGGCGGCGGAGAAGGCCGGGTAGCCGGCGGAGACCTCGGTGCGTTTCATGGTGAGGCCGTTGCGGGTGTAGTCGTAGTAGACCTGCGACTCAAAGGCCAACTCGCGGCGTCTCTCGAGGAATATCTCGTCGAAGAGCGCCCGCCCGGAGAGTCCGGACAAGGGAGAGAGGCCGGCGCGTTCGCGGATGACATTCAGGTTGTCGAGCGCCTTGGCGTCCTCGCCCAGCTTGACGAGCGCCTCGGCGCGGTTCAGGTAGATCTCGGCGGCGCGCAGGAAGACGATGGGCGCCTGGAAGAAATAGAAGCCGTAGCCGGGAATCATGCCCCCGAGCAGGTCGACTTTGCCCCCGTCGTATTTCGTGGGCACGCGTCGTCCGAGGTGGTAGGCGGAGGTATCGGTCCAGTGTGTCCAGCGCAGGTCTTTCGCGACGTCCATGATGGCCTCGTAGTCCTTCGAGATCACGCAGGAGTGTTCGAACTCGCCCTCGGCTCCCTCGGCCATCGGTCCCCACCAGGAGTAGAAGGAGTGGATGAGGTTGGCGATCATGGGTTCGTTGCAGTTGCCCGGGTAGAAGGAGAAGAGCAGTTCGGCGTTATCCTTCGGGTTGTCGAAGACGCCCTTCATGTCGTCCCCTTGCGCGAGGGAGACGACGTCGTTTTTCAGGCTGAAGGTGGAGTCGGCGTACTGGGCGGCGAGCCTGTTGTATTGATCATTCGGCGCGTCCGGCGTTCCACCCATGTAGAGGTACGCGCGGGAGAGCATCCCGAAGGAGGCGGTTTTATTGGCGTAGGTGCGATCGGCGCGTTCGTCGGGCAGGAGGTCGGCGGCGCGTCGGAAGTCGGTGATGATCTGCTCGAAGGTCTTGTGGACGGAGGCTTGCCGGAGGTTCTCGCCGGAGCCGAGGGTATCGAGTGCGAGTCCGGGATTGTTATCAGGCTCGTCCCAGTAGGGTTTCCCGAAGGCGTTAAGGGCGTTAAAGTAGATGAGTCCGCGCAGGAAGAGGTTCTCTCCCTTGAGGCGCGTGAGGTTGGCGCGTACGCCCGGTTCGACGACATCCGAGGCGAGCATCTTGTCGATGGCGATGATGTTCTTGGAGGCTCCCAGGGCGATCTGGTGGGTCTTCGACCAGAATGTCCAGGCGAAGGACTGCTTCTTCTGGTCGCTATGGAGGAAGAAGTGGGAGTCGGGGAACCAGATGTTCAGCTCCGCCGGTTCGACGAAGGGCGAGTTGAAGACGACGTTGTTGCCTCGCAGTTCACCGGCGGCGTGGAAGGCGACGGTGTAGAAGTAGGTGTCGGAGAAGCCGCCCGCGGACCAGAGGAACTGCGCGTAGAGGCCGGAGGTAGAGCTAAGGATGTTGCTAAAGGAGCTGAGGTAGGAGGCCTCCTCGGCCTTGTTGTGTGGTCGCATCTCGTCGAGGCGGCTCTCGCAAGCGGCAAACGAGAGAATGATAGCTGTGATAATGAGTATGTGTTTCATGATCGCGATGTATTAGAATGTAAAGTTGAAGCCCAGGATAAATCTTCGGGGCGCGGCCCAGTTCATGGTATTCTCCGGGTCGTATCCCGCGAATTCCTTAGAGGTAAAGGTATAGACGTTATCCATCAGGAAGTGGACGGTAGCGTCGCGGAAGCCCCATGTCTTGCAGCGCCCCGGCAGGGCGTACTCCAGGCGGATCGAGGAGACGCGCCAGTGGTCGGCCCTGGTGTAGAGCAGGGAGGACTCCCCGTAGAGGTCGTGCTCGGTCAGGGAGAGGGAGGGGTCGGTGTTCGGCGCCGGGAGGTCGGCCTTGTCGCCGGGCTGCCCCCAGACCTTCCAGGCTGACGGGAGGCGGTAGACGTTCCTGTTTCTCCAGCCGCCGTCGTAGGCGACGCTCTTCTTCAGGTTATTCAGCACCTTGTAGCCGAAGCTATAGGAAGTATTCACCTCCAGCTGCCAGTTTTTCCAGGAGAACGTGTTGGTGAATCCGCCCCAGTAAGGCGCCCTGCTCAGGCCGACGTTCACGTAGCTGCGGTCGTCGTTGCCGGTGATGACCTCCTGGATGGTGTTCACGAGGGTGACCTTGTCCGGGTCGACGCGCTCGTAGCGTATCTTTCCTGTCTCGGGATCGATGCCGTTCACCTTGATTTTCTTCAGGGAGCTGATGTTCTCCCCGACGCGCAGGGTGGGATTGCCGGAGCGCACCAGCTGCCCGTTGTCGAGCTTCGAGAGCTTATTCTTGTTATAACTAAAGGTGAAGTTGGAAGACCAGTTGAAGTCGCCCTTGATATTGTGCGTGTTCAAGACTACCTCGACGCCGCTATTAATCATCTCCCCGACGTTCCTGTACTGTCTTCCCACGCCGTTAGCGGCCGAGAGGGTCACCTCCATGATCAGGTCGCTATTCACGCGGCGGTACTTGTCCACGGAGAGTTGCACTCGCTCGTCGAAGAGCGCGACGTCGACGCCGACATTCAGGTTGTGAGCCGTCTCCCAGGAGAGCCGCTCGTTGCCCAGCTGCTCGATGGCGGCGATGTAGGAGGCCTGGTAGACGGGGTGCAGGGAGTAATAGTTATACATGTTATCCATGTCCCCGTCGCCCGTGGAGTAGAGCGTGTAATTGAGGTGATCCCTGCCTGCCTCTTTGCCCGACGTGCCGTAGCTCGCGCGGAACTTCAGGTGGGAGATCCACTCCTGGTCGCGCATGAACTCCTCCTCGCTGGCCACCCACGAGGCGCTCGCGGAGTAGAAGTTGCCGTTGCGTTTTTTCTTGCCGAAGTTGGTGGAGGCGTCGTTACGGAAGGAGAGGGAGGCGATGTAGCGCCGGGCGCGGGTGTAATGCACCTCGGAGAAGATGGAGAAGCTGCCGGCCTCGACCTCCGACCCCGACGGGAGGCTATTCCCCAGCAGTTTATCTCCTGCCTTCGAGAAGCCGCCGAGGTTACGTTCCCCGGGCACGCGTTGGTCGTACATGGAGAGTCCCCAGCTGCGTCCCCAGCGCTCGTACCACTCTTGGCCGATCAGCCCGCTGAGGTGGTCGTCGCCGAGGGAGAACTGCAGGCGCAGGATGTTCGAGGTCAGGAAACTCCTCCCGCTGGATTCGCTGATGGAGAGCGTCCCGTTGCTGTACTGGTTCCACGAGTTATTTCCCGAGTAGGTACGGCTATCGTTATAGACGTTAGCGCCGCTATTCGAGAGCGTCACGGTATTTGTCGAGGTAAACGAGAGCCACGGCAGCGGCTTCAGCGTGCCATAGAACGACCCGGAGAGGTGGTGCGAGAACTGCTCGGCATTGTTGTACTTCCCGTCCAGCAGGGGGTTCGCGTTATCCTGCGCGTCCAGGTCGAAGTCCGTCTTGTTGGGAATGCTATACGCCAGGCTCCCGTCGGCGTTAAACGGCGACGCCCACGGGTGGTACGACGTCTCCGACCCGCTCACGGTCGGGCTGACGGGGTTACTGAAAGCGCCGCTGATGTTTGTCCCGAGGCACAGGTAGCGATTGATGTCGTGATCCAGGCGGATGCGCAGCATGTGGCGCTTGAGTTCATAGCCGATCCGCGTGCCTTGCTCGCTGAGGTAATTGTACGAGAAGTAGTAGCGCGTCTTGTCGCCCCCTCCTTGCAGGCTCAGGGAGGCCTCCAGGCTACGTCCCGTGCGGTACAGCAGATCGCGCCAGTTCGTCGTCTTGGTCAGGTCGTAATGATCCTGGATATATTGCACGTAGCTATCCACGAACTTCTCCATCTCGTTGGGGTAAGCATCTTGCGCCTGTTGGTTATTCTTCCACCAGTTGCGCAGCGTGGTCTTCCCGAACTCCAGCAATTCGGGGGAGGTCATGGTCTTCAGGCCGCCGAAGTGGGGGACGCTTGCCCCGACGTTCAGGTTAACCGAGAGGGTCATCTCCTCCGGTCGTCCTTTCTTCGTGGTGATGACGATCACGCCGGTAGCGGCTCTTGACCCGTAGATGGCCGTGGACGCGGCGTCCTTCAGCACCGTGATGTCGGCGACGTCCGAGGGGGCGATCACCCCGCTCAGGCTGGTATAATCCGTGATGACGCCGTCGATCACGATCAGGGGGAAGACGTTCTTCTGCGACTCGCCGTCGACCACGCCGTAGAGCGTGCCCAGGCCGCGCAGGAGCAGGTCGCCGTCGGAGCCGGGACGGCCTTCGTTGCCGGTGATTTGCAGGCCGGTGGTATGTCCGCGCAGGGCGTTCATCAGGTTACCCCCGACGGTGTTCCCGGCGACCTCGTCCCCGCGGAAGTGTTGCACGGAGCCGGTCAACTCGCTCGTCTTGCGCGCGGAGTAGCCGATGACGATCACGTCGTCCACCAGTTCCGGTTTCTCCTTCAGGACGACGATCATCTCCTTCTGGCCGGTGTAGCGGATCTCCCGTTCCTCCATCCCGACGAACGAGAAGACGAGGACGACGTTCTTGTCGTTCGCGAAGGATATCTCGAACTTCCCGTTCTCGTCGGCGGCCGCGCCGGCGCGTCCTCCCTTGATCCTGACCGTGGCCCCGGGGAGCGACGTCCCGTCGGCGTGTTTGACGACTCCCTGCACGCGGACGCGGCCTTGCGGGGCGGACGCGACGGCGCGGGGGGCGCTCTTCTTCAGCACGACCACGTTATCGACGATCTCGTAGTCGTAGCCCCTCGCGCGGAACACTTTCTCCAGGGTCTCTTCCAGCGAGGCGTCGTCGAGGGAGACGTTCGCGATCTCCTTCTCATCCAGGATGTCTTTCCGGTAGATGAACTCGTGTCCCGTTTTCTTTTTCAGGTGCTCGATCACGTCGCCCAGCGAGTGGCCGGGCGACTGCGCG
This sequence comes from Odoribacteraceae bacterium, assembly GCA_031257615.1. Taxonomy (GTDB): domain Bacteria; phylum Bacteroidota; class Bacteroidia; order Bacteroidales; family Marinifilaceae; genus JAIRKS01. Next base: position 6,796 of record JAIROI010000013.1, read on the forward strand.
GCGATGGCGCGGGACTGCGCCTCTGCCGTTCCCCCGGCGACGACCAGCAGGGCGGTCACCAGGAGGACTTTCATGCTTGATAACTTTCGCGATCCGCGGCAAGCGGTATCGTCCTGTTCTCGGATTTTCTTCATAGCTTTGTGGGGATTAATGATTACACTTACCTCGCGTCGCGAGGTCTTCTTTGATCAACGGGGGAGCGCTTGCCGGCGTTTCCCCTTCTTTATCTATAAACGACAACTGTTCGGTTTTCTGTCGAGAACCTGGCCTCGCCGGTCTTCTCCAGCGTGAGGAGCACCTTGTCGAGGTTGGCGTGTCGCGGGACGCGGCCCTTGAAGGTGATCTCTTTCAGGAGGGGGTCGAGGAAGGCGATCTCCACGTCATACCAGCGGGCGATCTTTTGCATGATCTCGCCGAGGGTCTGTTCCTCGAGGATAAACATGCCGTTTTTCCAGGCGACGATCTCCTCGACGTTCGCGCGGCGTTTCTCCACGCGATCGGAGGAGTGGCGCGCGACGCCCTGTTCTCCAGGCGAGAGCAGCACGGAGGAGGGGCCGTTGGAGAAGGAGACGCTGCCGCTCGCGAGGGTGGCATAGACGACGGGGTCGTCGTCATACCCGGAGAGGTTGAACTCCGTCCCCAGGACTTCCGCGAGGCACTCGGCGATCTCCACGCGGAAGGGGCGCGCGGCGTCGCGCGTCACCTCGAAGTAGGCCTCCCCCGACAGGAAGACGCGCCGTTCCTCGCCGCTGAAGTTCACCGGGAAGCGCAGGCTGCTGCCCGCGTTCAGCCACACCCGCGTGCCGTCGGCCAGCACCAGGTCGAACTCTCCCCCGCGGGGCACGCGCACTTCATTAAAGAGGGGGGACTCGTCGCTCGTCGCTCGCGAGAGGTAGGAGAGTTGCCGGTGGTTGCTCTTGGCGACCTCCACGCCTCCCTGTTCGATGCAGCGGTCGAGGGTGTCGAGGAGCACGATGCTCCCGTCGGCCAGTTGCAGCGTGGCGCGCGGGGAGCCGGGGGCGATGCCCGAGGCGAGGCGCGTCTCCTCCACCGGCGGGCGGTAGAGGTGGAAATAAAACATCCCGGCGGCGCAGGCGATGACGGCTGCCGCGGCAATCCACCCGACCAGTCGCCGTCGTTTCTCGCGCCTCACGCGGAGGTACATCTCCTCGCGCGCGCGGCGCCCGTCCACCCGTTCCAGCGCCCGCAGCCCCTCTTTCAGGTACCGTTTATCCTTCAGTCGCTGGTAGAGGGCCTCGTGTTCAGGGTGTTCTTTTCTCCATGACAGCAGGCGATCGGCCTGTTGTTCGGTGATGATGCCCGCGATTTCCGCGAGGATCAGCCGGGAGACGGTAAACAATTCTTCGCGATCCATGTCTTGATTTTTCTATAAAGCGCAATGACGCGAGAATGGGGTAATGTTTTTTTACGAAATTCCCGCGAGGAGGAGAAGAAGTAGCGCGCGGGAGAGTTTTTGCCGGAGTATTTTGATCGCGTTTGCCTTGTACTTCTTGATGGAGCTGTCGGAGAGGGCGAGTTTCCCGGCGATCTCGACGTTCTTGAGGCCTTCGACGAAGCTCATCTCGAGCACTTTCCTTTCCATCCCCGGCAGCTCGCCGAGGGCGCGGTAGAGGAGCGCCCGCGTCTCCTGGTCGATGACGGAGGTGTTGAAGAAGACCTCCTCCTCGCGCGACGAGAGGTATCGCCGCCGGGCTTGTTCCTTGCGGGAGATGCTGATGGCGTCGTTGCGTATCGAAGTGTAGAGGAAGCCCTTGAGGGCTTGGAGGGAGTGGAAGCTGTCCCGTCTTTTCCAGGCGTCGAAGATGGCGTCTTGCACGCAGTCTTCCGCGAGGAAGTCCGCCTGTTCGCCCAGGAAGCGCGTCGTGAACAGCAGCATGGAGGGGTAGACGGTCTCGTAGAACGACTCGAGTCGTCCTTCCCGGAACTCTTCCAGTACTCGTTCTTCCCTGTGGATCACCTGGCTGCCCATGTCGAAAGCGGAATTGTTCATGTCGAGAAGCGATCGACGCCGTATTTCTCGTCCCGGCTGCAGTGGCCGCTGGGTTCCACGTGCACCACGATGTCGTAGACGTTCTCCACGGCCGCCTTGATGCTCGTTTCCACGGCCTCGGTGATGGCGTGCGCCTCGCGAAGGGTGATGTTGCCGTCGACCTCGATGTCGAGGGCGATCATGTACATGCCGCCGATTTGTCGCGAGCGCGCCCGGTGGGGGTTACGCGCGCCCGGCACCCGTTCGACGGCCTCGAAGATTTTCGCGTAGACCGACTCGTCGTTGACCCCGTCCATCAGTTCCACGCTGGATTCCTTGAAGATGCGCCACGATCCGCGGATGATGAACAGGCTCACGAGCAGCCCGGTGATCGAGTCGAGCAGCGGCATGTCGAAGGCGAGCGTGCAGACGAGGCCCGCGAGCACGCACGACGAGAGGTAGACGTCGTTCAGCATGTTTCTCGCGTTGGCGCGCAGCAGGATGCTGTTGGCGCGCCGCGCCTGCCGCGCCTGGTAAGCGGAGAGGCCGAGCTTGGCAAGGATGGAGAGGAAGGTGACGTGGAGGGCCAGCGGCAGTGGCACTTCCCGCGCGATGTCTCGACCCCGGAGCGCGTCGAGGATTTCGCCACCGGAGGCCAGCAGCACCTGGGCGCCAGCATAGAAGATTAAGAGGGAGAGCACTTTCGCGGCGATGCTCTCGGCTTTCCCGTACCCGTAGACGTGCGTCTTGTCGGGGGGGCGGCGGATGAGGGAGGCCGTGAAGACCATCACGAGCGAGATGGCGATGTCCGTGGCCGAGTCGACGCCGTCGCCGACGACCGCGATGCTGCCGGCCATGTATCCGGCTACGATTTTAGTGATGGAGAGGAGGGAGTTACCGATCGTGCTGACCCACGAGGCCCGGAGAAGGATTTTATCGCGAGGGGAGGCGTCTTGCACGCGGGATGCACCCGGACGCGAACGGGTCGCGCGAATAAATTTTTTCTTACTCATGTAAAACGGTATGTGCCCAAGACAAGACTCGAACTTGCACAGCCTAACGGCTACTACCCCCTCAAAGTAGCGTGTATACCAATTTCACCACTTGGGCATTGTTTTCACGCCGCGAATATAGGTTTTTTTCTTTCATCCAATACCCCGGCGAAAAAAAAATAGCGAGGCCCGACTCCCGGCATCCCCCCGGAGAAATAAACAAGCCGCCGACGCGCCGTGAATTGGAGAGGATTAGCAAGGAGAGGCGCCGGATAAAGGACAAAAAGAGGTGGAGAAAAAAACAAGTAGAAAGGGAGGAGGTTCACTTGCATCTTGTCGTTTTTCATCCTACATTCGCCGGCGAATAATATCTGCTGTATGGAACGCCCCAAGCTATCATTACATCGCCCCGACCGCATCGGGACATGTCCCCGACCACATCGGGACATGTCCCCGACCATTCCGGGACATGTCCCCGACTACTCCGGGACATGTCCCCGACCACTCCGGGACATGTCCCCGATCATTCCGGGACATGTCCCCGACCACTCCGGGACATGTCCCCGACCACTCCGGGACATGTCCCCGATCACTCCGGGACATGTCCCCGATCACTCCGGGACATGTCCCCGATCACTCCGGGACATGTCCCCGACCACTCCGGGACATGTCCCTGAGCGCTCCGGGACATGTCCCCGCGTAGATAACAAGAACCAATATCGCAACGTCAAAACTAATTAACATGGCAAGAACGCATCACTGGGAGCCGACGAGTTTCGAGGCCCTCAACAACAAGGTCATCATCTTCCGCGAGAGTTTCACCGTCGACCTGCGCACGCGCGTCGGCCTCGCGTCGAACACCCCCCTGGGGAAGTTCGTCGACGACAACCTGTTCCCGAAGATCGACGTCTTCAACGGCTATTACGGGATATGGAGCAACCCCGCGAAGCGAACGCTGGAAGACCTCGCTAACCTGCGAAACGCGAAGGAGGAACTCCTGAACGTCTATCACGAGGTCACGAAGTTGCTCAGGAACAACCCGCTGGTCACCGACGCCGACCTGATCCTCCTCGACCTCAAGCCCCGCTCCACCGGGGAACGGCGTCCGTCCCAGAAGGCCGAGCGGGTGGTCGCCTACCGCGTCGAATGCCCCGCCCCGGGCCGCCTGGAGTTCCATTTTTACGACGAATCGGGGGAACACCGGCGGGGAAAACCCGACGGCCAACATAGCGTGGAGGTGGTCGGCGGGGTATTCGCCGCCCCGGGCAGGGTAGAACACAAGGATTTGACGATGACATTGATCCACACGAAATCACCGTTCCACATCGACTTCGAGGACGCCGACCGCGGGAAATGCTTCTATTTCTCTATGCGCTGGCTGAATACCCGCGCCGAGAAAGGCCCCTGGAGCGCCATCGCCTACGCCATCATCCCGTAAGCAGTTAGTAGAGTGTAGCGAGTAGTGTAGCGTGTAGTGTGTAGTGTGTAGCGTGTAGCGTGTAGTGTGTAGCGTGTAGTGTGTAGTGTGTAGTATAGTGTGTAGCGAGTAATTGATCATGTGTAGTCAGTAGTATGTAGTAGGCAGCACCCAGTGGGTGCTGTACAAAAAAGAATCCATTGAAGGGCTGCGTAGCAGCCTAATCTTCATAGCCGGCACCCACCGGGTGCCGGGTCAGGAGGTACAATAATAAAAAGGCCGCAGAGCGGCCTAACCTTTATTCGCAGCTGCCTCAGGCTGCCGTATAAAACAAAGTCCATTGAAGGGCCGCATAGCTTCTGTCCCGGACTTCTCCTTGCCAAGACGGGGCTGCGTAGCAGCCCAATCTTTGTAGGCAGTAGCCTAAGGCTACTGTATTCACGTGACCTTGCGTTAGGATCGGCTGCGTAGCAGCCTAATCTTCATAGCCGGCACCCACCGGGTGCCGGTTAGGAGGTACAATAATAAAAAGGCCGCGAAGCGGCCTAACCTTTCCCTGCGGCCACCTAAGGCTGCCGCGTAGAAAAGATTCCTTTGAAGGGCTGCGTAGCAGCCCAATCTTTGTAGGCAGTAGCCTAAGGCTACTGTATAAAACGATGTCCATATATTCTCGGCTGCGTAGCTGCCTCACCTTTTCCTGCGGCTGTCTCAGGCTGCCGCGTAGAAAAGAATCCGATTAAAAAAATGGGGGCATAAAAAACGGGGGGCCACCTCGCGGCAGCCCCCCGACAGAAAACACTTGCGCAATTGATGCGCGCAACACGAAATGCTCCTTTCGGGTAGGACGGCAGGAGCCGGGCCGTTTTTCTATCTAAACTCTACACTCGACCCACTACTATCTACTGTTACTGGTACTCGACGGGGGTATCCTCGTTTTCTTCGTTCTCGTCCTCGTTGTCTTCGTCGACCTCATCTCCGGAGTCGGCGTGATGGGCCTTGCGGCGGCCCTGCTCCTGCTTGAGGATGTTCTTGTATCGCTTGACGATCTCGTTGTACTCCTTCACGAAAAGGGCGAGTTCCGGGGAGGAGTCGAGACCGTTGAGGTTGATGATCGACTCCACGCGGGCGACGATCTCCTCGATCTTCTCCTCCACGGCCACGCGGGCCACCTTCATCGGGACGGCGCGTTGCGTCCGCTCGGCGTATCGCTGGAGCATCAGCGCGCCGAACGCGTCGTTGGCGCTCTTGAGCGACGTTACCCACTCGCCGATGCCCAGCAGGATGACCATCGGCGCGTAGGTCGCGTTCGAGACCTCCTTCACGAGGTCCTCGATCGCGGCGCTCTCGTCGTCGTAGGTCTTTTTCGAGAAGTCGCCGTACTTCTCGATGACGATCACCAGCCGGTTGGCGGCGGTGCGCTTGGCCGGGTCGGGATGGTGAGTGAAGGCCTTCGTCGCCAGGACGAGGCCGCGTAAGTTGTCGCCGCGGGCGCGATCCTTTCCCCTGATCTCCGCGGTGAGGCCGCTCTTGTCGGCCTGGTCGAGGCTCTCGTTAGCCTTGTCGATGCATACGTCCAGCGCGTCGGTGAGAATTTTTATGCCAATACTCCCGGCGCCTAT
>JAIROI010000102.1 GCA_031257615.1 Odoribacteraceae bacterium
CTTTCGGGAGTTCCCGCAAGTCTCCCCGAGGCCTCGGTGACGGTTTCGGGAGTTCCCGCAAGTCTCCCGGCGACCCTCGAAATCGTTCATGTCCCTGCGTCGTGCAAGGCTGCGTGGCAGCCTCATCTTTGTAGGCAGTAGCCTAAGGCTACTGTACAGCGTAGTGCCCACGTTAGGATAGGCTGCGTGGCAGCCTCACCTTTGTAAACAGCGCCTCCCGGGTACGCGATCGCGCACAAGGAGATGCCCCGATGCCTACTCGAATCGAACGCGGCTAAAAAACGCGAGGGTGTATCCCTTGATACACCCTCGCCACGCGCTTTCCAGGCCCGCGTCAGCCTTCTTCCTCTTTCTTCCTTGCCTCGTCGAGCGCTTGCTCTTTGGCTTTTCTTTCTTCTAACCGATCGAATGTCTTGTTCATGATATATCCAATATTCACGGTTGCGATCACCATCACGAACGCGGTTAGAATCCATTGATGCAACCAGAAGAGTTCAGGGAACGCAGCTTCGATGGCTTTCCCTACGCTACCTATCGGGATGAAGATGCAAAGCATCAAAAAGAGCGACTTCTTCCGCTCAAGAGCAGATAACTTTTGCTTTTTCATGTTGTCTTCCTTAAAAGATGTGGTGATAGACGTTCTTGTCAGCGCGGGTGGACGCGAGAAATTCCTTGGCCCTGGCCTTGATAAGGGCCAAGCGTTGACGCGTGGAAAGGCGCGCGCAGGAGTTCGTCTCCGCGTCAAACAGCCCGTTCGGGGGACATCTCATGAGTAGCATCGTCGTCTTGGTTATCGAGAAGTAGTAGTTCGAGCACCGGGGATGCGCGACGTACGCGATTCCATCCGGCCCCAGACCGACGCCCGTGGACGGGTCCACGATATGAAAGGCTTTCGGGGTACGGGCGCGCAGCAGTTCGTCACAGGGGGTTGCGGTGAGGGATGGCGCGTTCCCCTTGCTTCTTGCCACCGGTCTTTCTTCTCTTGACATTAGGTACTTCCGTAGCGTGTCTTCCGGGATAACGCGGAGCGCGGAGTCCAGGAGCGGGTGAAACAGCAGGCTCGCGTGCCCTGCCTGTTCCGAAAAGGCGTCTATGGCGCGAATCCCCAGGTAATAGCAGGTGACTCTTCCCAGCAAGGCCAGGATCGCCACCGCGACGATAATTAATGTTTTCTTTTTCATTTTGCTTTAGTAATTAAGTGAACGGTAACGAGCGCGCAGGTGAATGAATCGCCGGTTACCGGGCGCAGGGTACGACAGATATTTCAAGGAAACAAGCCGGGCGGCGGGCGACGGTGGAAGTTCGGAAATATGCTTACCTTCGTCGCGTAACGTAAGCAAATGACATGAAAGGACGGTTTCAATTCACGAAGTTCAAGTTGATTGCCGGGCACGCGATCCTGCTGGCGGTGGCGGGCATGACGATCTGGTTCGTGCAGCGGCAGGTGCAGCGGCTTTCCGGGGAGCGGCCGGGGGAGGGGGACGCGCGTCGCAAGATACTGCTGGTGTCGCGGGCGTTGGCCCGTTTGAACGAGGCGGAGGCGCTCGCGGTGGCCTTCTCGCGGGAGTCGGGGCAGGAGGTCTTTGCCACCTACTCGCGGGTGATCCGGGAGGTGCGGCGCGACATGGACAGTTTGCGGGCGGGAGCGTCCTCGCGTCAGGCGCGTCAGGTGGACACGGTGCAGGCGCTGCTCGACCGGAAGATCAGGAACATGAAGGCGCTGGTGGAGACGCGTCTCGGCCCGGCGCCGGCGGATTTCTACGACCGCTCGTTGCACTCCCTGGAGCGGATCCGGGACACGACCCCGGCGCGCCCGGACATCGCCGTGAGGAAGGAGACGTCGGTGGACTCGGTGTACATCGAGGCGCCGCGGCGCGGTTTCTGGTCGTTCCTTCGCCCGCGCGCCTCGCCGACGTTGCAGGTGAACACGCTGGAGCGCGTGGTGATTGACACGCTACCGGGCGGGCGGCCGGCGGTGCAGAACGCGGACACGGCCCTGCAGGCGATCCGGGAGGCGTGGGAGGATTACCGGGCGGCGGCGCTGGCGCACGAGGAGGAGGTGCACCGGAGGGAGGTGGCGGCGCTGAGGGACGGGCAACTGCTGTCGGCACAGGTGAAGCGGGTGCTGAACGAGCTGGAGGAGGAGCAGATACGGGGCGCGCTGGCAAGGGTGGACGAGCGGGAGGAGATCGCGGGGGAACTGACGCGGGCCGTGGCGACGGTGGCGACGGTGGCCTGCCTGCTGGTGATCGTCCTGGTGGCGCTGGTGTTGAACGATATCTCGCGGGGACAGCGCTACAGGAAGGCGCTGGAGGAGAGTAACCGCTACGCCAGGAAGTTGCTGGAGGGGAGGGAACGGCTGATGCTGACGGTGACGCACGACATCAAGTCGCCCCTGAACTCGATCTCCGGCTACGCGGAGTTGCTCGATAACACGCCGCTGGGCGATCGCCAGCAGTATTTCCTGGGCAACATGAAGCGGTCGGCCGGCCACATCCTGCAGCTCGTGAATAACCTGCTGGATTTCTCGCGCCTGGAGTCGGGGAAGATGGAGGTGGACGCGATCCGCTACGCGCCCGGGAGGCTGCTGGCAGAGACCGCCGAGAGTTTCCTCCCGCAGGCCGCGCGGAAGGGATTGCGGCTGACGTGCAGCGTGGAGGAGGCGCTCGACGAGGAGCGGGTGGGCGACCCGATGAAGGTGAGGCAGGTGGTGACGAACCTCCTGTCGAACGCCATCAAGTACACCCGCGAGGGTTCCGTCAGCCTGACGGCCAGGGCCGCCGGGGAGTCGCCGGGGATGATGGAGATCGTGATCTCGGACACCGGCGCGGGGATGACCGCCGAGGAGCAACAGCTGATCTTCGAGGAGTTCACTCGCCTCGACGCCCTGCATAACGACGGCGCGGAGGGGTCGGGACTGGGGCTAACGATCACCCGGAAGCTGGTGGAACTGCTGGGTGGCTCGATCCGCCTGGAGAGCGCGAAAGGGGAGGGGAGTGTCTTCGCGGTCTTGCTGCCGGTCGGGGCGCTGCCGCCGTCCCCGTCTTCGTCCCCGTCTTCGTCGAGCGCGCCTCTCCGGCCCACGCGGGTGCTGATCATTGACGACGACCCGCTCCAGCTGGACATGATCGCCGAGTTCTTGCGCCAGAAGGGGATCGCCTGCGAGACGCTCGACAGGGCCGGGGAGGCGCTGGAGGCGCTGGAGTCGTCGTCCTTCGACCTCCTGATCACGGACATCCAGATGCCCGGCTGCGACGGCTTCACGCTGCTGGGGCAGATCCGCCGGTCGACGCGCGAGGCCATCCGCGCCCTTCCCGTGATCGCCCAGTCGGCCACCGGGGGAATGACCGCCGACGAGTTCGAGCGGGCGGGCTTCTCGGCCTACCTGAGTAAACCCTATTCTCCTCGACAGTTGCTCGATTGCATCGCGCGCGTCACCGGGAAGCCGGGAGACGCCACCACCGAACTTCCCCCCGGCGAACTTCCTGCCGGCGAGTACAGCCTGGCGACGATCCGCCTCTTTGCCGACGACGACGAGGCGGCGGTGCGGGAGATCATCCGCTCGTTCGCGCGCGACTGTCGCCTTCATTTCCAGCAGCTGGAGGAGTGCCTGGAACGGGAGGATCACGATTCCGCCCGCCGCCTGGCGCACAAGATGCTTCCCATGTTCAAGCAGTTCGCCATCGCCTCCCTGCTCCCCGACCTCACTTGCATCGAACGCCCCGACACTCCCCCTGAAGTAGCCCGCGAGGCCACCCGCCGCGTCATCGCCAAGGGCCGCGAAATCATCTCAATGATAGAGTGCAGTGAGTAGAGTAGAGTATGGTGAGCGGATTCTTCTTTACGCGGCAGCCTGTGGGCGCTGTCCACGAAGGTGAGGCTGCTACGCGGCTTTTTGTAATTGGATCCCTTTCTATATAGCGCCATCAAGAATTACGGGGTACTACCCATCTACCCAATAGCCAAAATCATTGACAAAATGGTTGGGACCATTAAGCCGATGGTCCCAACCATCTAGCCGATGGTTGGAACCATTAAGCCAATGGTTAGAACCATTAAGTCGATGGTTGGAACCATTAAGCCGATGGTTGGAACCATTAAGCTGATGGTTGGAACCATTAAGCCGATGGTTGGAACCATTGAGTCGATGGTTAGAACCATTAAGCCGATGGTTGGAACCATTAAGCCGATGGTCGGAACCATTTTTTCAATGTTATTGCGCCGCCGGATGTAGATGCGGCGTTGTCGGATACGGAAAACAAAGCAGGCAGGGCGCGGGACGGCCTGCCTGCTTCGGGGGGATTAGTAGACGATGGTGATTTCCTACAGTTAGTAGACGATGGTGATTTCCTCCAGGAGGTTCTTGGCGCCGGCGATCTTGTCGATGACAAAGAGCACGTAGCGGGTATCCACGTTGATGCAGCGTTGCAGGTTCTCCTCGAAGTCGATGTCGCCGGACATGGCCTCGGAATTGCCGTCGAAGGCGACGCCGATCAGTTCGCCGTTGGCGTTGATCACGGGTGAGCCGGAGTTGCCGCCGGTGATGTCGTTATTGGTGATGAAGCAGGTCGCGAGGTAATCCTGGCCGTAGGGGGAGAAATCTCGCGCGGCGTACAGTTCTTTGAGCCTGGGCGACACCTCGAACTCGCCGCCGGCGGGGCCTTCTTTCTCCATGACGCCCGCGAGGGTAGTGTAGTAGTCGTAGATCACCCCGTCCTTGGGGCGATAGCTGCCGACCTTGCCGTAGGTGAGGCGGATGGTGGAGTTAGCGTCCGGCGACCACGCCTTGTCCGGGTTCATCTTCATCAGGCCGTCGACGAAGAGGCGACTGCCCTTGTCGATGTCCTTGTTTGCCTGTCCGGTTTGCTCGTTCAGGTTCATGTAGAGGGCGCGCGCGGAGCGTCCGGCCTTGAGGCAGGGGTCGGAGTCGAGGATTTTCCGCGTCGGGTTGTCGATAAAGGCGTAGAGTTTCTCGGGGTTCGCGAAGATGGTCTTGGCGTACATGTCCCGGGCGTATTTCTTGAAGTTGCCCTTGTACTTCTTCTGCACGAGTTGGAAGACGTCCGGCCAGTAGGCGGCGTCCACCCGGTCGCGGAACAGTGCGAAGAGTCCGGCGGCGAGGTTCTCGTCGATTTCCGCGTTGAAGTCCTTGAAGAAGCGTCCGGCGGCGATCTTCAGTTGTTCTTTCACCCTGGTTTTGTTTTCCTCCTTGGCTTCCGGGTCGAGTATCATTTCCATCGCGCCGCCGATCTCGTAGGCGAGCCGGGGCAGTTCCGGGGCGAAGAGGGCCTCGGCGAGGTATGCCCTGGCCACGGCCGCGTCTCGTCGCGTCTCGTAGCCGTCGCGGATCAGTTCCAGGGCCTTGCCGTAGCGCGCGACGCGGGCGGGGTCGGCGTTTACCCATCGCGTGAACTCCTGTTCCACTTGTTGCTTGGCCTCCATCGTCCGCAGGTTTTCCAGGGCGATGTTCTGTTCGCGGGAATACTTCCAGTAGTTGGCGCATTGGGCGTACTTGGCGGCGTACTGTATGCGCGTTTTGGGGTCAGCGTTCATGCCTGCTTTCATCACGCGGAGGATTTCGGTGCGGGCCTCGTGGCGGATGGTGTTGGTGACCTCCACGGTTTCCTCCAGGCCGAAGCTGGTCAGGAAGTGGTCCGTTGACCCCGGGAATCCCATCACCATAGCGAAGTCGCCGTCCTGCACGCCCTTGGCGGAGACGGGGAAGAAGTGGCGCGGTTGCAGCGGGACATTGCTCGCGGAGTAGGGGGCCGGCTCGCCGTCGGGGCCCGCGTATATCCGCAGGAGGGAGAAGTCGGCGGTGTGGCGCGGCCACATCCAGTTGTCGGTGTCGCCGCCGAACTTGCCCATGCTTTGTGGCGGCGCCCCGACGAGGCGGATGTCGAGGTATATCTTGTAGACGAAGAGGAAGAACTGGTTGCCCTCGAACATGGGCTGCACCTGGGCGTGCAGTTTCTGTCCGTTCACGGCTTCTCGCGTGATGGCTTTCGAGGCGGTCGCGATGGCTTCGGCGCGTTCGGCCTCGCTCATGTTGTCGTTGAGCAGGGCATTGACGCGGTCGGTGACGTCCTCTATGCGTTGGAGGATGGAGGCGGAGACGCCCGGGTTACTGATTTCTTCCGCTTGCTTGTAGGCCCAGAAGCCGTTCGAGAGGTAGTCGTGCTCGAGCGTCGACTGTTCCTGTATCAGGCTGAAGGCGCAGTGGTGGTTGGTCATCACCAGTCCCTTGGGCGAGATGATCTCCCCGCTGCAGAAGTGGGAAAAGGGTCGTCCGATCCGTCCCAGTCCCACGACGGCGTCCTTCAGGCAGGCCTGGTTCACCGAGTAAATGTCCTCCGCGCCGAGCTTGTAGCCCATCGCGCGCATCGTGTCGATGTTCTTGTTTAACAGGGAGAGCAACCACATGCCCTCGTCCGCTCGCGTCGCGAGGGCGGCGAAGACAATAATCAAAAGTGTACAAATCTTCTTCATCAATTACGTTTTTATTGTTAATGGTGTCATTCGATTCCGGTTTATTTTAAAACCCTCGCGAAGGTATACAAAACAGGCACATTTCCCGCGCCCCCGCGTTTATTTCAAGAGAGGCGCCGGCCGACTTTCGGGAAATCCCGCTATCTTCGCGACCGAACCACGAAATCAAGACATGAATAACGCGCTGTTTATCTCCCTGCTCGCCGCTGAACTCGAGCAGGATATCTGGGGATTGATCCTGAAAGGCGGTTGGCTGATGGTCCCCATCTTCCTGCTCTCGCTGGTCGCCGCGTACGTCGCTTGCGAGCGCTTCTGGGCTATCCGCGAGAGCTGTCCCGACGAGCGCGCGTTCGAGAAGGACGTCCGCGCGCTGCTCCTCGCCGGGAACGCGGGGGAGGCTGCAAGGCGCTGCGCGACGAGGAACTCCGTCACCGCCCGCGTGTTGCTCAAAGGAATCTCCCGCCTGAACGCCTCGCCGGACGAGGCCAGGCGGGCAATGGAGGAGCGCGCTAACATCGAGATCGGGCGACTCGAGAGGGGGATGTCCATCCTGGCCACCTGCGCCGGGACTGCCCCCATGATCGGCTTCCTCGGAACGGTCGTCGGCATGATACAGGCCTTCTACGACATGGCCGTCGCCGGGAACAACATCGACATCGGCCTCCTGTCGCGCGGCATATACACCGCCCTCATCACGACCGTCGCCGGCCTGATCGTCGGCGTCATCGGCAACTTCGCCTACAACTACCTCGTCGCCATGATCGACAAGCGCGCCCGCCGCCTGGAGGCCCTCATCGAAGAGTTCGCCGACCTGCCCGTCTTCTCCTGAAATTTCCCCCGCATGGCCTTGAAACGTCGCCACAAGATCAACCCCCTCTTCAGCATGGCTTCCATGACGGACGTCATCTTCCTGCTGTTGCTCTTCTTCATGATCTCCACCACGCTCGTCAACCCCAACGCCCTCCGCCTGGCCCTCCCCGAGAGCGCCGGGCAAATCCCCGATCGCCCGCGCGTCACCGTCTCCATCGACAAAAACCTCGTCTTCTACCTCAACGAGAAGGTCACCCCCCTCCCGCTGATCGAGGAACGCCTGGTCGAGGCGCTCCGGGGGGCAAGCGACCCCGTCATCTCCCTGCAAGTGGACAAAAGCATCCCCGTGGAACACCTCATGAAGATCATGAACATCGCCAAGAAACGCGACTACCGCGTCACCCTCGCCACCACCCCCGGCTAATCAAACAGCCGACCCTCGACCCGCCTGAAAAGCAACGTCTGCATCCCCCCGCGCAACGCCAGGTAAACAATAAAGGCCAGCCACAGCGCGTGATTGCTACCCCCCGGGATCCCGTAGTACACCACGAAAAAACCGCCGACAGCAACCAACATCGCCTGCAACATCTGCCGCGTGGCCGTGGCGCCAATCAAAATACCGTCCCACAGGAACGCCCCGAAACCGGCAAGGGGAATCGCCAGCACCCAGTAAAAATAGTCCCCCGCCGCCGCCGTCACCTCCCCGCTGTCGGTCAGCAGCGACAGGAACGCCCCCCCGCCCGCCGCGTACAGCAACGTGAAAAAGGCGGACAGCCCCGCGCCCCAGCCAAAAAGCGACCGGATCACCCGCCGCGCCCCCTCCCGGTCGCGCTCCCCGACGCGCCGCCCCACCAGCGCCTCCGCCGCGTGCGCGAAACCGTCCATGATGTACGAGAACAGCGTGAAAAGCTGCATCAACAGCGTGTTCGCCGCCAGCACCACCTCCCCCTGGCGCGTCCCGGCGGCAGTAAAAAAGAGCGTCACCCCGATCAGGCAGCTCGTCCGCAGGAAAATATCCCGGTTCGTCACCAAAAAACGCCGCGTCTCCCCCCGTCGAAAACACTCCCGGAGCCGCACCCCCGATGGCAACGGGTAGCCCCGCATCCACAGCCGCGTCGCCATCCCCAGCCCCGCGTACTGCGCCACCACCGTCCCCAGCGCTACCCCCTCCACCCCCATGCCGAACCCCAGCACCAGCAACAGGCTGCAAGCAATATTCACCGCGTTGACCCCGATCGCTATCCACATCGGGTACCGCGAGTTCTGCATCCCGATAAACCACCCCTTGAAACAGTACAGCCCCAGCACCGCCGGCGCCCCCCAAACACACACCCGGAAGTACAACCCCGCCAGCTCCCCCACCTCCCCGGTGGCGTCCAGCAGCGGCAACGCCACGCGCGTCAGCGGGTACTGCAAACCCACCACCACCGCCGCCGCCACCGCAGCCACGCCCAGCGCCCGCGCCAACACCCGCGCCGTCTCCCGCTCGTCGCCACGCCCCCGCGCTTGCGCCGTCAGACCGCTCGTCCCCATCCGAAGGAAACCGAAATTCCAGTAAATAAGACTGAATAACACCCCGCCCACGGCAATAGCGCCGATGCTGGCAACAGACCCCAGGTGGCCCACGATCGCCACGTCCACCAGCCCCAGCAACGGCACCGTCACGTTCGAGACAATCGACGGGAGCGCCAGCCGGAGAATCTCCCCGTTCGCGCCCACGCGTAGCCGCCTAAACACGCGTTCAACAAAATACATCATCCAACAGGTTCCTTGTAAAACAAAACCGCCCGGGAACAAAGCCCCGGGCAGCGCGAAAATTAGAGCCAATTCGGGGACTCGAACCCCGGACCTACGCATTACGAATGCGTTGCTCTACCAGCTGAGCTAAATTGGCCTTTCACGCCGCGAATGTAACACAATTTCCCGAACTCCCAAAAATCCCCCGCCCCTTAAAATCTCGGAATAAATAAATACCTTCGCCACCATGAACCACCAAGAAGACGCCACGCGATGAAAAACCCCGAAACGCACCTGGTCGAACTCGTCAACAGGAAAGAACAACAGGGATTTCGCCTCCTGTACCGCGACTACTACCGCTCCCTGGTCGCCCTCGGGATGCACTACACCCGCCAACGCGAAACCGCCGAGGACGTCGTCCAAGACCTCTTCCGCGCCCTCTGGCAACGCGACCTCTACTTCGAATCCCTCCCCCGCCTCAAGACCTTCATGTACACCGCCATCAAGAACGCCTGCCTCAACGAACTGAAAAGGGAGCAGACCCGGAAGGAGTACCTCCTGACCCTCCCCGCCGACGAGCCGCTCGACGACGCGGACGACCGCGCGTGGATCGAGGAGGAGGTCTACCGCCGCGTCATCCTGGCCATCGAACGCCTGCCCGACCGCTGCCGAGAGGTCTTCGAACACCACCTCCAGGGCAAGAAAAACGAGGAGATCGCCGCCCTCCTCCACCTCTCCGTCGCCACCGTCAAAACACAGAAAAACCGCGCCCTCCACTTCCTCCGCGACGAGGTCGGCCCCCTTCCCCTCCTCCTTTTCCTCCTCCGCTTCCCCTGCTGACGCCCCCCACTCCTTATTATATATAGTAGCGTCTCCGCGCCCCTCCCCCTACACCTTATTGTATATAGCAACCCAAGTTCTGGAAGATTCAGCGCCAATTTGGGCCACCCTAAATCCAATTCCGGTCGACCATAATCCAATTCCGGTCGACCGTAATTCAATTCCGGTCGACCATAATTCAATTCCGGTCGACCGTAATTCCAT
Source organism: Odoribacteraceae bacterium (assembly GCA_031257615.1). GTDB lineage: Bacteria > Bacteroidota > Bacteroidia > Bacteroidales > Marinifilaceae > JAIRKS01. The sequence goes on from JAIROI010000102.1 coordinate 10,081, forward strand.
TCCGGTCGACCGTAATTCAATTCCGGTCGACCATAATTCAGTTACGGTCGACCATAATTCAATTCCGGTTAACCCAAATTCGACGAGTGTTGACCGCAGATTGCTGAAACATAGACTCTTTTTCATCAGTCCTGCTCGCGACCAAACGCGTGGTACGCGTCTTACCCAGCCGGGGTTGCGTGGCAGCCCTGCACGACGCGGGGACACCTCTTGCGCCCTCGCTAGCTCTTCTCGTGCCCTCGCTAGCTCTTCTCGTGCCCTCGCTAGCACTTCTCGAGCCCTCGCTAGCTCTTCTCGTGCCCTCGCTAGCTCTTCTCGTGCCCTCGCTAGCTCTTCTCGTGCCCGCGCTAGCTCTTCTCGTGCCCTCGCTAGCACTTCTCGCGCCCTCGCTAGCTCTTCTCGTGC
>JAIROI010000093.1 GCA_031257615.1 Odoribacteraceae bacterium
TGACCCCAACTCAATTGGGGATGACCCCAACTCAATTGGGGTTAACCCCAATTCAATTGGGGATGACCCCAACTCAATTGGGGTTAACCCCAATTCAATTGGGGATGACCCCAACTCAATTGGGGTTAACCCCAATTCAATTGGGGACGTCCCCTTTTTAGTTAAAATCGGCCCAAGCGTCATGGGGGTCAGCCGATATTCAACTGTTGATCAGGCATTATAATCAAATCTTCTCCGGCAAACCCGCGCGGCCCCGCGATCTTCCATCGAGACAACCCGCCCTCCCTTGAACGCCTGAGCCTCACCGCCGGGAAACATCCCCCGACGGACTTTAATCACCTATATAGAAAAGATTAACGATCCCTTAACTCCTGGGGCGGCCGGCGCGCCTTACCTTTGCGTTCGAAAGTTGAAGACACAGTTTTTTTTCATAAGTTTGTATGTTTAGGTTAGTAGTTAGTTTTAAGAGGCCGGGTGACCGGTCTCTTATTTTTTTTCCTTACTTTTCGCCTCGTAAACAACAAACGAAATATCCATGCAAGAACAAGTCGCGGTCGGTATCGACATCGGAGGCACCAACACCACCATCGGATTGATCAACGCGCGGGGAGAATGCCTCGCGCAAGAGTCCATCAAAACGTGGGACTACCCACGCGTGGAAGAGTTTATCGACCGCCTGCACGCGATCGCGCGGGAGATCGGCGGCGACTCGATCGTCGGCGTCGGCATCGGCGCGCCCACGGGCAACTCCGAGCGCGGCACCATCCACGCGAGCAACCTCCCATGGAAAGGCGTCGTGCCGCTCGCCGCGCTCTTTCGCTCCCGCTTTTGCCTGCCGGTCTTCGTGATGAACGACGCCAAGGCTGCCGTCCTGGGCGAGATGACCTATGGCGCGGCCAGGGAGATGAGGGACTTCGCGGTGGTCACGCTGGGCACGGGCCTGGGGTGCGGGATCGTGCTCAACGGCGAGGTCGCGTACGGCCACGACGGGTTTGCCGGCGAGCTGGGCCACGTGATCGTCGCGCCGGGCGGGAGGGCCTGCAAGTGCGGGCGACGGGGATGCCTGGAGACCTACGTGTCGGCCACCGGGATCAAGAGAACCGCCCTCGAGTTGCTGGCCACCGAGGTGGAAGATAGCTCGCTGCGAGACATTCCCCTGGCGTCCCTCGGCTCCAGGGTCATCGACGAGGCCGCGGCGCAAGGAGACCCGATCGCCCTGGAGACGTTCCGTCGCGCCGGCGAGACGCTGGGGCTGGCGCTGGCGAACCTCGTGGCGGTCATTCATCCCGAGGCCATTTTCCTGCAGGGAGGCGCTGCCAGGGCCGGGGCGTGGTTTCACGACGCCGTCAGCCGGTCGCTGGACGAGAACCTCCTCTTTCTATACAAGGGGAAGGTCGCCGTGCAACGCTCCGCCCTCCCCGCCGGGGGCATCATCGGGGCCTCGGCGCAGGTCTGGCGCGCTCGCTAAATACCGTTCATCCGTGAATAGGGGAAGCCTTAAAGGCAATGTACCGCCCCCTCCGCCCTTTTGAAAACCGGAAAAGCCGGTTATCTTCGCGTTCGCTTACCCGAAAACATGACATTGATGAAAACATCCTACTCCCTCTCGCTGGTGATCGCGGTTTGCGTCGCCTTGCGGCTCCTCTGCTCCTGCAGCGCGGATCATCGTTCTTACTCGTGCGGCGCCGGAATCGCCGTCTTCTACCCCGAAACGTTCGACAGCGTCGGTTTACTTCCCTCCCTGGCCCTTGTCGCTGAACCCGCTCGCGTCGGCAACCTCCCGCGGAGGTGGCAGATCAAGCCGCGCTTCAGCGTCGAGGAGGGGGTGAACGTCATCGCGATCCCTGTCGGCAAGGAGACCGACCTCTACGGCACGGGAGAGGTGGTCGGGCCGCTGCGCCGCAACGGCGCCACCATCGCGACCTGGAACCTCGACAACTACGTCTACGCCCTCAACAAGGGAAAGAACCTCTACCAGTCGCACCCCTGGATCCTCGGCGTGCGCCCCGACGGCAGTTCCTTCGGGATACTCGTCGACAGCCCCTGGCGCTTGGAGATCACCCTCTCCGATACCGCCCGGATCACCACCGAAGGCCCCGCCCCCCGCGTCCTGGTCATCGAGCGGGACGACCCGGCGAGCGTCGTCAAGGCCCTCGGCGACCTGACCGGGAAGATGGAGATGCCGCCCCTGTGGGCCTTGGGCTTCCAGCAAAGTCGCTGGTCGTACTTCCCCGACGCCCGCGTCAAGGAGATCGCCGGGGAGTTCAGGAAGAGGAATATCCCCTGCGACGTGATCTGGATGGATATTGACTACATGGACGGCTTCCGCGTCTTCACCTTCGACCCGGCGCGCTTCCCCGACCCGGCGGGACTGAACGCCTACCTCCGCGAGCGCGACTTCAAGGCCGTGTACATGATCGACCCCGGGATCAAGAAGGATACCCTCTACGACGTTTACCGCCAGGGAACAGCCGGCGACCACTGGGTCAAGGACAAGGAGGGACGCGAGTTCAACGGCCCCGTGTGGCCCGGCCCGTGCGCCTTCCCGGATTTCACGCGGCCGGAGACGCGCGAGTGGTGGAGGGGACTCTACGAGAAGTTCCTCGCCGCGGGCGTCGACGGCGTGTGGAACGACATGAACGAGCCGGCCGTCTTCCGCGTCGAGTCGCATACCATGCCGGAGGACAACCTCCACCGCGGCGGCGGGGGGCTGCCGCCGGGGCCGCACGCGCGCTACCATAACCTCTACGGCATGCTCATGGTGCAGTCCACGCGGGAGGCGCTCTTGCGCTATCGCCCGGACAAGCGCCCCTTCGTCCTCTCGCGCGCCAACTTCCTCGGCGGGCAGCGTTACGCCGCCACCTGGTCGGGGGACAACGCCTCCACGTGGGAACACCTCCGGTTGTCCATCCCCATGACCCTCACCCTCGGTCTCTCCGGGCAACCCTTCAACGGGGCCGACATCGGGGGCTTCGGCGGCAGCGCCCGCGCGGACCTCCTGGCACACTGGATGGCCGTCGGCGTATACTACCCCTTCGCGCGCAACCACAGCGTCCAGAACTCCGCCGACCAGGAGCCGTGGGCCTTCGGCGAGAAAGTCGAGCAGGTCTCGCGGAGGGCCGTCAACCGCCGCTACCTGCTGCTCCCTTACCTCTATACCCTCTTCCGCGAGGCCTCCGTCACGGGACTGCCCGTGGTGCGCCCCCTCTTCTTCGCCGACGCGCGGGACACCTCCCTGAGGCGAGAAGAACAGGCCTTCCTGCTGGGGCAAGACCTGATGGTGACGCCGCGATGGGCCAAGAATCCCAGGCGACCGGGCGGGGCATGGGAGACGTTCAGGCTGGAGGAGGACGACGACGACGGCTACCAGCCGCTGCTCGCCATCCGTCCCGGGGCCATCATCCCCGTCAACAAGGTGATACAGTCCACGGCCGACTACGCCGCGGACTCGATCACCCTGCTCGTTAACCCCGCGAGCGACGGCTCCGCCACCGGATTCCTCTACGACGACGACGGCGACGGGTTCGCCTACAAGAACGGCGATTACGCCCTCCATCGCTTCTCCGTCTCGAGGCGAGAGGATGCGACACTGCAACTCGACGTCGAGCGCGTCGAGGGTGAGCGGGAGGCGCGCCGGCAGTACAGGATCGGCCTCGTCTCCGGGGGCGCCATCATCTACTCGGGGTGGTCCGACGCCGCCACCCGCCAATTCCCCCTCCCCCACTAACGGGTCATCTATCTAAGAAAACGCGTGAACACACTCCTTATTATAGCGTGCGCCCTCCCCTGGCGCGCCGCGGACAGCCTCGCCGCGGACGCCGTCCCCTTCCTCCTCGACGAGGTCGTCATCTCCGCCAAAGAGACCGCTCCCAGCGAACGCCTCCCCGCCGCCATCTCCCTCCTCCCCGCCGGAAAACTCAACAGGGAAGGCGCGCGTTCCCTCAAGCAACTCACCGCCCGCGTCCCCAACCTCTACATGCCGGACTACGGCTCGAAGCTCAACTCCCCCGTCTACATCCGCGGGATAGGCTCGCGAACGGGAGCGCCGGCCGTGGGACTGTACGTCGACGGCATCCCCTACCTCGACGCCACCTCCTTCGACTTCCAACTCCTCGACGTCGCCTCCGTCGAGATCGCCCGCGGGCCGCAGGGAACCATGTACGGGCGCAACGCGATGGCGGGCATCATCCGCGTCACCACCCGCTCCCCCCTCCGCGACCCCGGCTTCTCCGCGCGCCTCCTCGGGGGAAGTCGCCGCCACGCCCTCCTCGCCCTCTCCGGAGTCACCCCCCTCGGCCGGCGATCCGGCCTCTCCGCCACCATTAACTATACCCACCGCGACGGCTGCGCCCGCAACCGGCACGACGGCCGTCTCGCCGGCACCCGCGACGACCTCGCCGCGCGCCTGCGCGTGCAGTTGCTCCATCACTCCCGCTCCGACCTCCACATCGCCGCCGAACGATCGCGCCAGCAGGGATACCCCTACGGGAAGGTCGAGAACGGCATCATCGCGCCCCCCGACCAGGACGAGCAGGGGTCATACGACCGCGACATGTTCGTCGCCGGGTACACCCTCGCCGCCGGACCCCTGCGCGCCGTCACCGGCTACCAGTACCTCCGCGACAAGCAGGCCGTCGACCAGGATTTCTCCCCCGACCCCCTCTTCTTCGCCACCCAGCGGCAACGGCAGAGCGCCCTCTCCCAGGAGTTCATCGCGCGCCTCGACCACCGCGACAACTACCGCCAGGTCTCCGGACTCTTCGCCTTCGCCCAGTGGCACGACAAGGCCGTCGACGTCTTCACCCGACCCACCGACGCGGTCGCCCGCTCCCGCTATCATTACTTCACCCGAGGCCTCGCCGCCTACCACCAGTCCACCCTCGACAACTTCCCCCTCCGCGGCCTCTCCCTCTCCGCCGGCCTGCGACTCGACCGCGAGGTCGCCAGCCAGGCCGCCACCGTCCTCCGCTTCTTCGAACTCCTCCCCAAGGCCTCCGTCGCCTTCTCGCGCGGCGGACACACCCTCTACCTCTCCGTCGCCAAGGGCTATAAAACAGGAGGATTCAACGCCACCTTCAGCAACGACGACGAGCGCGTCTTCCGCCCCGAGACCAGCTGGAATCGCGAGGCAGGCTACAAGCTCCACCTCCCCCCGCGACTCGCCATCGCCCTCGCCCTCTTCCACGTCGACTGGCGACAGCAGCAGATCACCCAGATCATCACCCTCCCCGACGGCGCCAGCGGGAGCCTCGTCCGCAACGCCGGACGATCCTTCTCCCGCGGGATCGAACTCTCCCTCGACCTCTCGCCACTCGAACGACTCGACGCCGACCTCAACTTCGGATACACCGACGCCCGCTTCAAGGACTACCTCTACAACGCCGCCACCGGCACGCGATACGACCGAAACCGCGTCCCCCGCGTCCCCCTGCATACCCTCTCCGCCGGCCTCGCCTACCGCCTCCCCGTGCGCGCGGGGCTGCTCGACGAGGTGCAACTCGACGCCCGATACACCGCCACCGGCGCGATCTACTGGCAGGAGAACAACCTCGACCGCCAATCCCCCCATTCCCTCCTCGACGCCGCCGTCTCCCTCCGCCGCCAACGCGTCACCCTCTCCCTCCGCGCCTCCAACATCCTTGACGCCAAGTACGCCGTCTACCGCTTCGACGTCGCCCCCCTCCGCGCCTCCTACGCCCAGCAGGGACGACCCCGGACGATCGACGCCGAAATCTCCATCCACCTCTAAGCCATGAATAGCACCGTCCGCGACTGCATCATCGTCGGGGGAGGCGTCAGCGGCGTCACTCTCGCCCACTACCTCCGCGCCGCCGGTCGCGACCCCCTCGTCATCGAAAAGGAAGTGCGACCCGGCGGACGACTCCAGTCCCACCGCCTCCCCGGCAGCGACTTCATCGTCGAAACCGGCGCCCACACCTGCTACAACGGCTACGCGTCCCTCCTCCACATCGCCCGCCGCCTCCCCGTCGTCCCCCAACCCCTCGTCCCCCTGCCCTACCTCCTCGACAGCCGCGGGCAACTCGCCCCCCTCGTCTCCGCCATCCCCTTCCCCTCCCTGTGCCTTAACCTGACCAAGATACTCTTCCTCTCGAAAGAGGGAAAAAGCGTCCGCGACTACTACCGCCGCCTCTTCGGCGCGCGCGCCTACGACCGCCTCTTCTCCCGCGCCTTCCGCGCCGTCATCTGCCAGCAAGCCGACGACTACCCGGCCACCATGCTCCTCAAAAAAAGAAAACAACGGGCCGACGACTTCCCCCGGAAATACTCCTTCGCCGGGGGATTGCAGGCGCTGGTCGAGGCCATCGTCGAGCAATCCGCCATCCCCCTCGCGACCGGCGACCCCGCGACCGCCATTCATCGCGACGCCAACCGGGTGTACATCGTCGAGACCGCCTCCGGCCGACGCTTCCACTCCCGCGCCGTCGCCCTGGCCCTCGACCCCGCCGCGGCATCCCTCCTCCTCCGCCCCGTCGCCCCTGCCGCCGCCGACCTCCTCGCCACCATCCCCCTCTCCCGCGTCGACTCCCTCTCCATCGTCGCCCGCCGGGAGGACGTTCCTGCTCGCCCCCTCTCCGGCGTCATCCCCCTCCGCGACGACTACCTCTCCATCGTCTCCGCCGACCCCCTCGCGCACCCCCTCTACCGCGCCTTCACCCTCCACTCGGCAGGGGGAACGCTCCCCCCCGACAAGCAACTCGCCGTCGCCACTGCCCTCCTCGGCGTCTCCCCCTCCTCCGTCGTCGCCACATGGAACGCCCGCCACCTCCTCCCCTCGACCCGCATCGAGCACGCCCGCCTCGCCGAACAACTGCTCGCCACTACCCGCCACTCCGGCATATACATCACCGGAAATTACTTCCTCGGCCTCTCCATCGAGGACTGCGTCAACCGCTCCCGCGCGGAGGCCTCCCGCTTTATCGACGAGAACGCGTAGGCTCTCGCTCCTCTCCACCTCCTTTGCACGGGGACTGCTATATCCACCTCTTTCCGTCCTATGATAGGCCGCGTAGCTGCCTAACCTTTCCCCGCAGCTGCCTAAGGCTGCCGCGTAAAACAGCACCCGTAGGGTGCTGCATAAAAAAGATTCCATTGAAGGGCTGCGTAGCTGCCCAACCTTTGTAGGCAGTAGCCTAAGGCTACTGTATGACGGGGTGCTGACGTTAGGATTGGCTGCGTAGCTG
>JAIROI010000056.1 GCA_031257615.1 Odoribacteraceae bacterium
AAAGGTCGCCGTAACGACGCGGCGAGCTTTCGTCACTCCGCGAAAGGTCGCCGTAACGACGCGGCGAGCCGTCGTCACTCCGCGAAAGGTCGCCGTAACGACGCGGCGAGCCGTCGTCACTCCGCGAAAGGTCGCCGTAACGACGCGGCACGCTTTCGTCACTCCGCGAAAGGTCTCCGTAACGACGCAGCACGCTTTCGTCAGCCGCAAAATGGATATTTTGTCCGGGGAATACCCCGCGATATACCCTCTCTCCAGCCACCCGCTCCGGAGATTCTTCGCATCAGTGCGATACTTCCACTGGCAGCGCGAATAAATTCTTTCTTCTTTTTCTCATTCTCTTCCTCCAGATTTTTTCAAACCAACGAAAATGCATACATTCGCGACGTTAAAATCAAAATGACATTAAACAAGAGAACACCATGTATTTGACATCCGAAAAGAAAGAAGAACTTTTTTCGACGTACGGGAAGTCTAATAAAGATACCGGCTCGGTTGAGTCCCAGGTCGCTTTATTTTCTTACCGTATCGCACACCTGACCGAGCACCTGAAGCAACACCGCAAGGATTTTGCCACGCAACGGTCTCTCCTCAAACTGGTAGGAAAACGTAGGGCCTTGCTGGACTATGCCAAACGGGAAGATATCGAAAGGTATCGAGCGCTCATCAAAGCATTGAACATACGTAAGTAATTGCACAGACAATCCGGAGTTCGCTTCGGATTGTTTTCTATCTACCCTCCCTCCTCCTTATTATATAGACACTGAAACTAAAGAGTATGAATGTAATTGAAAAGAGTATTACCTTAAAAGACGGTCGGGTCATCACGCTGCAAACCGGGAAGTTGGCTAAACAGGCCGACGGGGCAGTCGTATTGACCATGGGCAGCACGATGTTGCTGGCCACCGTCGTATCGGCACAAGAGGCCGGCGAAGACGTGGATTTTATGCCGCTGTCCGTGGACTATAAAGAGAAATTCTCGGCCGTGGGGCGTTTCCCCGGCGGGTTTACGCGGCGGGAAGGACGCCCGTCGGACTACGAGATACTCGTGTCTCGTTTAATCGACAGGGCCTTGCGCCCGCTATTCCCGGACGATTATCACGCGGAGACCTTCGTCCAGGTGACGCTTTACTCGGGCGACGACGAGGCCATGCCCGACGCGCTGGCCGGACTGGCCGCCTCGGCAGCGCTGTCCGTGAGTGACGTGCCCTTCCAGGGGCCCATCTCCGAGGTGAGAGTGGCCCGCATCAACGGGGAGTTCAAGATCAACCCGGTGAAAAGCGAACTGGCCAACGCCGACCTCGATATTATCGTGGCAGCCACGATGGAGAATATCATGATGGTGGAAGGCGAGATGAAAGAGGTGTCGGAAAAAGTGATGCTGGACGCCATCAAGTTCGCCCACGAGGCCATCAAGGAACAGTGCCGGGTGCAAATCGAACTGGCCAATGCCGCGAACAAGGAAAAACGCGTCTACTGCCACGAGAATAACAACGAGGAACTGAGAAAAGAGGTGTGGGCAAAGTGCTACGACAAAGCCTACGCGGTCGCCAGACAGTGCAACGCGGACAAGAAGTTACGCGGACAACTCTTCGAGCAAGTGAGGGAGGAGTTCCTGGAGAGCATCCCGGAAGAAGAAAGAGAAGAGAAGAAAGCACTGGTGGGACGATACTACCACGACGTGGAGAAAGAAGCCGTGCGCCGCATGATCCTCGACGAGGGACTGCGCCTCGACGGACGCTCCACCGACCAGATCCGCCCGATATGGTGCGAGGCAGGCACGCTGCCCGGTCCGCACGGCATGGCCATATTCACTCGCGGCGAGACGCAAGCCCTTGCTACTGCCACCCTGGGCACCAAGTTGGACGAGAAAATCGTCGACGAGGCCACGGAACAAGGCAAGGAAAAGTTCCTGCTCCACTACAACTTTCCCCCCTTCTCCACCGGCGAGGCCAGGCCCAGCCGCGGCGTCGGGCGGCGCGAGGTGGGACACGGGAACCTCGCCCACCGCGCCTTGCGGGCAGTGATGCCGCGGGACTACCCCTACACGGTGCGCATCGTCTCGGACATTCTCGAGTCGAACGGCTCCTCTTCCATGGCAACGGTTTGCTCCGGCACGTTGGCTTTGATGGATGCCGGTATCCCGATCGCGAAACCGGTGGCAGGCATCGCGATGGGTCTGATCACAGACAAGGGATGCGCCAAGTACGCCGTCCTGTCGGACATCCTGGGCGACGAGGATCACCTCGGCGACATGGACTTCAAAGTCACTGGCACCGTCGACGGGATCACCGCCACGCAAATGGATATCAAGGTTGACGGGCTGCCCTACGAGATCCTGGAAAAGGCCCTGGAACAAGCAAGACAGGGACGGATGCATATCATGAATATCATCACGGAGACGCTGCCCGCGCCGCGCCCCGACCTGAAACCCCACGCGCCGCGCATGGTGACGCTGACGGTGGACAAGGATCAGATCGGCGCCATCATCGGCCCCGGCGGAAAGATCATCCAGGATATCCAGGAGAAGTCCGGCGCCATCATCGTCATCGAAGAAGAGGGGAACGTGGGCATCGTGACTATCTCGGCGACCAACGCGGAGTCGATAGCCATCGCCGTCGGACGAGTGAGGGCCATCGCCGCCAAACCGGAAGTCGGGGAAATCTACGAGGGCGTCGTGAAGAGTATCACCTCCTTCGGTGCGTTCATCGAGTTCGTGCCGGGAAAAGACGGCTTGCTGCACATCTCCGAGATCGAGCACAGACGCCTGGAAAAGGTGGAAGACGCCCTGAAGGAAGGAGAGAGAGTGACGGTGAAACTGATCGACATCGATCCCAAGACAGGCAAGTACAAACTCTCGCGCAAGGTGTTGCTGCCGAAGCCGGAGAGGCCGGAGGGCGAGGGACGAGGACACGATCACCACCGGGGAGGCGCCCCGCAACGTCCCGACAGAAGAGGATAGATAAAAAATGCGAGCGATATTCTTATCACTCGCGTTTTTTTCATGTATAAAGGTAATCTTCGTGAAATGGAAAATAGACTGAAAGTAGGAATCACCCACGGGGACGTGAACGGCGTGTCGTACGAGTTAATCATAAAACTGTTGGCCGAAAACCGGGTATGCGAACTGTGCACGCCGATCCTCTACGGCTCGCCGAAGGTCGCGGCGTACTACCGCAAGGTGCTGAACGCGGAAAACACCAACTTTAACCCGATCAACGCGCCCGGAGAGGCAAACGCGAAACGGGCAAACATCATCCACTGCGTCGACGACAACCTCAAGGTGGACCTGGGAAAAGAAACCGAGGAGTCGGCAGACGCGGCAATCGTCGCGCTGAATAGCGCCCTGCACCACCTCGACAAGAACGAGATAGACATCGTCATCATGACCCCGCAGGGCGAGGAAAGTTTCGCGCGGACAGGAACCAAGAATTTCCCCGACTACCTCGCGAAGCACTACAACACCCCGGAAATCATGACCATCCTGGTCAGCGAACAAATGAAGGTCTCCTGCATCACCGAAAACACCAACCTGAGAGACGTGCCGCTGTACGTCACGATGCAAAACATCAGTAGGAAACTGCAAATGCTGAACAACAGCCTGAAGATCGATTTCACGATCTCCAAACCGAAGATCGCCGTCCTGGCGCTGAATCCCCTGCCCGGTGGAACGGGAGAGGATGAAACCCGCGCCATCATCCCGGCCATCGAGCAGGTGCGGAAGCGAGGCGTCATGGCCCTTGGCCCTTTCCCCGCCGATCGATTCTTCTCCAGCCGCGCCCACGAGAAGTTCGACGCCGTGCTCACCATGCACCACGACCAGGGAACGATCCCCTTCCACTCCCTGTCGAGATCCGCCGGGGCCGCCTACATCACCGGCCTCGCGGGGATATGCGCCTTCTCTCTCGATACGCCCGGATGGAGCATCGTCGGACGGGGAACAGCTGACGAACAAGGCGTCAGAAACGCCCTCTACCTCGCCACGGATGTCTACACCCACCGGAAACGAAACCTCCGACTGCTGAAAAATCCCCTCCCGCACTACGACGTCGCCGCGAACAACAACGAAAGCGACCTGAACGTCGAGCAAATCGAGGGAATAAAAGAAGAATTTGAACCCTGACACATGACCACCCGAAGAGATTTCCTGAAAAAAGGAGGACTGCTCCTGGCCGCAGCCGCCATGAACGCGACGCCGCTAAAAAAACTGCTGGCCAACACCGAAGGCTACAAGAGCAAACGACCGCCGCTCGCCGACCGCAAGTTCACCTCGCGAGCGGTGGAGGAGTTGATCGCAACCACCAAACAACGGTTAAAGGATCCCAAGCTCGCGTGGATGTTTGAAAATTGCTTCCCGAACACCCTCGACACCACCGTCGACTTCCGGGTCGAAAACGGGAAGCCGGACACCTTCGTGATCACCGGGGACATCAACGCCATGTGGTTACGGGACTCCGCCGCGCAAGTCTGGCCATACGTCCCCCTCTGCACGAAAGACGAACAACTGAAACTCCTCCTCGCCGGGGTGATCAACCGGCAAACTCGCTGCATCCTCCTCGATCCCTACGCCAACAGTTTCACGCGAGACGAAAAACCAAGCGAATGGGCGTCAGACATCACGCGCATGAAACCGGGCATACACGAACGCAAGTGGGAGATCGACTCCCTCTGCTATCCCGTGCGGCTCGCCCACCACTACTGGAAAACGACAGGCGACGCCAGCGTCTTCGATGCCGAATGGAGAGAGGCCGCCCGCCTCATCCTGACAACTTTCCGCGAACAGCAACGAAAGGATGGCCACGGCCCCTACACCTTCATGCGGAGAACCGAAAGACAGCTGGACACCGTCTGCAACGACGGCCACGGCCACCCCATCCGTCCCGTCGGCATGATTGTCTCGGCCTTCCGCCCCTCCGACGACGCTACCACCTTCGGTTTCCTCGTCCCCTCCAACCTCTTCGCCGTCGCCTCCCTGAGGCAGATCGCCGAGTTGTCCGCGCGCGTCACCCGCGACGCGATCCTCGCCAAACAATGCAACGAACTGGCCGACGAGGTGCAAACCGCCATCAACCAGCACGCCATCGTCAACCATCCCACTCGCGGCAGGGTATACGCCTACGAGGTCGACGGCTTCGGCAACGCCTACCTCACCGACGACGCCAACATCCCCAGCCTCCTCTCCCTTCCCTATCTCGGTGCCGCGTCCCCTTCCGACCCCGTCTACCGCGCCACCCGCGAACTGGTATGGAGCGATCACAATCCCTACTTCTTCAAGGGAAAAGCGGCCGAGGGCATCGGCGGACCGCACATCGGCCACGACATGATATGGCCCATGAGCATCATCGCCCGGGCCATGACCAGCAACGACCCCGCCGAGATCATCCGCTCCATCCGCGTACTCCGCGACACGGATGCCGACACCGGTTTCATGCACGAATCTTTCCACAAGGACGACCCCTCGAAGTTCACCCGCCGCTGGTTCGCCTGGGCAAACACCCTCTTCGGCGAACTGATCCTGAAGCACGCGGAACTCCTCGCCAGCTAAAGAAAAAACAACCCCGCCGCACCCGCGTCGCAACCACATCTCCGCGGTCGTCCCCCCACCACGGCCGTCGCACTACCCCGGGCGCATGACCGCTGCACTTCTATGAAGTTCCCCCACTATATCCGCATGGCCGTCGCCCCGCGCCTCTCCTTGCCAAGCCGAGGCCGCATAGCTGCTCAACCTTCATAAGCAGCCCCCCCAAGAATCACGGCGTGCTACATAAGAAAGAGATTCCTTTGAAGGGCTGCGTAGCTGCCCAACCTTTGTAGGCAGTAGCCTAAGGCTACTGTATAAAACGAAGTCCATCTATTCCCGGCTGCGTAGCTGCCTACCCTTTATACGCGGCTGCCTAAGGCTGCCGCATAGAAAAGAATCCGATTAAAAAAATGGGGGACATAAAAAACGGGGGGCCGCCTCGCGGCAGCCCCTCGACAGAAAACACTTGCGCAATTGATGCGCGCAACACGAAATGCTCCTTTTCGGGTAGGACGGCAGGAGCCGGGCCGCTTTTCTATCTACACTCTAAACTCTAAACTCTACCATCTACTGTTACTGATCCTCGACGGGGGTGTCGTTGTCGTCTTCGATTTCTTCGGTCTCGTCGTCGGAGCCAGCGGCGGCGGCCTTGCGGCGACCCTGCTCCTGTGCGAGGATGTTCTTGTAGCGGGTGGTGACCGCGTTAAACTCCTTCACGAAGGAGGCGAGTTCGGGGGTGAAGTCGACGCCGTTGAGGAGAATGATAGCCTCGATACGATCTGTCATTTCGATAAACTTCTCGGTGACGGCGGCGCGGGCCTCCTTGACGGAGATCTCGGGACGTTGGGTGCCTTCGTCGTAACGCTCGTGCATGAGGGCGGTGAAGTCGCTGTTGGCGGTGGCGAGACGGGTGATGTAGGGGGCGAGGCCCAGGAGGGTGACGTGGGCGAGGTTCTTCGGGAGAGAAAGTTCGCGGAGCATGTCTTTGATGGCGGCCGTTTCGGCGTCGTAGGTGCGTCGGGGGAGGCTCCAGTAGTGATCGAAGACGATCATCAGTTGGACGGCGGCGTCGCGCACGGCGCTGTCGGGGTCGTAGAGGTAGGATTTCACGATGGCCGCGAG
>JAIROI010000061.1 GCA_031257615.1 Odoribacteraceae bacterium
ATCCTCGCCTTCGCCGAGGAACTGAACGCGACCACCGCGCGCTACAAGCACATCCTCGCCCAGGAACAGGGCCGCCGCAAGGCCCACCACGACGCCCCCGACGCCGAGAATCCGGTAGAGTAGTAGATAGTAGGTGGTAGAGTGTAGATAGAAAAACGGCCCGCTCCTGCCGTCCTACCCAAATGAAGAATATTCGTGTTGCGCACATCAAGTGCCAAGTGTTTTCTGTGAGGGGCCGCCGCGAGGCCGCCCCCCGTTTTTTAATCGGATTCTTTTCCACGCGGCAGCCTGAGGCAGCCGCGAATAAGGGTAGGCAGCTACGCAGCCAATCCTAATGCAAGGTACACGCGAATACAGTAGCCTTAGGCTACTGCCTACAAAGGTTGGGCTGCTACGCAGCCCTTCAGCGGATTCTTTTCTATGCGGCAGCCTGAGGTGGCTGCGGGGAAAGGTTAGGCCGCTTCGCGGCCTTTTTATTATAGTACTTCCTAACCGGCACCCGATGGGTGCCGGCTATGAAGATTAGGCTGCTACGCAGCCAATCCTAACCCACGTACGCGTGAATACAGTAGCCTTAGGCTACTGCCTACCACGCTTGGGCTGCTACGCAGCCCCGGCTTGGTAAGGGGGAAGTCCGGGGCGGCAGCTATGCGGCCCTTCAAAGGATTTTTTTACGCGGCAGCCTGAGGCAGCCGCGAATAAAGATTAGGCCGCTTCGCGGCCTTCTTATTATTATACCTCCTAACCGGCACCCATCGGGTGCCGGCTATGAAGATTGGGCTGCTACGCAGCCCCGGCTTGGTAAGGGGGAAGTCCGGAGCGGCAGCTATGCGGCCCTTCAAAGGAATCTTTTTTCCACGCGGCAGCCTGATGCAGCCGCGAATAAAGATGAGGCCGCTCCGCGGCCTTTTTATTATTGTACCTCCTATCCGGCACCCGGTGGGTGCCGGCTATGAAGATTAGGCTGCTACGCAGCCCTGGCTTGGCAAGGAGAAGTCCGGAGCGGAAGCTACTCGGCCCTTCAAAGGAATCTTTTCTATGCGGCAGCCTAAGGCAGCCGCAAATAAGGGTGAGGCAGCTACGCAGCCAATCCTAACGCAAGGCATCCTGCGATACAGTAGCCTTAGGCTACTGCCTACAAAGATTGGGCTGCTACGCAGCCCCGGCTTGGCAAGGAGAAGTCCGGAGGTGGCCTTTAACAGCGGATTCTTTTTTGCGAGGCAGCCTAAGGCAGCCGCGAATAAAGGGTAGGCAGCTACGCAGCCAATCCTAACGCAAGGTATCCCGCTATACAGTAGCCTTAGACTACTGCCTACAAAGATTGGGCTGCTACGCAGCCCCGGCTTGGCAAGGGCACACGTTATACAACACACCGCAGTTCTCGGGTTACATACGTCAGGCAGCACCCATAGGCGGCCGCAGGGTTAAGGATGTTAAGGCTGCGGGAGACGTGTTAGTCGTTCCGTTTTTTGAGATGCTTCAAGAGATGCATTAATCCGTCATTACCGTTATAGTCTTGGATGTTGATGTCGGCGCCGTGCTCGTGCAGGTAGGTGATGATTTCGAGATGCTGCTGTATGATTGCCCAAAAGATCGGATCTTTCCCGCTATTGTCCCGCGAGTGGATGTTGGCTCCATTCTGGTGCAGGTATTTCACCACGTCCAAATGGCCCATTGCCGCTGCCCAGGAGAGGGCGGTTTTGCCCTCGTAATCTCTCGCGCCAAAGTTTGCTCCATTCCGGTGCAGGAACTTCACCATCTCCAGGTTTCCTGACACTGCAGCGTAGATGAGTGGAGTGTAGCCATTCTTATCTTTCGCGTCAACATAATCACCTTCCCGGACCAGGCATCGCACGGCGTCCCACGATGCGCTCCCGGCAGCTTCCATGATACTGATGTTGGGATGGATGTTGGGAGTGGCGGCGCGCGGCGGGGTATACGGGGTGTAGTCACGGTCTCTTATCTCGTACGCCTGACTGGGTTCACACAGCCATACAAGCAAAAGGATCGCGCCGATAAACGGGATGATCAGAACAAGGAGACACCAGCCGCTCCTGCCCGCGTCGTTCAAACGACGCGTGCAAATGGCTAATGTCGGGAGGAGTATGAACGCGAGATAGAGGCCTAAGACCGTCCATCCCCTGATGACGACGTCGTCATATTCCAGGATGAATTCCGCGACAATCGCAATCCTTATTGCCGCGAGGATGGCGATATTGAGCAACATGAACATCCAAAACTCCTTTCTGCTTGCTTCTCCGCTGAAATCGGCATAGTGCCTCAGCGCTCTGAAATACCATTTCATGGGGTTATGTGTTGTAGTGAAGCAAAAACGCGGGGCGACGATTGTCGTCCCGCGTTTCACGATTGGTTGTTTACTGGTCTTTCTTTGGGTTTCCCGGTTTCGCGATGGAGTCTCTCATGCCCGTGTCGGCCTCGATATTCTTCATCCGGTAGTAGTCCATGATGCCGAGGTTTCCGTTGCGGAAGGCTTCGGCCATGGCGCGCGGCACTTCGGCCTCGGCCTCGATGACGCGCGCGCGCATCTCCTGCGCGAGGGCCTTCATCTCCTGTTCGGTGGCCACGGCCATGGCGCGGCGTTCCTCTGCCTTTGCCTGTGCGATCTTCAGGTCGGCGTCGGCCTGGTCGGTTTGCAGTTCGGCGCCGATATTCTTCCCGACATCGATGTCGGCGATATCAATAGAGAGGATCTCGAAAGCGGTGCCGGAGTCCAGTCCTTTTTCCAGCACGACCTTGGAGATGGAGTCGGGATTCTCCAGCACCTGTTTGTGCGAGAGGGCCGATCCGATCGACGAGACGATACCCTCGCCGACGCGCGCCAGGACGGTTTCTTCCCCGGCGCCGCCCACGAGCTGCCGGATGTTAGCCCGGACGGTCACCCGCGCCTTGGCCACCAACTGTATGCCGTCTTTGGCCATTGCCGCGACCGGCGGCGTGTCGATCACCTTGGGGTTGACGCTCATCTGCACGGCCTGGAAGACGTCGCGGCCGGCGAGATCGACGGCAGTGGCGATCTGGAAAGTGAGGTCGATGTTGGCCTTCGAGGCCGAGACGAGCGCGTTAACGACTTGCTGCACGTGTCCGCCGGCGAGGTAATGGGCCTCGAGCAGGTCGGCTTTCAGGGCCAGTCCCGCCTTTTTCCCGATGATCATGGCTTCCACGATCACGGCGGGTGGGACTTTCCGCCAACGCATGAGTACGAGCTGTATCAGGGATACTTTCACGTCCGATACCAGCGCCCTAAACCATAGCCCGATCGGGATAAAGTAGAGGACAATCCACAATAAAAAGAGCGCGCCAAGAATGACGACTGTCAAGAAAATAAGGTCTTCTTCCATACACTAATCTGTTTTGAGTTTAACAATAACTTTGTTCTTAAATACTTTCACGACGATGATCCGGCTGTTCGCGTCGATGTATCCTCCCTGGGACTGGGCCTCGACGACCTCTTGTCCCACGCGTATTTTCCCCATCGGCGCGAGTCGCCCGAGGCAAACGCCCTCGTCTCCCTCGTTGACCAGCGCGTCCACCCGCTCGACGGTGCTATCGATGCGCGCGTCTAACTGCAAGCGCTTCCAGGTCTTGGAACGCAGGGCGTACCACGTCACCGCGAACCCTCCCGCGGCGATGCCCACGAGGGTGAGGTGACCGGTCATTGCCCCCAGGCGCGTATAGGCCACGTAAACGGCCGCGCCCACGCAGAGAAACCCGATGATCCCCACGACGTTTACTCCTGGGAAAACGAGAAACTCAAGAAGCAGGAGAACGAAGCCTATCGCCACCAGCGTGATTAATACCAACCATTCCATAACGTGTGTTCTACAATTTGCGCTCGCTAAAGTACAACTTTATTCGACACGGGAGGGGGCGCGGGCAATTATTTTTCATGCCTGCCGGATGGAGAGACTCACTCGCCCGCGGGCCTTGTCCACCTGGAGCACCTTGACCATCACGCGCTGGTGCAGCGCGATGGTCTTCGCGGGATTGCTGATGAACGAATCCGCGATCTCGGAGATATGCACCAGCCCGTTCTGCTTGACGCCGACGTCGACAAAGACTCCGAAGTTGGTGATGTTGGCCACGATCCCCGGGATAACCATGCCCTCCCTCAGGTCGTCGATCGCGTGGACGTTCTCGGCGAACTGGAAAGCCTCTGCTGTCGCTCGCGGGTCTCGTCCCGGTTTCTTCAGTTCCTCGACGATATCCCTGAGGGTAGGCAGCCCGACGCGGTCGTCCGCGTAGCGTTCGAGATCGATGGCCTCGCACGCTTGTTCGTTCCCGATCAGCCCCGCGATAGAGATGCCCGCGTCCCGCGCCATACGCTCGACGACGGGGTAAGACTCGGGATGCACGGCGGAATTATCCAGCGGGTTTCCCTCCCCGGCGATCCGCAGGAAGCCGACGCACTGTTCGTATGTCTTCTCGCCCATGCGCTTGACGCGCTTCAACTCCTTCCGGTCGCGGAAGGGGCCGTTCTCCCGGATATACTCGGTGATGTTCTCCGCCAGCGCCGGCCCGAGGCCCGACACGCGGGTCAGCAGGTGGACGCCGGCGGTGTTCACGTTGACGCCAACCCGGTTGACGCACGACTCCACGACCCGGTCGAGGCTCTCCTTGAGTCGGGTCTGGTCCACGTCGTGCTGGTATTGCCCGACGCCGATCGACTTGGGGTCGATCTTGACCAGCTCGGCCAGCGGGTCCATCAGCCGACGCCCGATGGAGACTGCCCCGCGGACGGTGACGTCGCGATCCGGGAACTCTTCCCGCGCGATCTTGGAGGCGGAGTAGATGGAGGCGCCGTTCTCGTTCACGATAAACACCTGCACCTTCCTGTCGAGGCGAATTCGCTGCACGAAGCGCTCCGTCTCTCGCCCGGCGGTGCCGTTGCCAATGGCGATGGCCTCCGTCCCGTGGACATCCACCAGCACCGCGAGCCGGGTCGAGGCCTCCGCGATTTCGTTGCGAGGGGGGTGGGGGTAGATCGCCTCGTCGTGCAGCAACTGCCCGGTCTCGTCTAAGCAGACGACCTTGCAGCCCGTGCGATAGCCGGGGTCGATGGCCAGCACGCGCTTGTTCCCCAGCGGGGGCGCGAGCAACAACTGCCGGAGATTGTCGGCGAACACCCGGATGGCCTCCTCGTCCGCCTTCCGCTTGCTCTCCTGCAGGTATTCCGACTCGATGGAGGGGAACAAAAGGCGCTTGTAACCGTCTTTCACGGCCATGCTCACCTGCTCCGCGCTCTCGTTCCTCGCCTTGACATACTGCTTTTCGAGGACTGTCACGGCCGCTTCGTCGGAGATCTCGATCCCCACCTTCAGGACGCCGGCGCTCTCCCCCCGGCGAATGGCCAACATCCGGTGCGAGGGGACGCGGCGCAGGGGTTCCGAGTAATTGAAGTAGTCCATGAACTTCTCTCCTTCTTCTTCCTTGCCCTTGACGACCTTGGCCGTCACGATCGCTTCCCGGTCAAAGAAACGGCGCACCGCGTTGCGGGAACGTTCATTTTCGCTCACTCGCTCGGCGATGATGTCCCGCGCTCCCTGCAGGGACTCCTCCTCGTTCTCCACCTCTTCGGTCACGAACCCGGCCGCCTTTTCCCGCGCCGATCCTGCCTCCTGCTTTTCCAGCCAGTCTGCCAGCGGTTCCAGGCCTTTGGCCCTTGCTTTCGAGGCGCGGGTCTGTTTCTTTGGTTTATAGGGAAGGTACATGTCCTCCAGCGCCCTGGGGTCGGTGCACTCCTCCACTTGTTTTCTCAGGTCGGGAGTCAATTTCCCCTGCTGCTCGATGTTATCGATCACCGTCTTCTTCCGTTTTTCCAGTTCCTTGAACTCTTCGTACAGGGTCTGCACCTGTTCCACCTGCACCTCGTCCATGCTGCCGGTCATCTCCTTCCGGTAGCGGGCGATAAAGGGGATCGTCGCCCCCCCGTCCAGCAACACCAACAAATTCCTCACGTAATGGTCTTGAAAGCCGCTCTTTCCAACCGCGTAGTCCACGGGATTAATGTAATATTCCATGCTCCTGAATTATATTGTCCGGCGAAGATACGCCTTCTCGCCGTGAATCACTACCTTTAACGCCCGAAAAATGCACGGAAATACATGATAGAGATCAGAGGTATCAAAAAAAGCTACGGGGAACTGCAAGTCTTGAAAGGGATCGACCTCGCCATCCGGGAACAGGAGATCGTCACCATCGTCGGGCCGAGCGGGGCGGGCAAGAGCACCCTGCTGCACATCCTCGGCACGCTGGACGCGCCGGACGACGGGGAGGTCCGCTACGGTTTGATTGACGTCGCGCGCCTCTCCCGAGACGAGTTGGCCACCTTCCGCAACGCCAACGTCGGCTTTGTCTTCCAACACCACCACCTGCTCCCGGAGTTTACCGCCCTGGAGAACGTGTCCATCCCGGCATGGATCAAGGGCGACGGCAAGAAAGAAGGAGAGAGAAAGGCCGCGCGATTGCTGCAACTGCTCGGCCTCTCCCACCGCCTTTCCCACAAGCCCAGTGAGCTGTCCGGTGGGGAACAGCAGCGGGTGGCCGTGGCGCGCGCCCTGGTCAATGACCCCAGGGTGGTGCTGGCCGACGAACCCTCCGGCAACCTCGACCACCGCAACAAGAACGACTTGCACCAACTCTTTTTCACCCTCAGGGAGAGCCTGCGCCAGACCTTCGTCATCGTGACCCACGACCCCTCGCTGGCCGACATGTCCGACCGCCAAATCCACCTGAAGGACGGAATGATCGAGAACGCGTGAAAAGGACGTTACAAATCTTGGAATTTTCATTTGCCAATCCGCGCTTTGTTTGTACATTTGCCCGCTGATTACAAATTGACTGTCATTATGAAATACACTGAAGAGTTGGATCAAGTGAGTTACTGCCTCGGATTGGGTGCGGCAAGCAACCTCATCTCCTCCGGGGTTAGCGCGCTGAACGTCGAGGCGTTCACGGAGGCCTTGTGCGCCGCCTATGCGGGGAAGACACCGGAAATCTCGCCGGAGAAGGCCAACGCGCTGCTGCAACAATTCTTCGCGAAACAACAGAAGGAAAAGGGGAAGACGGCGGGAGAGAAGGGGAAACGCTTCCTGCTGGAAAACAAAACCAGGGAAGGCGTGACGGAGTTGTCGAGCGGCCTGCAATACAAGGTAATCACCGCCGGGGCAGGCGCCGTCCCGCGTCACCGCGACAAGGTGAGATGCCACTACGAGGGACGGCTCGTCAACGGGGAGGTCTTCGACTCCTCCTACCGGCGAGGAACGCCCGCCGAGTTCCCCGTGAACGGCGTGATACAGGGATGGGTGGAAGCGCTGCAAATCATGCCCGCCGGCTCCAAGTGGCAGCTCTTTATCCCCCCCGAACTGGCCTACGGGAGCCGCGGCGCCGGCAACTCCATCGGGCCAAACGAAACTCTGATCTTCGATATTGAATTGTTAGATATTGTATAATTTTAAAACAACAAGAAAGCTATGAACAGCAAGACTTTTATCATCATCCTCTCCGTCGTTACCCTGGGATTCTCCAGCTGCTGTAACTACACGCAAACCAGTACCTCCATGAAAAGTGAAACCGACACGGCGTCGTTCTATATCGGCTACTCCTTCGGGGCGCAATTGAAGGGCCTGGGCGTCACGGATCCCAACATTAGCGCCATCATCGCCGGGATCAACTACGCGTTGACAAAGAAAGATCCCCCTGCCGAACAACAATCCATGGTGACGTACATTAACAAGTTCATCGAAAAGAAAATGGCCGAGAGAGCGGAGAAAAACAGAAAAGACGGCGAAGCCTTCCTCGAGAAAAACGGGAAAAAGAGCGACGTCGTGACCACCGAGAGCGGCCTCCAGTACAAGATCGAGACCAAGGGCGAAGGCCCCGTCCCGACCTCCTCGGACATGGTGAAGGTGCACTACAGGGGAACCTTCCTCGACGGCACCGAGTTCGACTCCTCCATCAAGAGAGGCGAACCCTTCCAGTTCCAGGCCGGCGGCGGCGTGATCCGCGGATGGTCGGAAGCCATCCAACTGATGCCCGTCGGCTCCAAGTGGACGCTCTACATCCCCTCCGACCTGGCCTACGGCCCGCAGGGATACTACAACAACATCGCCCCGAACGAAACCCTGATCTTCGAGGTGGAATTGCTGGAGATCGTCCCGCAGGAGAAGCCAGAGGAAGCCGCCGAGCACAACCACGAGCATTAACCCGATCACGAAACCATAAAACAAGTCCACCCCACCCGTGGACTTGTTTTTACAAAGTTATACCCCATGAACTACGAGATTACCGGAAAACTGATCTACAAGGAGGACGTGCAGCACATCAGCGAGCGCTTCCAGAAGAGAGAATTCGTCATCGAGATCGAGAACGAACGAAACAGTCAATGGAATGACTTCATCAAGTTTCAACTCATCCAGGACAAATGCGACCTGATCGAGAACATCCCGCTGGAGGAGACGATAAAGGTCTATTTTAACCTCCGCGGGCGCAAATGGGAGAACCAGGGCCAGACGTCGTATTTCACCAACCTCGAGGGATGGCGAATCGAGCGAGTCCAGGCCCAGCAGGCCTCTCCCGCCCCCGCTTCCCCCCTTCCCACCCCCGACTACCGTGTAGAGGACATCCCCCCGTCACCGGACCAGGACGACCTCCCGTTCTAAATCGCCCATTGCGAAAAAGACTGTACACCCCCTGTACAGTCTTTTTTTATGCCCGATTCTCTCGCGCTACATAGCTCCTGCAACATTTCGTCACCCCGCGAAGGCTTCCCGACGCTCGGCGGACCCGTTTCGCGCACTCGCGAAGGCTTCCCGTCGCTCGGCGGGCCCGTTTCGCGCGCCCGCGAAGGCTTCCCGTCGCCCGGCGGCAACGTTTCGCGCCTCCGCGAAGGCTTCCCGTCGCTCGGCGGCGACGTTTCGCGCGCCCGCGAAGGCTTCCCGTCGCTCGGCGGCAGCGTTTCGCGCGCTCGCGAAGGCTTCCCGTCGCCCGTCGGCAACGTTTCGCGCGTCCGCGACGGCTTCCCGTCGCCCGTCGGCAACGTTTCGCGCGCCCGCGAAAGAGGATTTCTTCTCTCGAAAATAGCATCTCGCGGCTGCCCAACTGTATAGGCAGTAGCCTCAGGCTACTTACAGCGTAGCGCCCACGAGGGGAGTATCGGTAACCTCCGGCTCGACCGCGTCCGCGACAAATTCGCCCGGGGAAAGGTCGGCTGGAACATTCCCGCTATACGCGCCGCCGAACAGGCGCTCCCCGGGTAACGCGATCGTCTCCTTCCTCCTTTCGCGCAAGTCTTGCCGCGCGCGACCGTTTTGCTTTTTCGGAAATCGTTTGTACCTTCGCGGCCCACCGATA
>JAIROI010000065.1 GCA_031257615.1 Odoribacteraceae bacterium
GGAGTTACAGAATTTGAAAACGACCCCCACCTCCTAACGTTAGGAACTTTAGAATCAAAATTTACAACCTACCTCCTAACGTTAGGAGTTTCGAGATAAGAAACGAAAACGACCCTCCCTCGTGCGGGAAACGCAAAAATCAAACCCGTTTTCACATTCCTAAACGCGGGATTTGACACGAAAAAATGCCACCCCCCCCGCCTGTACCTTATATATACCCCCGGAAAATGCCGGTGGAGCAGCGATCATTTTTTCATTACATTCGCGTATGCGCGAGAATGAAATATACCGGACGTTCGAGCGCGACGACGATCGCCTGCTCGACGCCCTCGCGAAAGGAAACAGGGAAGCCATAGCCTACCTGTTCGACGCGAAGGCAAAGTCGCTATGCTTCTATTGCAGGGAGATACTGCGAGACGAGGCGCTGGCGGAAGACGTCGTGCAAGAGGTATTTGTCCGCCTGTGGGAAACCCCGAGGCGATTCCCCAGTCGCCTCGCCGCGCACGCTTTCCTGTACCGCGTCGGGCGCAATCTTGCCCTCGATCTGCTGAAACACCGGCTCGTGCAACGGCGACACGAACCCGCGATAGCCAGGGAATTGAGCGACGATTCCCTCGACCAGAAGTTGATCGAGGAGGAACTCCTGGGCGAGCTTCACCGGGCCATCGGACAACTGCCCGCGGAGTGTGCCCGCGTTTTCCGGCTGTCGCTCGCGGGCGCCGGCAACCGGGAGATCGCCGACAGGCTCTCGATTTCCATCCACACCGTCAAGACCCAGAAACAACG
Organism: Odoribacteraceae bacterium; assembly: GCA_031257615.1. GTDB lineage: Bacteria > Bacteroidota > Bacteroidia > Bacteroidales > Marinifilaceae > JAIRKS01. The sequence continues at coordinate 787 of JAIROI010000065.1, forward strand.
GGCGATGGCCGCGCTCAGGGAACGACTGGGACGCGATCCCCAGGAATAGTGACGCGCCGCCGGGGGCGATCCCCAGGAATGGGGGTTGCGCGGCCGCCCGAATTGTCGTTCCTTCGCGACGTCACTTTAACGCGTACACCAATTGGAAGAGAATGTCATCGAATGCGAGCGCGTCACCCACTACTACGGCTCCCGCCTGATACACGAGGAGTTGAGTTTCGAGGTCAAACGCGGCAAGATCCTCGGCTTGCTGGGGAAGAACGGAACGGGTAAAACCACGATCATCAATATCCTGAACGGATATCTAACGCCCAGGAAGGGCGCCTGCCGATTGTTCGGCGAGGATTCCGCCCGACTTTCCCCGGCAACGAAGGCCCGCGTGGGGCTGTTACTCGAGGGACACGTGCAGCACGCCTACTTCAACGTCGACCAGATCGAGCGTTTCTACAGCAGTTTCTATCCCCGGTGGCGGAGCGACGCCTACCGGACGCTGCTGGAGAAATTGCAAGTATCGCGCGCGCAGAAGATCAACACCATGTCGCGAGGACAACGATCGCAGGTCGCCCTCGGTTTACTGTTCGCCCAGGACCCGGAACTGCTCGTCCTCGACGATTTCTCGATGGGACTCGATCCCGGGTACCGTCGCCTCTTCGCGGAATATTTAAAAGAGTACGCGGCCGACGGCAACAAAACCATTTTCCTTACCTCCCACATTATCCAGGACATGGAAATGCTCATCGACGACTGCATCATCCTCGACTACGGCCGCGTCCTGCTCCATCGACCCGCGGCAGAGATCCTCGAGACCTTCCGCCGCTACCGCTTCGCCGGCCCCGCCGCGCCCGAAGGCCCCGATTTCCACAACAGCGCCCGCGTCGGCGATCGATGGGAGACCTATTCCTTCCTGCCGCCGGCGGAAGTCGCGCGACGACTACGCGACGTCAACGCCAGGGACATGCAACAGGAACGCCTCTCCCTCGAGGACGCTTTCATCGGATTAACAGGTAAATATTAAAGTATGATTCGCGCCATCTGTTACAAGGAATGGATCAAAACCCGCCGCGCTTTCCTGCTGTCGGCGATCCTCCTGGCGGCTTACGTCGCCTATGCCCTCGCGCACACCGGCAGCCTCTTCCGCGTCAACGGGGCCGTCGCCGCCTGGGGAACCACTATCTTGAAAGAGACCTTCCTCCTCCCGTCTGCCTTGCGATGGATACCCCTGGCGACGGCCCTCGTGATAGGCCTCGCGCAGTTCGTCCCCGAACTCGCCGAGCGGCGCCTGAAGCTCACGTTACACCTCCCGCTGCCCGAAACCCGCGTTCTCTCGATCATGCTCCTGCACGGCCTCGCGCTGCTCCTGGCGCTCCACCTGGCGACAACACTGCTCCTCTGGCTCGTTCTGGCCCGCTACTACCCCGCGGAGATACTCCTCGACCTCGGCTGGCGGGCGCTACCCTGGTTCGCGGCGGCATTGCCCGGCTACCTCTTCGCGGCCTGGGCGTGCATCGAACCCTCCTGGATTCGCCGCGTCACCAACGCGCTCGCGGCCGCCGGGGCGCTCTCCGCCTGCTACCTCGACGCGCCGGCAGGCAGCTACCTGACCTTCCTCCCGTGCCTCGCCCTCCTCGTCGCCGCGGCCTTCTGCGCGCCCTTCCAGGCCGCCGCCCGCTTCAAAGAAGGCATTCAATAATCAAACCCCATCGCCGTGAAAAAGACCGCCCACCTGATACTCCTCCTCCTCGCGACCGCCCTGATGGCCTGGCTACTGCCGCTGCTCGCGCGCCAGTCCACCGCCGCGCCGGAGCGCTACCCGTTCGTCTACTACTCGTCGCTCCTCCGCGAACTGTGCATCATCGACTACAGCGACGACGAAATGCCCCTCGCCACCCTCTCCGGGAAACGATTCTCGGAGGCCGAGTGCGATTCGCTCCTGCCCCTCTTTAACTTTCGCCAGCTCCTGGCCGACGGGAAGCTCCCCGACGCGGTCGATGGCGTCGAGATAACGCCGCCGCTGTTGAGATCCAAAACCATCATCTTCCGACATAACCCGGCCGACTTCGCCTCGCCGCCCCGCCGCCTCCATGTCCTCTTCGAGTCCATGCCCCGGCGACTTGGGTTGGAAATGCCCCCCGACGTTTTTCGCCTGCAGGAGAATATCGAGTTCATCGACTGCGAGAGTAACCGGGTGAACGCCGAAAAGAGCGCCCGCTTCCAACAGGCTTTCGCGCGCGCCGGCTACCGCTTTCCCGCCCGCTGGACCACGGGGAATCCCAGCCCGCGAAAGGCGTACGACGAGGGATACTTCTCGCTCGACGCCGCCGGGAAGCTGTTCCACCTGAAAATGGTCAACGGCAAGCCACACGTCAGGGACACCCGCGCGGACGCCGTCGCGGAAATCGCGCACTTCGCCCCCTTCGAGCCTGCCGACAAGCGTTTCTACGGCTTCATCTTCGGCCGGCGCGGAGACCTCTACATCCTCGAGGCGCGCGACGGCGGCTATCATCCGCTCCGCCTCGACCTCGACTCGATCGACGTCGCCCGCGACCGCCTCGTCATCATGGGAAACCTCCTCTACTGGAACGTCTCCGTCACCAACGACAGCGGACGCGCCTACCGCGCCCTCCGCGCGGCCTCCCTGCAACGCGTCGCCGGCCACTTTGAACCCCGACCCCCCGATCCCTGGCAACGGCTGGCCGCGTGGATTTTTCCCGCCTACCTGACGCTCGACTCGCCGGACGACGCTTACCTCTGGCCCCGCCTCCACCATACCGGGCGTCGCGCCTGGGCATTTAACTTCCTGCTGGCCGCGGCCGCGGCAGGACTACCGGGGAATCGCCGCCGTCGCTCCTTTCATTTCGCGTATATACTCGTCGCGGGAATTGCCGGGGCCATCGCCCTGCTGCTGCTCCCGCGCTTAACCATTAATAAATAAAAACATGAGAACATTATTCTGGACCATCGCCCTCCTCGCGTGCATGACCGCCTGCAAGGGCAAAAAATCTCCCGAGACCGCCCCCGGCGCCGTCGCCGCCGTCGCTGAAAACCGCGCCGCGGCCGCCATCGAACTGGATAGCCTGCTGCTCGTCGCCGACGCCCTCGTCGACAAGCAGGTGACCGTGAGAGGCACCGTCACTCACACCTGCGTGCACTCCGGCAAGCGCTGCTTCATCGTCGGGGAGAGCGGCAACGCCACTTTCCGCGTGGAAGCAAAAGGCGAGATCGGCGGGTTTAACCGCGAACTTGTAGGCTCGAAAATCGAAGTCCGCGGCGCCGTCAAAGAACGCCGCCTCACCGCCGAGTTTATCGACCAACACGAGAAAGAGGTCAATGAACAGAAAACGCGGGAGGACGGATCCGCCGAGAGTTGCGCCGCCGAACTGGCTAACATCCAACAGATGCGCGCCTGGATGAAGGAACGCGGGAAGGACTACTACTCGATCTATTACATGGACGGCGAGACGTATGACGTCGTCGAGGAGTAACAAGGCCTCGCGCGTCCTCCGGGCGCTTCACCGCGACCTGGGATTCCTGCTGGCGGGCGCGTCGATCATCTACGCGCTCTCCGGCATACTCCTTAATCACATGGACGGCAAGGACCCCGCCTATCGCGTCACCGCCGGACGCGCCGCGCTCCCCCCGTCTCTTTCTCTCCAAGAACTGACGACGGAGTGGCAGGCGCGCGCGGCCGACCTTCCGGCCCTGCGGCGGGCGCTCCCCCTCGACTCGACTCGCCTGCAACTGCTTTTCGACGGCGGGTCGGGCATTTACGACCGCGCCTCCGGCCGCGCGGATTACGAGCTGCACCGCCGCCGCCCCCTTGTCTACTGGCTCAACAAGCTCCACTATAACCAAATACGCGGCTGGAGTCCCGTTGCCGACTTCTTCGCCGGCTCGCTTATCTTCCTCGCCGTGTCGGGCCTCATTATTGTCCGCGGCAAGCGCGGCGTCCTTGGCAGCGGCAAGTGGTATCTCCTGGCCGGCCTCCTCGTTCCCGCGCTGTATGTCCTCTACTCCATATTTTCCGCCCCGTAGCCCGCGCGCCGGCCGCCGCCTTTTATTTTTCCGACCGTATATATAAGGTGTAGGAAGGGGGGATGGCATTTTCCCGCCGCCTTTCTCGCGTTTAGAAATGTGAAAACGGTTTTGATTTTTGCATGTCCCGCGTTCAGGACATGGGGCGCGAAATTGAAACCTCATTTTCCCGCGTTCAGGACATGGGCTGTAAAATTGAAAACACAACATCCTGCCTTCAGGACATGGGGCGCGAAATTGAAAACACAACATCCTGCGTTCAGGACATGGGGCGCGTTTTCGCAAACAGACAATCCTGCGTTCAGGACGAGGGGTGCATTTTCACAAACAGACAATCCTGAACGCGGGAAATGGGGCTGTAAATTTTCAACTGCCCGTCCTGAACGCGGGAAATGGGGCCGCGAATTTTCAACCGTCCGTCCTGAACGCGGGAAATTGGGCCGCGAATTTTCAACTGCCCGTCCTGAACGGGGGAAATTGAGCCGCGAATTTTCAACTGCCCGTCCTGAACGGGGGACGTTAAGCCGCGAATTTTCAACCGTCCGTCCTGAACGGGGGAAAGCAGGTTGGAGAAACGGGGGACTCAGTCCAGGGGGGAGGAGGGGGAGGGGAGAGGGGAGTCGGCGTAGAGGAAGCTGTTGAAGGGGAAGCGGGCGGAGTGGATCTCGCGAACGATGAGGTAGATTTTCTCGCGTAGCTCGTCGATGTTCTCGCGCCGGAGGGCGGAAATGTAGACGCAGTCGAGGCCCTGCTTCGACATCCATGTTTGCTTGAGGTCTTCAAGACTGTAGTTTTGACGCTCGACGGGGGTGAGGTCGTCTTCCTCTTTTTTGATGTAGGTGAAGGCGTCGATTTTATTAAAGACGAGGATCGTTGGTTTGGGGGCGTCGAGGAGTTCGGCGAGGGTTTCGTTGACGGTTTGGAGTTGTTGCTCGAATCGGGGGTGTGAGACGTCGACGAGGTGGAGTATCAGGTCGGCTTCGCGCACTTCGTCGAGGGTGGATTTGAAAGATTCGACGAGGTGGTGGGGGAGTTTTCGGATGAATCCGACGGTGTCGGCGAGTAGTAGTGGGACGTTGTGGATGGCGATTTTGCGCACGGTGGTGTCGAGGGTGGCGAAGAGTTTGTTTTCGGCGAGGACGTCGGATTTGCTGAGGAGGTTCATTAGCGTGGATTTTCCGGCGTTGGTGTATCCGACGAGGGCGACGCGCGCGAGTTTGCCGCGATTGGCGCGTTGTGTGGCCATTTGCCTGTCGACGCGCTGGAGTTGTTCTTTGAGTCGGGAGATTTTGTCCCGGATGATGCGTCGGTCGGTTTCGATTTCAGTTTCGCCGGGTCCGCGGAGTCCGATACCGCCTTTTTGTCGCTCGAGGTGGGTCCACATGCCGGAGAGCCGGGGGAGGAGGTACTGGTACTGGGCGAGTTCTACTTGAGCTTTTGCCTCGGCGGTTCTGGCCCGGTTGGCGAAGATGTCGAGGATGAGGTTGGTGCGGTCGAGTATTTTTCTTCCTTTGAGCGCGTTTTCGATGTTTCGGAGCTGTGTGGGGGTGAGTTCTTCGTCGAAGACGACGAGCGGGATGTCGTTTTCTTCGACGTATGCTTGTATTTCGGCGAGTTTTCCCTTTCCGACGAGCGTGGCGGCGAGGGGGTGGTCGAGGGATTGGGTGAATCGTTTGACGGCCTCGGCGCCGGCGGTTTCGACGAGGAAGGCGAGTTCGTCGAGGTGTTCGCGGACGGTTTCGAGGGAGTTATTGTTTTCCCGGGTGGCGACGCCCACGAGGACGGCGCGTTCTTTTTCTTTGGCGGTGTAGTGGAACTGGGTCATGGCGTCAGGCTCCGAGTCTGAGTGCGGATGTTTTGTCGAGTTTTTTGGCGGCGTAGTCCCTGGTGATGGTGACGTTGTGGCAGTCTTGTGATGGGATTTCGAACATGAGATCGGTCATGATGGCCTCGCAGATGGAGCGTAGTCCCCGTGCTCCGAGTTTGAATTCGATGGCTTTGTCGACGATGTATTCGAAGACTTCTTCGTCGAAGTTGAGTTGTATGTTGTCGAGTGCGAAGAGCTTGATGTATTGTCGCGTGATGGCGTTTTTTGGTTCGGTGAGGATGGCTCGGAGGGCTTTTTTGTCGAGTGGTTCGAGGTAGGTGAGGACGGGAAGTCGCCCGATGATCTCCGGGATGAGTCCGAAAGCCTTGAGGTCTTGTGGGGCGATGTACTTTAGGAGGTTGTCTCGATCGACGCGTTCGGCGGCTTTTCCGGCGTTGAATCCGACGACGCGCGTGTTGAGTCTTCGTGCTATCTTTTGTTCGATGCCGTCGAAAGCCCCGCCGCATATAAACAGTATGTCTTTGGTGTCGACGGGAATCATTTTTTGTTCCGGGTGTTTCCGGCCTCCCTGTGGGGGTACGTTGACGATGGATCCTTCGAGTAGTTTGAGTAGTCCTTGCTGCACGCCTTCTCCGCTGACGTCTCTGGTGATGGAGGGGTTGTCTCCCTTGCGCGCGATTTTGTCCAGTTCGTCGATGAATACGATTCCCCGTTCGGCGGCTTCGAGGTCGTAGTCGGCGGCTTGTAGGAGTCTGGTGAGGATGGATTCGATGTCTTCCCCGACGTATCCTGCTTCGGTGAGGACGGTGGCGTCGACAATGGCGAAGGGTACGCGTAGCATTTTGGCGATGGTGCGGGCGAGGAGGGTTTTGCCTGTTCCGGTGCGTCCGACCATGATGATGTTTGATTTTTCGATTTCGACGTCGTCGCGTTCACCTTTTCGGGAGAGTCGCTTGTAGTGGTTGTAGACGGCGACGGCGAGGTATTTTTTTGCCTCGTCTTGCCCGATGACGTACTGGTCGAGGAATGCTTTGACTTCGGCTGGTTTTTTGATTTCCTCGCGGTCTGGCGGTATGAAGTTGCTCTTTTTTCCTTCCTGGACGATCCCGTAGGCTTGTTCGGCGCAGTCGTCGCAGATGAAGGCGGTCTCTCCGCGGATGAGGAGGTCGACCGCGGCGCGCGGTCTGCCGCAGAAGGAGCAGCAGTCTTCTTGTATTGTTCTTGTTTTGCTCATGTGTCGCTATTTAACGGGGTGTTCGAGGACTTCGTCGATCATGCCGTAGTCGCGTGCCTCGGCGGCGGTCATCCAGTAGTCGCGGTCGGAGTCTCGCTCGACTTTTTCGATGGGCGCTCCGGAGTGGTCCGCGATGATCTGGTAGAGTTCCTGTTTTAGTTTGAGGATTTCGCGGGCGACGATTTCGATGTCGGAGGCTTGTCCGGACGCGCCTCCGAGGGGCTGGTGGATGAGGACGCGGGAGTGTTTGAGGGAGAAGCGTTTTCCTTTGGCGCCTGCAGCGAGGAGGACGGCGCCCATGGAGGCGGCCATGCCGGTGCAGATGGTGGCGACGTCGCAGCGGACGTATTGCATGGTGTCGTAGATGCCGAGTCCGGCGTAGACGCTTCCTCCGGGGGTGTTGAGGTATATTTGGATGTCCTTGTCGGGGTCCGATGACTCGAGAAAAAGGAGTTGGGCCATGATGATGTTGGCGGCGTAGTCGTCGATGGGGACGCCGAGGAAGATGATTCGGTCCATCATGAGGCGCGAGAATACGTCCATGGTGGCGACGTTTAACTGGCGTTCTTCGATGATGGTGGGGGAGATGTAGCTGTCGATGATCGACGCGTAGCGATTCAACGTCAGGCTGCTTATGCCGGCGCGTTTGGTGGCATACTTTTGAAATTCGTCTCGTGAAGTCATTTGTATTCTTTTTTAATTAAGCGGGTACGAAGGTACGTTATTCCGCGGAAACGGGAAAGTATCCTTGTTTTTTTTAGTCGGGATGTTGGCGGGCGAGAAAAAGGAGTATATTTGTGACATTTCTTAAAAACTAAAGCCTATGGATAGAGATGCACTAAAGAAACGATTCAGGGAGGTCTACGGGAGAGAACCGGAGGCGCTCTACTTCGCGCCGGGACGCGTGAATTTGATCGGCGAGCACGTGGACTACAACGGGGGCCTGGTGTTCCCCTGCGCCTTGAGCTTCGGTACCTACCTGCTGACGGCCCGGCGAAAGGACAGGATGACGGCCTTCGCGACACTGAACTTCGATCACGCGGCGACGCTCGACGAGCGCTCGTTTACCAGCAAGCCTTCCGCGTGGGAGCGCTACCCGCTGGGGGTGATGAAGGAGTTCGTCGACAAGGGGTACGACCCGTGGGGACATGACCTCCTTTTCTACGGGGACGTGCCGAGCGGGGCGGGATTGTCCTCCTCGGCCTCCATCGAGCTGGTGATGGCGGTCATGCTGAACGACGCCCTCGGCGCCGGTATCGACCCGGTGGAGCTGGCAAGAATGGGGCAGCGGGCCGAGAATGTTTTCGTGGGAATGAATTCCGGGATCATGGACCAGTTCGCCTCGGCAATGGGAAAGGCAGGGCACGCCATAGCCCTCGACTGCGCGACGCTCGACTTCGAGTGGGTGCCGCTGGCGATGGAGGGCCATTCGGTGGTGGTGGCGAACACGAACAAGCGGCGCGAACTGGCCGACTCGAAGTATAACGAACGACGAGGCGAGTGCGAAGAGGCCGCGCGGGCGCTCGGGCAAAAGGTGCTTTGCGCGCTGACGCCGGAGGAGTTCGAACGACGCGCCGGGGAGATCCCTAACGAGACGATCCGCCGCCGCGCCCGCCACGCCGTCACCGAACACGCCCGCGTGGAAGAGGCCATCGCGGCGCTGAAGAACGGCGACCTGCCGCGGTTCGGACAGTTGATGAACGCGTCGCACCGCTCCCTGAAGGAGGATTACGAGGTGACCGGCGTCGAACTGGACGCGCTCGCGGAAGAAGGACAGAAGCTGCCGGGCGCGCTCGGCTCGCGCATGACCGGGGCCGGCTTCGGCGGGTGCACGGTGAGCCTCGTGGCCAACGACGCGATTCCTTCCTTTATCGCCGCGCTGGGAGAGAAGTACAAGGCACTCGTCGGGCTGACCGCCGATTTCTATATCGCGAGCGTCGGCGACGGGGCGGGAAAGATAGAATAGAGTGTACACGCATGTTTAATTTAAATTCTACTAACTATGTTCAACGCTAATTTTGCAACGATTGATTACATCATTGTAGCGCTTTACATGCTACTGATCATTGGCGTCGGCCTCTGGGTCTCGAGAACCAAAAAGGGGACGCGGAAAACTACCGAGGATTATTTCCTCGCGAGTAAGGCGCTGCCCTGGTGGGCCATCGGCGCGTCGCTGATTGCCGCCAACATCTCCGCCGAACAAGTCATCGGCATGTCCGGCTCCGGCTTCAAAGTAGGTTTGGCAATCGCCTCTTACGAGTTCATGGCCGCCCTGACGCTCGTCATCGTGGGGAAATACTTTCTCCCCATCTTCATCACCAAGGGGATCTACACGATCCCCGAGTTCGTCGAAAAACGCTTCTCGACCAACCTGCGCACGATCCTCGCGGTGTTCTGGATCGCCCTGTTCATCTTCGTGAACCTGACCTCCGTCCTTTTCCTGGGCGCCAAGGCCATTGACACGATCGTTGGCGACGCGCAAGGGGGACTGATGATCCCGGTGATTATCCTGATGGCATTCGTGGCGGCCGCCTATTCCATCTACGGTGGCCTGTCGGCGGTGGCCTGGACGGACGTCATACAGGTCGTGCTGCTGGTGGCCGGCGGGGTCGTGACGACGATCTTCGCGCTCGACAGGGTCACCGACGGCGGCATCATCGACGGCCTGCGACACGTCTGGGAACAAGCGCCTGACAAGTTCCACATGATCATCCCACAGAGCAACTCGAAGGTCTTCTCCGAACTCCCCGGCATCGCCATGGTGATCGGCGGCCTGTGGGTGGCCAACCTCTACTACTGGGGCTTTAACCAGTACATCATCCAGCGCGCCCTGGCTGCCAAGTCGCTTCCCGAGGCACAAAAGGGAATCGTCTTCGCCGGTTTCCTGAAGCTGATCATCCCGCTGATCGTCGTGGTCCCCGGCATCGTGGCCTACGTGATGTATACCGAACATTACCCCGGCGCCGCCGAGGCATTCGCCGGCGTGGGCGGTGGCGACAAGGCTTACCCCTGGTTAGTCAGCAACCTGTTGCCCATCGGGCTAAAGGGACTGGTTGTCGCGGCGCTCTTCGCGGCCATCGTCTCCTCGCTGGCCTCGATGCTTAACTCGGTCTCCACGATCTTCACCATGGACATCTTCCGGCACTACGTGGACAAAAACGCGTCGCACGGGAAACTGGTTGGCGTTGGCCGCATCACCTCCATCGTCGCCCTTGTCATCGCGTGCTGTGTCGCCCCCCTGATGCGCAACTTCGACCAGATGTTCCTCTACATCCAGGAATACACCGGGCTGGTAAGTCCCGGCATCCTCGCGATCTTCCTCGTCGGGCTTTTCTGGAAGAAGGCGACGAACCGCGGGGCCATCACCGGGATACTGGTATCGATACCGGTAGCGCTTGCCCTGAAACTCTTGCCGATCAACATGCCGTTTATCGACCAGATGATGTACACTTGTTTGATCACCCTGGCGACGATCGTCCTGGTCAGCCTCAACACGCACAACGGTGGCGACGACCCGAAGGGCATAGTCTTCACGGACGGCATGTTCAAGACCTCCCGTTCCTTCAACGTCTCGGCTTACATCGTCTGTATACTCCTTGCCTCGATCTACGTGATCTTCTGGTAGCGTATTATTCCCCCAAACCTGGAAAGGGTGTATCTCTCGATACACCCTTTCTTCTTTCACTCCTATTAATAAGGTAGGGGAGAAATGGCGCTATTCCGGTCGCGAATCCCGCGCTCTCGCGTGCTTTTCATCTATATTAACGGAGTTTTGAATAACAAATCGGGGTGCGTGCCGTATATGGTAGCACGAAGAAGTTCGTTCATTCGAGTGTGATTGTGTAGTAATAAAAATAACAACTAAGGAAAGATGAGAAATATAGATGGAATATCACGCGTCTCGCACGGGGCCGCGTTCGCGTTCCTCCTCCTTCTTCTCCTGTGCGCCTGCACGAGGGAAGAGCGGTGGGGGAGGTCGCCTGTTGACGGGATGATTACCTTGAAACTGAAAGTCAGTTTGCCTCGCGACGAGCGTCCTGTTCCCGTGCAGCTTTCCAGGGCCACGTCGCCCGGTAGCGCGGAAGAATCGCGGGTGTCGACCCTGCGTTTGTTCGTTTTCAAGAGCAACGAGAACAAGCTCGAGAAGTACCAGAGCGTTTCCATCCTCCCCGACGGCACGAGCAACGATCCCTCGTGGAATCCCGCGGAAAAGGCGATGCACGTCGTCGTGTCGCCCGGCCCCAAGCGCATCTACTGCATTGCCAACTGGTCGGAAGCGCCCACGGCGGAGATGCCGGAGATCAGCGACAAGACAGTGACCGACACCCTCTCGCTGATCAGCAAGACGCGCCTCCACGGGACGGACGCGCTGGTGAACCCGCCCGTGATGAGCGGCAGGTTGGCCCTGACGCTTGTCGGCAACGAGCAGAAACTGAGTGTTCCTCTCGCGCGGCAAGTGGCGCGGGTGGAGATTTTCCCGATGCTCTCGGCCGAGTTAAAGGCGCTGGGCGTCGACGTCAAGATCGAGGGGGTGAAGTTCGCTCGCGTTCCCGCCTCGTCGTTTGTTTTCGAGCAGAAAAGCCCCGTCGTCGTCGCGGGAAGCCTGGAGCAGTCGGCCTTCGCGGGCGCGACCTTTAGCGTGACCGCCGCGAAGCCCGGGGACGCGGTCAAGTACCCGGTCGATTACTACGCCCCCGAGCATTTTGCCGCTTCCGAGGCCGCCACCACGGTGATGATCATCAAGACAAGCTACAACGGGAAGACCACCTACTACGCGGCGCCGCTGGGAGAACCCTCTTCGGGCGCGTCCCCGTCGTACTCGGTGCGCCGCAACTACTGCTACAATTATTACCTGACCATCCGTGGCATCGGTTCCCCGACCGTCGCGACCAGGAGCCTGGCGCCCGCGGCCTACGCGAACATTCATCTCGAACGCCTGGAGGTGTTGCCATGAAGAAGATACACCTCGTAGCCCTTGCAGCCTTGTGCCTCTCCGCGGCGGCTTGCAGGGACAGCGGACTCGAGGGCGGGGGCATTGCCCCTAATCTTGTCTTGAGGATGCCATCCGTTGCCCGGTTATCGGTCGCGGACGTGCGCCTCTTCTCCTTTTACCAGGGCGGCAGCAACGACCGTCTCTTCCGCGAGGAGATCCTCAATCTCAAGCGCGAGCCGTCGCGGGTCCTGGCCAACGTGGAGAGTGGCGAGTGGCGAATGGCGATTGTCGCCCCCCCTGCCGGCGTTCTCCTGGAGATGCCCCGCGCGGGCCTTGTCGAGGAGCGTACCCCCATGTACATCTACAACCCTGCCGTCGGCGTCGGCGGCAAGAGCGAGGACGCCCCGGAGATATTCCTCGCCAACGAGCCGGTGAGGATATTCCCCGGGCAGCAGTCCACCCTGAACGCGCGCCTCGACAGGAACGTGGCGATGGTCGAGATCATCGTCGAGAAGGCGACGGCCAACTTCAACAAGGCCTCGATGCTGCACGAGATCAGGCTGCACCGCGTCCCCTCCACCATCAGCTACGCGGGCAAGCTCTTGCCCTCCGCCGTCGCCCCCGACACCGTCCCCGCCGCCGCCTGCCTGCGCGCCCCCTTGCGGCTGCGCGACCATCCTTCCCTCCCCGGCTACCTCACCGCGGACACCGTGCGTTTCCTCGTCCCGGCCCACCGCGGCAGCGACTTCCTCGCCGACAACCCCACCGACACGACCACCCTGAAAATGTCCATCTCCGTCGACCTCGAGCGCACGGGGCAGACCCGTTTCAAGAAGTCAAAGCCCGTCGAACTCGCGGCCAAGTGCAACAAGATACTCCGCGTGCGCGTCATCATCAACGACGGGATGTCCGTCATCCCCGGGATACACCCCTGGGAGGAGGTCGCCCTGAGCAGGACGGTCGGCCAGGAAGGATACTCCAACTGGCTCTACGTGAAACATGGCGAGAACGGCAGCGGTCAATCCTGGCGCGATCCCCTGCCCGACATCCCCGACGCGATACGCGTGGCGCGACAAATCCGCGCGCTCTCCCTGCCCGTCCACGGAATCCTCGTGGCGGGCGGAGGCCCTTACAGCGGCGACTTCGAGGTGCCGGAAGACACGCGCGTCTTCGGTGGCTGGCAGGGAACGCCGGGCACCGAACTGCCCTCGAACGACCTCAAGGCCCCCTACACCTCCTCCCACCGCGACCTGGCCGCCGGCAAGGCCATCGTGGAGACGAACCCCGCCGGGGGAATACGCCTCGACTCCCCCGGCGCGCTCCTCGACGGATTCATCATCAGGGGAACAGCCACCCCCGTCGCCGTCGTCCCACTGAGCGTCACCCACTCCTCGGCCATCCTCAACGCCATCGAGATACGCGACCACGTCACCTCGGCCACCGCCGCCCTCTCGATACTCGCCGGCACGGCCACGAACATCCTCGTCACCGGCAACAACAAGGGTGTCCTCCTCGGCAATAACGCCTCCCTCGTCAACGCCACCATCGCCGGGAACACCGGAAGCTCCTCCTTCGAGGGAATCCTCAGAAACTCCGTCTACTGGAACAACACCGGCGCCCTCGCGACCCCCGGCATCATCGACTATTGCGCCTTCCCCGCCCCCAACCCGCCCCGCGGAACGGGGAACATCCCCCTGAGCGACAACAACGCGGCATGGTTCTCCTCCTCGGAGAGCATCCCCGGCCCACACTTTAACACCGGCGCCGCGCCCGAGTACGCCCCGGCCGCCGCGCCCCTCAACCGCTCCCCGCTCCTGGGCCGCGGGAGTCGCCTCTCCTTCGACCGGGTCACCGCCTACATGCCGCTCGCCAACAAGCGAGACATCGACGGAAACCCCAGGCACAACGGCACCACCGACATCGGATGTTACGAGGGCCTCGGAAACTCCACCGGCTTCACACTCCGCTGGAACATGAGCCGCACCTACATGTCCTCCAAGATCAACAGCCTCAGCGAGCACGCCGTCGTCCTCCACGAGAACGCGGCCGACGTGCAAGTCCCCTGGCGCGTGGAGGCAATCGGGGCCTACGACGACAGGGGAAACTACTTCACAAGCTCTTCCATCACCAACGGCGTCCTCGTCGACAACTCCGGCGTCGGCGGAAGCACCGTCCCCGGCATCTTCAACATACTCTCCGGCCAGCAAGCCAACACCTCTAACAACGAGCTTATCCGCGGCCGCCTCCGCGTCTCCTCGTCCATCGATCTCCACTACCTCAAGCCGGCCGAGTTCGACGTCTACCAGGCCCCCGGCAACCCCCAGCCCTGGATCGAGGGATACGTCGGATCATTCCACCGCAACAACGAGACCTCCGCCCGGTACATCCACGGGAGAAACTCCGGCAGCTGGACCGTCCGCGTCATCAGCGGTATCAGCTGGATAAAGATCGACGGACACGACAAGCACGACTTCAACGGCGAGGTGCAGGAAGTCTCCGGGGGAGAACTGCCGGGATACGGCAACATCAAGTTCCGCGTCGGCATGAAGAGCACCCTGCCCCCCGACGCCCCGCCCCGCTACGGCCTCATTACCATCCAGAGAGGAGGTTCCAGGCTCTCCCTCTTCTTCGTCCGACAGGGGGAAAACGCCGACTACATCTACCGCCCCGAAGACCCCAGGGATCAAGGCCCCCGAACGGCCGCCATGCGCGTCGCGCCGTACAACCTCAAGGACCCACAGGAAAACCAGGAATGGGAAGGAAGCTCCCTGGGAATGAACGGGGGAGTCTTCACGGAATACCCCACGCAGATCGGTTACTATTTCCCGTGGAACGAAACCACGGCCCGACTCCTCAAGACCGCGCGGGGATGGGAGGCCCTGCCCGTGTCGTCGGTAAGGGACTACTGGCTCGCCGACAACGAGGTCTGTCCTCCCGGCTACCGCCACGCGACCACCGAGGAATGGGTGCACTCCACCTACTGGAACGTCGAGACGCCGGCGCCGGAGAAAGCCCTTAACCCGGGTGGCGCCGCGCTGGGAAACTTCGTCTACGGGCGCTACGCCGACGGCTATTACGACCAGCACGCCCCCGATCCGGTGCAATCCGGCACCAACGAGGTCGGCCCGCAGAAGACAGTCGCGCGCCGCGGCATCCTGATGATCAACCATTACAATTATGCCTCGGTCTTCTTCCCCGCTGCCGGGGCCATGGAACGAACCTGGAAGTCGAGCGTCTGCGGCAATGCCCAGGCCGACTATTGCATGTACTGGCTGAAGGACATCTGCAGGGACAAGCACCCGTACATCACGCACTGGAACAACCAGCACGTCGGCATCGGCTGCACGCTCTTGAACCCCACTAACTTTTGCGCGCCCGTGCGTTGCGTCAAGGAGTGACGCGCGGCGCGCCGGAAAACGCGCGCGTCCACACGGGACGCGCGCGCGCCTTTCCGGGAAACGCGCCCGCCCGAACGGTAAATGCTCTCGGCTGTTTTAGAAAACCGGGCAGACCAACCCCGGATCTCGCGGAACGGGCCGAATTGTCGCGTGGCAATCGCGAATTGCCACGTGGCAAACGTGAATTGCCGCGTGGCAATCGTGAATTGTCGCGTGTCGCGGTGGCGTGACACGTGGCAATCGTGAATTGTCGCGTGACAATCGCGGATTGCCACGCGACAATCGCGAATGGTCACGCGACAATCGCGGATTGCCACGTGACAATCGCGAATTGCCACGCGACAAT
Organism: Odoribacteraceae bacterium; assembly: GCA_031257615.1. GTDB lineage: Bacteria > Bacteroidota > Bacteroidia > Bacteroidales > Marinifilaceae > JAIRKS01. Next base: position 16,558 of record JAIROI010000065.1, read on the forward strand.
CGCGGATTGCCACGCGACCAGCGGACAGGTGATCTGGGAGTTTGAAGTCACTATCCGTCGAATTGTAGGCGACCGCGACCGAATTGCGGTCGACCGCAATTGAATTGTAGTCGACCGCAATTGTGTTAAAATCGACCGCGAGGGGACGGTGGTCGACAATAAACTCGTTTTATATAAGCGCCTTAGAAGAAAATACGGCTGTTGGCCCCTTGCCGGTTTACGCGTAGACCTTGACGGGCAGTTCGCCGCGATGGGCCATCAGGGCGTTTATGGCGAGCGCCCTCATTTCGTCCTCGCCGGGATAGACGGCGAGCGGCGCGATAAAGGCGACCATTTCCCGCACGTTCTCCACCAGGTAAGGGTTGTGCGCGATGCCCCCCGTGAGGATCACCGCGTCCGCGCGCCCGCGGAGCGCGGCGGCCATGGCGCCTATCGACTTCCCGATCTGGTAGGCCATCGCGTCCTGCACGGCTTTAAACCGGGGGTCGTCGAGCGCCTTTTGTTCCACGGTGTAAGCGTCGTTGGTGCCGAGGTGCGCCACGAATCCTCCTTCCCCGGTGATCATTCGCCTGATCTCCTCCCGCGTTTTGTCGCCGCTGAAGCAGAGGTCGACGAGCTGGCCGGCGGGGAGGGTGCCGGAGCGTTCGGGGGAGAAGGGGCCTTCGCCGTCGAGCGCGTTGTTGACGTCGATCACGCGCCCGAGGCGATGCGCGGCCACGGAGACGCCGCCGCCGAGGTGGGCGATCACGAGGTTCATCTCCTCGTAGCGTTTCCCGACGTTCCCGGCGTGGAGTCGCGCGATGGCTTTATGGTTTAGCGCGTGGAAGATGGAGAGGCGGCGGAAGGCGGGATGACCGGCGACGCGGGCGACCTCCTCGAGTTCGTCCACCACGACGGGGTCCGCGATGTATGCCTTGACCGCGCCGGGGAGCGACCGGGCGATGTCGCGCGCGATCAGCCCGCCGAGGTTCGAGGCATGCTCGCCCATGGGGGGATGCTGCAGGTCGGCGAGCAGGGCCTCGTTGACCTCGTAAACGCCCGACTCGATGGGTTTCACCAGCCCGCCCCGTCCGACGATCGCGCCGAACGATCGCGCGTCCTGCCCGGCGGCAGCGAGTTCGGAGAGGATGACCTCCCGGCGAAAAGCAAACTGGGAGGCGACGGAAGGGAAGGCGGCGAGCGCGGCCGCGGGGTGCTTGATGTTCTTGATGAAGATTTCGTTTTCCCCGTCGTAGACGGCGATCTTGGTGGAGGTGGAGCCGGGGTTAATGGCAAGGATTTTTAATGACATGTCGTTTATTTTAGGGTGAATGATGATTCGCGCGTTTTCGCGCCGCGAAATTTATAAATCGTAAGCAAACATCCAAGGATTCCTTTCATGCTTTTTTTCTTCCCTTACTTGAACAACGACAGGTAACGCTCCGCGACGCGCCGCGACAACGGGTCGTCAACCTCCAGCGCCGTCTCGTCGATCTGCCTCAGGGGCAGCACCAGCGGCGAGGTGCCGGTGAGGAAAGCCCCCGTCGCCCCCGCCACCTCCTCGCGGGCCACCCGCCGCTCCACCACTTCTATCCCCATCTCCTTGCACATCTCCAGCACCCTCCCGCGGGTCGTCCCCGGCAACACGTGGGGCAGCGGCGCCGTGTGGAGCTTCCCCTCCAGCAAGAAGAAAACGTTCGACCGCGACCCCTCCGTGATGTACCCTTCCCTGTCCACCAGCAGCACCTCCTTCACCCCCCGCTCCCGGATCAGCCGGTCGGTCAACTCCCTCAGCCCCGGCAGCATGTACTTCACCTCCGCCCGCTCCCTCACGGCCTCCAGGGTCATCGCGCGCACTCCCTCCCGGTACTCCTCCTCGCGGGGGTAATCGTGGGGGATCTGGTAGACGTACTCCTCCACCCCGCGGCCGGCGTCGTGCAGCGCGAGCTTGATGTTCCCCTCCGCGATCCCCTCCGCCCGTATCAGCCGCTCGAGTTTCTCCCTGATCCCCTCCGTCGTCACCTCCACCGTCCACCCGCACTTCCCGACCGACCGGCGCAGTCGTTCCGCGTGGTCTTCGAGGAACGCGACCCGTCCCCTGAACACCCTGACCACCTCGTAGAGACTCGTTCCCTCGTGCAGCACCTTTTCCGAGAACGTCCCCCTGTCCACCAGTTCCCCGTCCTTCAAAATCTTCATGTATATCATCCTCCCAAAATCAAGTATCATTAACGGGCTGCGAATTTACACGATAAAACGGGACGCGCCATCGGTGGCAGGTAAAAAGTGGGGGAGGGGGCAGGTGACTGACGCGCTCGTGCCAGAAAGTCATCAAAACATGACAAATTTCACGTCCGTCGACGTGGCACGTCATTTGTCCAAGGGTGGACGTCCGTTGAAATGTGTCAAGGGAAAAATAATGTGTAATGTTAATATATCAGTTATGGGAAAGATAATAGGAATCGATCTTGGAACGACGAATTCTTGCGTTTCAGTGATGGAAGGAAGCGAACCGGTCGTGATACCCAATAGCGAGGGGAAAAGAACAACGCCCTCGATCGTGGCCTTCGTGGATAACGGGGAACGAAAAGTGGGGGATCCCGCCAAACGACAGGCAATCACGAACCCGACGCGCACGATCTACTCGATCAAGCGCTTCATGGGAGAAAGGTATGATCAGGTGACGAAGGAGGTGAACCGGGTGGCCTACAAGGTGGTCAGGGGGGATAATAACACGCCGCGCGTGGACGTGAAGGAGCGGGTCTATTCCCCGCAGGAGATCTCGGCGATGGTGCTACAGAAGATGAAGAAGACCGCCGAGGATTATCTCGGGCAGGAGGTGACGGAGGCCGTGATCACCGTGCCGGCGTATTTTAATGACTCGCAACGCCAGGCTACCAAGGAAGCAGGGGAGATCGCGGGACTGAACGTGAGGCGGATCATTAACGAACCGACGGCGGCGGCTCTCGCGTACGGGCTGGACAAGCGGGACAAGGATCTGAGGATCGCCGTCTTCGACCTGGGCGGGGGAACGTTCGATATTTCGATCCTGGAGCTGGGCGACGGGGTGTTCGAGGTGAAGTCGACGGACGGGGACACGCACCTGGGAGGCGACGATTTTGATGACGTGATCATTAACTGGCTGGCCGACGAGTTCAAGAAGGACGAGGGAGTGGATATTCGCAAGGACCCGATGGCCCTGCAACGGCTGAAAGAGGCTGCCGAGAAGGCGAAGATCGAGCTGTCAAGCACTTCCTCGACGGAAATCAACCTGCCGTATATCTTCCCGGTGGACGGGATACCCAAACACCTGGTGCGCACGCTGACGCGGTCGCAGTTCGAACAACTGACCGACCACCTGATACAGGCGACTATCGAGCCTTGCCGGCGCGCCCTGAAGAACGCGGGAGTCAACCCGTCGGACGTGCAGGAGGTGATCCTGGTGGGAGGTTCCACGCGCATCCCGGCGGTGCAGAAGAAGGTGGAGGCGTTCTTTGGACGGGTGCCTTCGAAGGGGGTGAACCCGGACGAGGTGGTGGCTATCGGGGCCGCTATCCAGGGCGGCGTGCTGACGGGAGAGGTGAAGGACGTGTTGCTGCTGGA
>JAIROI010000129.1 GCA_031257615.1 Odoribacteraceae bacterium
CTCTTCCGATCTGGCGTCGAGGCAGAGGCAATACCAGTCGGTCTTCAGCCCGATGGATCGTCCGAGTTTCTCGCCGAGTTCGCCGATGGTGACGACGGGGCGATCGAAATCTTCCGTGAAGTAGCCGGCAGCTTTCACGCCGGTAATGTTGCCGTCGCTGTCCAGCGTTTGGGTGCGGGGGGAGATGGCGGGCGGCGTGCCGTCCATGACGGTAACGTCGTGGTGGAGCGATAGCGCCTGGGTATAGTTGGCGGCGTCGACGACGGTGACGTCTCGGAAATATTCCCGCAGCATGGTTTCGAAGGCCGCGGTGCGGGAGCGTTGACTGGCGCGGAGGGCGGCAGTGTCGCCCCGGAAACTCTCCTCGGTGTATTCGGCGGAGCCGCCGACGTAAAGCACCCGGAGGTCGCTTTTCTGCGCGAGGAGGGCGATGGGGGAGAGGAGGAGGAGGAGATAAATCAGCGAGTGTTTCATGGCAAAGGGATATAAGAAGGGTCGCGAACGACTCTTGTCGCCCGCGACCCGGTGGTTTATTCAATACTTGTTTTGTTCGATTCTCCCGTCGCTACTGATCAGCTCCGTGTTGGGAATGGGGGCGGCGAAGCGTCTCGATCCTTTGGGGAGCGCGTAGGTGATGGGTTGCTCGTTGGCTTGCACGGCGGCGGAGGTGTAGGGGTAGAAGTAGCGGGAGAGGGCGACGTCGTCGAACGCGTCGGCATTGGCGTTCAGTCGTCGGATGTCGAACCATCGCCGCGTGAAGGGCATCTCTCTCCGGCGTTCCTCGAGGATTTTGGTGACGGCTTCCTCGCGCGTGGAAGCCGAGAGGTTGATCGCGGAGGCGGGTAGCGAGTTGTCCATGCGTTTTGCCCGGAGGGTGTTGACGGCACTCATGGCGCCGGTGACGTCGCCGGAGCGGGCGAGGCATTCGGCCTTGGTGAGGAGCATCTCGGCGACGGTGGGGCCGGAGGGCAGGCGGTCTTTAAAGAAGAAGACGTAGCCGGGATAGTCGTACGAGGGGGAGGTGACGCTCCGGTCGTAAGAGTAGCTCTCGACGATGTGGTAGCGGTAGCGGAGGTCCATCGTGTCTCGCTGGTAGAGGTCGAGCAACTCGGGGCTGGGGACATACCACCAGGATTCGTGATAGAGGAGCCGGAAGTAGTAAAATTCCTTCCAGCCGAGCATGTCGGTAAAATCCGTCTGGTTGTCGTGCGTGTAGGGGAACTTGAGGTAGACCACTTGTTTCTTGTCCGGGTCGTTGGGATCGATAGTATAAGCGGTGGGGGGACGCTCGCTGTAATGCATCTCGGTATTATAGTCCACGAGGTCGCTATGGATGGCCAGGGCCTCGTTGGCATAGGTCAGGGCCTTGTCGATGTCTCCGCGTCCGAGCCAATACCGCGCGGCGAATGCCTTCGCTGCCCCTGTATTTCCCCGCCAATGGCGCACGCGTCCGTTCTGCACGAGGGGAACGGTTATCTTGAGCGCCTCCTCGAGGTCGGCTTCGATCTGCGCGTAGGTATTCTCCAGGTTATCGCGGGAGAAAGTCTCCTCGAAAGACGTGGAGCGCTTCAGTGGGAGGCCAGGTTCGCCCTTGGTGCTCTCGTCATACGGCAGGCAATACTTGTTGACCAGTTCCAGGTAGGCGTAGGCGCGGACGAGGTGAGCCTCGGCCTTCAGCTCCGTCTTGAGGGCGTCGTCGCCGGAGACCTTGTCGATGTTCTGAAGCACCATGTTCGCGTTGAATATCTTCTGGTATTGTTGTGGCCAGAAGGCGATCCTACCGTCGAAGGCGAGGTTTGGAATATCCCAGGTATAATACTCCACGCCGGCGAGGGAGAAGGTGGAAGGACGGGCATTGTACAACTCGAGGGGGATGGTGTAATCGTCCGTGCCGTACACGGAATTGCGGTCGGCGAGCCGGTAGAAAGTATTGTAGTTGCCAAGAATGGCGTCGAGTTGTTCGGCAGTGGAGACCACCAGCGAGGTCGTTTTCGAGGGCGCCTGGTCGAGGAAATCGTTGCAGGCGGTGGCGACGAGAGTCGCCAGGATGATCAGAATATACTTTTTCATGGTGATCGGGGTTTAGAATTGGAGTTTAAGGCCCAGGGTATATCCGGGGCTTGGTTTCACGCCTCCTTCGGGAAATTCAGGGTCCTCGTTGAAGGGATTCGCGTAGATCGAGAAAAGGTTTGTCACCTGCGCGTAGAGTTGACACCTGCTGACGCCTGCCTTGTTCAGGAACGACCGCGGTGCGTCGTAAGAGAGCATTACTTCGCGCATCCTCACGTGCGACGCGCTCTCGGCCAGGTAATCCAGGTACGCATGGAAGCGATCCCAGAAGTAATAACGGCTTTCTTCGGCCCCGTTCAACGGCAGTGGCGAGATCTTGGCGGGATCGCCGTTCATCACCTCTCCCAGTTTGCTGTTAGGCATCACGCGTCCGCCCCACATGGGTGGATAGTTGAAGCCCTGTCGACGGAACGAATGACCGAATTTACCGGTGAGGATGAAGGAGAAGTTAAAGTCGCGCACCTTGAAATTGTTCGAGAAACCGAGCAGCCAGGGGGCCACTTGCACGCCCGACTCGACAACGAAGTCTCGCCCGTCGCCGGGGGGCCAGCCACCGTACCCGTACACGTCCGCGCCGGCGCCTTTAATCTTGGGTTGCCAGTTGGGGCTTTGTTCCGTGCCGTCGTTATAGATGCCGGCGTAGGCATAGCTCCAAAGCGTGTTGGCGTTATACCCTTCGCGGTAGGCGGCGGTGGCCCCGCTCATGCCGACAAGCTCGTAACCCTGGTAGGAACTCTTAAAGAGTTTCGTGATCTTGTTATAGTTGTACGAGAAATTGAGGTTGCCGCTCCACGTCACCTCCTTGGCGAGCGTTTGCACCGTCCCGACTTCCACCTCCAGGCCCCTGTTCAGCATTTCTCCCATGTTCAGCCTTTGCGAGGTCGTGCCGTTGATGGCCGGGATGGACATGCTCGCGATAAGATCCTTGCTTACCTTATTATATACGTCGATTTTCCCGTGCAGCTTCCTTTCGAAAAGGGAATAATCGACGCCGACATTCAGCGTCCCCGTTTTCTCCCATCGCAGGGTCGGGTTGCCGTAGCTGGAGACCGTGGCGGTGCGCTCGTTGGTATAGATATTCGGGGTGGAACTCGCGCTAATCAGCGGTCGGAAGGCTGTCGTCTTATCGACGTTACCGTTG
>JAIROI010000005.1 GCA_031257615.1 Odoribacteraceae bacterium
GGTTGGGCAGCTACGCAGCCCTTCAGCGGATTCTTTTCTACGCGGCAGCTTAGGCAGCCGCGGGGAAAGGTTAGGCCGCTTCGCGGCCTTTTTATTATTGTACCTCCTAACCGGCACCCTTCGGGTGCCGGCTATGAAGATTAGGCAGCTACGCAGCCCTTCAAAGGAATCTTTTTTATGCGGCAGCCTTAGGCGGCCGCGAAAGGTAAGGCATCTACGCAGCCGAGAATATATGGACATCGTTTTATACAGTAGCCTAAGGCTACTGCATACAAAGATTGGGCTGCTACGCAGCCAAGAATATTTGGACATCGTTTTATACAGTAGCCTAAGGCTACTGCCTACAAAGATTGGGCTGCTACGCAGCCCTTCAAAGAATTCTTTTTTACGCAGTAGCCTGAGGCAGCCGCAAAGAAAGGTGAGGCGGTTGCGCGGCCCTCCTGCAGGTGCTTTTTTCATGTAGCGCTCCCAAGAACGTTACTACTCGCGACAACCTCTCTCCACACCCCGCGCGAATGATCGCGAATTACTGTCGCGCGACACTTGTTTTTTCCTGGAAATACGCGTTTATTTGTCCCGCGGAAAGCGGGAAGAGAAAACCCGCGAAGAGAAATGAACAAGTAATCCTTAAAACGCGACACATGAAGATTCATTACGAGGTAAGACATGCATCACACCCGGAAGACGCGAAAGCGTACGACACGAGTAGATTAAGAAAAGAGTTCCTGGTGGAACGACTGATGGTAGCCGACAAGATTACCCTGGTGTACACGATGAACGACCGGTTGATCGTGGGAGGGGCCATGCCGGTGAACGAAACGCTGGAGCTGGTCAGCATCCCGCCGTTGCGCTCGGAGAAGTTCCTGCAGCGCCGCGAGCTGGGGATCATCAACGCGGGCGGCGACGGGATCGCGGAAGTGGACGGGGCGCGGCACCCGCTGAAGTTCAAGGAGGCCCTCTACGTGGGACGGGGCGAGCGCGCGGTTCGTTTCTCGAGCGTCGACGCGAATCGCCCGGCGCGCTTCTATTTTAACTCGGCGCCGGCGCATTGTTCCTACCCGGACCGGAAGGTGACGCGGGAAGACGCGGTGGTGATCGAGACGGGATCGCTGGCGGAGAGTAACCACCGGGTGATCCACCGGATGATCGTCGCGCAGGTGCTCCCCACTTGCCAGCTGCAGATGGGGATGACGGAGCTGAAGACCGGCAGCGTGTGGAATACCATGCCGGCCCACACCCACGCCCGGAGGATGGAAGCTTATTTCTATTTCGAGTTGCCGGACGACCAGGTGGTGTGCCACTTCATGGGTGAGCCGGACGAGACCCGCCACTTGTGGATGAGCAACGAGCAGGCGGTGATCTCCCCGCCGTGGTCGATACACTCGGCTTGCGCCACCTCCAACTACACCTTTATATGGGGCATGGCCGGCGAGAACCTGGATTATGACGACATGGACGCCGTCTCCCGGCGCGCTTTACGATAACGCGAAAAACGAGAACTCATGAAAAGTATCACGACTTACCTGTTGATCGCCCTGCTGTTGCCGGCGACAAGTTGCGAGAACGAGCCGATGGTGCTCGTCACGGTGAGAAACGTCACGGACATGCCTCGCCAGAATGAAAGCGTGGAGGTTCCCTGGGAGGAACTCGCGGCGCTCGGCGGCAGCGTGATCGTCAAGGATTCGAGCGGCGCCGAGATTCCCTCGCAGGTGATCCGCCGGGGGGGCGACGAGCCGCTTTCCTTGCTCTTCCAGGCCTCGGTGGAGGCCGGGTGGAGCGCCACTTACGCGATCGTCGCGGGGACGGCCGCCGATTACCCGTCGCGCGTCCGCGGCCGGTTGGTGCCGGAGCGCAAGGACGATTTCGCGTGGGAGAACGAGCAGATCGCTTACCGCGTCTACGGCCCGGCGCTGGAAGCCACCGGGGAGATCAGTAACGGGATCGACGCCTGGGTGAAATCGGAACGGGGGCTGGTGGTGGACAAGTGGTACGCCGCGGGCGATTATCACCGGGATCACGGCCAGGGGCTGGATTGCTACAAGGTGGGCCGCACGCTCGGCGCGGGGGCGATGGCGCCCCTGCTGGATAGCGCTTTCGTGCTCGGGAATAACTTCGCGACCTCCCGCGTCCTGGACAACGGGCCGCTCCGTCTGACTTTCGAACTGACTTACGCGCCTTACGCGGTGGGGGAGGCCGCGGTGACGGAACGCCGCGTGATCTCCCTGGACGCCGGCGAACAGTTGAACCGCGTGGAGGAGTATTACGAGGGAGCGCCCGTCATGGAGGTTGCCGCCGGCATCGTCCTGAGGGAAGGCGAGGGGGTCATCTGGTCGGATGTCGCTAATGGCGTGATCGCCTACTGGGAACCGCTCAACACGGATAACAACGACGATAACGGCCACACGGCCGTCGCCGTGATTTTCCCCGGGGGGATGAAAGACGCGCGGCAAATCGATAATCACCTGGCCGGTATCGCGGATTACGCGCCGGGCGCGCCCTTCATCTATCACGCGGGAGCGGGATGGAGCAAGGGGGGATTCGCTACCCCGGGCGACTGGCAGGGGCAGGTGACAAGAGACCTGACGCGGGTGAGATTCCCGCTGGAAGTGACGATCGAGAAGAAATAATCAAGACATGAATCATAAAGTAGTCACCTTCGGGGAAATCATGTTGCGCCTGGCAACCCCCGGACACGAAAGGTTTTGCCAGGCCCGGACGCTCGCGGCCAGCTTTGGCGGTGGCGAGGCCAACGTGGCGGTGTCGCTGGCCAACTACGGTGTTCCCGCGGAGTTCGTCAGCCGGCTCCCGGAGAACGATATCGCCGAGGCCTGCCTCATGGAACTGAGACGGTACGGCGTGGGCACGACGCGCGTCCTCCGCGGCGGCGAACGCCTGGGCATTTACTTCCTGGAAACGGGAGCGGTGGCGCGCGCCAGCAAGGTGGTGTACGACCGGGCGCACTCGGCCATCGCGGAGATCCAGCCGGGGACGGTCGACTGGACGAGCGTCTTCGCCGACGCCACATGGTTTCACTGGACAGGCATCACCCCGGCCCTCTCCCGCTCCGCCGCCGACGTTTGCCTGGAAGCGCTCCGGGCCGCCCGCGCGGCAGGCCTGACGGTGTCGTGCGACCTGAATTACCGGAAGAACCTCTGGCGATACGGGCAAAAAGCCTCCGAGGTGATGCCGGCGCTCGTCCGGGAATGTGACGTGATCCTGGGAAACGAGGAGGACGCGGAGATGATCTTCGGGATCAAACCGGAAGGCTTCGACGTCACCGCCACGGGGGGAGAGGTGCCGGCCAGCGCCTTTGAACCGGTGTGCCGCGGGCTGTTCGAACGCTTCCCGGCGGCCCGGAAGATCATCATCACGTTGCGCGGTTCCATCAATGCCAACCATAACACGTGGGGCGGGCTGCTCCACGACGGGCAACGGATGTACGCCTCCCGCCGCTATGACATCACCCACATCGTCGATCGCGTCGGTGGCGGCGACGCGTTCATGGGCGGGCTGATCTACGGCCTGATGACCTACGCGGGGGACGACCAGAAAGCGCTGGACTTCGCCGTCGCCGCCTCTTGCCTCAAACACACGATACCCGGCGACTTCAACCTCGCGACCGCGGCCGAAGTGGAAAAACTCTTGAAAGGCGACGCGTCGGGACGCGTCTCCAGGTAAATCAACAGCATGATGAGAAAACAAATCCTGTGGTGGTGCCTCTCGCTCTGGTGCGGGACGGCCGCCGGACAACGCTTGACCCTGCCGTTCAACGACGGGTGGCAGTTTAAACAAGGGCCTTTCGCCGCGAACGAGACCAAGGCCCCGGAGTTCATGCAGCAAGGATGGACGCCCGTCAGCATCCCGCATACCTGGAACGCGCGAGACATGCAGGTGAAGCATAAAGCCTATTACGCCGGCGAGGCCTATTACAAGAAAACCTTCCGCGTCGACAACGCCTGGCAGGGGAAAGCCCTCTTCCTCCGCTTCGAGGGCGTCGGGCAAGTGGCCGAGCTGCGCGTGAACGGCGAACTCGCCGGCGTCCACCGGGGAGGGTACTCGGCCTTCGCCTTCGACGTCTCCGCGCTGGTCAAGCCCGGCGCGGACAACGAGATCGCGCTTCGCGTGGACAACGCCGCGCGCCCCGACGTGATCCCGGTGAACCACGAACTGTTTGGCGTGTACGGCGGCGTCTACCGTCCCGTCTGGCTCATCGTCGCGGAGCCTGTCCACGTCACCGTCACCGACCACGCGTCGCCGGGCGTCTACATCGCGCAGGAAAAGGTCTCTCGACAACGAGCCGACATCGCCGTGAAGGTGAAGCTGACAAACCGGGAATGGAGCAAGCAGGCGATCACCCTGGAGACCGTCATCCGGGACGCGGACGGTAAAGTGAAGGCCCGGCGCTCGGAGTCCATCGTCCTGCCGCCGGGAGGCGCGCGAGAAAAGGTGCAACGCCTCAGCGTGCGACGACCGCGCCTGTGGAACGCCCGGGTAGACCCCTACCTGCACGAGGTCGCGGTATGCGTGAAGTCCGGCGACAAGGTGCTCGACGAGGTGGCGCAACCCCTCGGCATCCGGCGCTACGAGGTGCGCGCCGGGGAGGGCTTCTTCCTGAACGGCGAACGATACCCCATGCGCGGCGTCACCCGCCACCAGGACTGGTGGGAACTCGGGAGCGCCCTGGACAAGAAACACCACGACGCCGACCTGGACATGATCATGGAAATCGGCGCGACCACCGTCCGCCTCGCCCACTACCAGCAAGCCGAGTACGTCTACGCGCGCTGCGACACCCTCGGACTGATCGTCTGGGCCGAGATCCCCTTCGTGAACCGCGTGACGGGCCAGGAACGGGAGAATGCCAAGGAACAACTGCGGGAGCTGATCCGGCAGAACTTCAACCACCCCTCGATCTACGTCTGGGGATTGCATAACGAGGTCTACAAGCCGCACAATTACACCGCGGCCCTCACGCGAGAACTCCACGACGAGGCCAAAAGCGAAGACCCCGGGAGGTATACCGCCGCCGTCAACGGATACGGCCACATGACGCATCCCGTCAACGGGAACGCCGACATCCAGGGAATGAATCGCTACTTCGGATGGTACGAGGGCAAGATCGCGGACATGAAACCATGGATCGAAGAGATGGAACGGCAGTTCCCCGACGTCCGCTTCATGCTCACCGAGTACGGGGCCGACGCCAACATCCTCCACCAGACCGAGCGCGTCGGCGAGTCGCTGGACTGGACAAAGCCCTTCTACCCGGAAACCTTCCAGACGGCCGCCCACGAGTACCAGTGGAGCGTCATCGCGCGCCATCCCTACATCACCGCCTCGTACCTCTGGAACATGTTCGACTTCGCCGTCCCGGCCTGGGCGCGCGGCGGCGTGGAAGCGCGCAACATGAAAGGCCTGGTGACCTTCGACAGGCAAGTGAAAAAGGACGCCTTCTACTGGTACAAGGCCAATTGGAGCGACGAACCCGTGCTGTACATCACCCAGCGACGACTCAAGAAACGCGAGCAGCAAGTGACCTCGATCGCGATCTACTCGAACGTCGGCCCCCCGGAGGTCTTCCTCAACGGGAAACGGCTGCAGGGCCTGCGCGAGGGACTCACGCCCGCGCACTACATCATCGACAACGTCGCGCTGGAGGAAGGAACAAACATCATCACCGCCACCGTTTCGCCCCACGAAGATCAAGTGGAATGGGAATACGCGCGAGAATAGGCCGCGCGACCAAAAGAAGAGAGGCTACCCCGACGGGATAGCCTCTTTTGACTTGTAGCGGGAGTCCGACTCGAACGGACGACCTTTGGGTTATGAGCCCAACGAGCTACCAACTGCTCCATCCCGCAATGATGTCAACGTTTACTTAACGGCGACAAAGGTAATCGCTCGACCGGTTTCCTGCAAGCAATCCGAGATCTTTTCTCGAAAATAAACGCGGGAAGCATGAAAACATGCGGGTTAGGCGGGCGTTTTTTTTCATCCCGGCGAGACGCGCGCGACAGTGCGAGAATAATCGCCGGTTTCGTCGCGGCGGTCGCCTTTCTTTTCTACCTTTATCCCCCGTTAAACTCGAGAAGCGCGTGGAAACAACAATCGTCTTGCACCGGATAGAAACCGCCGGCGACAGCCTGCTGGAACGACTGACCCCGTTGTACCTGGAGGCCTTCCCGCCCGACGAACGAAGGGACGCGGGGCAGCTGGCGCGGGTGATCGAACGCAGGCCGCGCGCCCACTTCCACGCCATCCTGGAGCGAGACGAGCCGGTCGGGCTGCTTGGCTGGTGGGAACTGCGGGAGTTCTACTACCTGGAACACCTCGCCGTCTTCCCCCACCTCCGCCGCCGCTCCATAGGCGCGCGCGCGCTGCAGGAAATCGCCCGGCGACTGGTCGGCACGCGCCTGCTGGAGGTGGAACCTCCCGTCGACGACGCCAGCGCCCGGCGAGTGGCCTGGTACGAGCGAAACGGCTACCGGGTGCTGGACAGCGACTACGTGCAGCCGCCCTACGACGGCAAGGGAACGGGACGACCCCTGTGGATCATGGGCAACGAACGCCCCGCGCGCCTGCCGGAGTTTATCGAACGCCTCAAGAGGGAGGTGTACCGCGAGAACGAGCATGTCTAACAAAAATAGAGTAATGATGAGAAACAGTTTGATTCTATTGCTGGGGATCGTTGCCGGATGCAACGCCCCGGCCCCGAAAAGCGAGGACAAGGCCGCCGCCAACGAGCCGGCCACCGCGCTGAAAGTGGAAAACGCGAAGGATAAAACCTTCGAAGAACTATTCGTCCCGATCCAGCCGCGGGACATCCCCGACAACGTCTTCCGGCTCGTGGGCGAGGACTTCACGGTGATCACCGCCGGCGCGCTCGACGACTACAACTCGATGACCGCGAGCTACGGCGGCTGGGGCGTCCTCTTCAACTCCCCCTCCGCGTGGTGTTTCCTCCGCGCGAACCGCTACACCCTGGAGTACATCCGGCGGGAGAAGAAGTACACGATGACCTACTTCGACGCCGCCTACCGCGACCAGGTGATGCTCTTCGGCTCTTCCTCCGGCCGCGACAGCGACAAGATGAAACGCCACTCGCTGACTGCCGCGATCACCCCCGGCGGGAGCATCGCCTACAAGGAATCCCGCCTGATCATCGAGTGCGAGCTAACGGGAATCAACACCGTCCACCCGGACGATTACCATGCCGAGGAGGGCAAGTCCTTTGTCGCCGACGCGTTCGTCGAGGCCAAGGACTACCACAAGCTCGTCTTCGGCAAGATCACCGGCGCCTGGATAAGACGCTAACCCGCCCCCCTTTTAGAGAGCAAACGAGGGAACGCCTTCCGGCGTTCCCTCGTTTCTTTTCGTAGCACGTATATAAGGTGTGCCGTAGCAACACAGCTACGGTGACCGTAGCAATTCATCAACGGCGACCGTTGACGTACATCAACGATCACCGTTGACGTACGGCAACGGTGGGAGAGGGAGGACGATTAGTTGGCCAGGAGGTCGAGGACGTCGGCGGGGGCGGAGTAACCGAAGTGGTCGAGATAACTATCTTTTTCCACCGATAGACTCCCCGGTACAAAAAACATCGGGGAAGGACTCTCTCTCGTGGCTGATCTTCGCGTATCTTCGCGGGGTAAAAAACAAGTCATGGGAAAGAAACAAGAGACCACCTATAAACCGTTGCCGGCGGAACACGGCAAGTTGCCGCCGCAGGCGTTGGAACTCGAAGAAGCCGTGCTCGCCGCGTTAATGCTCGAGAAAGACGCGTACATCATGGTGAGCGACCTGGTGAAGCCGGAATGCTTCTACAAGGAAGCCCACCAGAAGATCTACCGGGCCGTGCAATCGCTCTCGATCAACAACGAACCGGTGGACTTGCTGACGGTAAGCGAAGAGTTGAAACGGACGGGCGACCTCGAGTCCGTCGGTGGTTACTACCACCTGTCGCAATTAACCTCGCGGGTAGCCTCGGCCGTCCACATCGAGTTCCACGCCCGCATCATCGTCCAGAAATACATCCAGCGCGAGCTGATACGCGCCTCGACGGAGATACAGTCGCGGGCCTACGACGACGCCACCGACGTGGCCGACCTCGTCGACATGGCCCAGAAAATGGTATTCGAGATTGCCGAGGGGAGCGTCAAGAAAGAGACCACGCCCATCAACGTCCTCATCGAGCAAGCCGTCAAGAACATCGAGGAGATCGGCAAGCGCGGCGGCATCAGCGGAATCCCTTCCGGCTTCGACGCCCTGGACGGAGTGACCTCCGGCTGGCAGCCCTCCGACCTCGTGATCATCGCCGCCCGCCCCTCGATGGGCAAAACCGCCTTCGTACTCTCGATGGCCCGCAGCATGGCCGTGGAGCACAACGTCCCCGTCGCCATCTTCTCCCTCGAAATGTCCTCCTTGCAACTCGTCAACAGGCTCATCGCCAGCGAAACCGAGATCAGCTCGGAAAAACTGCGCAACGGCGCCCTCTCCACCGCGGAGTGGCAGCAGCTGCACGCCAAAATCACGGGACTTCTCAAGGCCCCCATATACGTGGACGACACGCCGGCGCTATCCATCTTCGAGTTACGCGCCAAATGCCGCCGGCTACAGCAACGCTACGGCATCAAGGTGCTAGTCATCGACTACCTCCAGCTCATGACCGCCGGCAGCGACATGCGCGGCAACCGGGAGCAGGAAGTCAGCATGATCTCCCGCCAGCTAAAGATCATCGCCAAAGAGCTAAACATCCCCGTCATCGCCCTCTCGCAGCTCAACCGCCTACTCGAGCAGCGCGAGAACAAGCGCCCGATGCTTTCCGACCTCCGCGAGTCCGGAGCCATCGAGCAAGACGCCGACATGGTGCTATTCATCCATCGCCCGGAGAAGGTCGGAAGGATGTTTGACGACGAGGGAAACAGCCTCCGAGGGATCGCCGAGCTATTGATTGCCAAGCACCGCAACGGTGCCGTCGGCGAAGTCACCTTGCGATTCGTCGAAGAACTGGCGCTCTTCAAAAACCTCGAGCG
Source organism: Odoribacteraceae bacterium (assembly GCA_031257615.1). Lineage (GTDB taxonomy): Bacteria > Bacteroidota > Bacteroidia > Bacteroidales > Marinifilaceae > JAIRKS01. The sequence goes on from JAIROI010000005.1 coordinate 9,036, forward strand.
GACATCCCCGTTCTTCGCAGCCCCCCCCGCCGTCGCCCACGGGAAGCGAGGCTCCGGAAAAGCCGCCGACAGCAAAACCCCGCGAAAACTCGCCTCGAAGATCAACGACAGCGTCCCCCTCGACTCCGCCTACACTCCCAACGAGGACTTTGCCGGAAAATCCTTCGAGAAAGACCGTCCATTCTAACCCCCGCCCATGAAACACCAACTACTATTCTGGTTCAAATGCTACATCTTCTGGATCATCGTCGCGTGGAGCGCGCGAGCCATTTTCTCCTGCTACCAGTGGGAAGAAACGCGCGAGCTAACGAGCGCCGAGATACTCCAAACCTTCTGGCGGGGCCTACGCGTCGACCTCTCCTTTGGCGCGTACCTCATGATGCTCATCTCCCTCGTCATGGCCGCGACCGCCTGGGTCTCCCCGCGTAGCGGTCGGCGCGCGCTCAACATCACCGTCGCCCTGCTACTCGTCGCCACCGGCGGCATCGTCACCGGCGACCTCGAAGTCTTCCGAAACTGGGGCTACCACGTCGACGCCACCCTGCTGCTTTACCTGCGGACCCCCGACGTCATGTTCGCCTCCACGCCCCTTCCGCGGCTCATCGGCCTGTTGCTCATATGGGCCGCGTTCGTCGGGGGCTTCTACCGACTATACCGTCTCTCGGTCGCCCCCTCCTTGGCGCGGGTACAAAAAAACCGTTGGCGCGCCCCCATCTTCCTGCTACTCGTCGGCGCCCTCGTACTCCCCGCGCGCGGCGGCCTCAACGTGGCTCCCATGAACGCCAGCTTCGTCTTCTTCCACCCCACCAGCATGTACGCCAACCAGGCTGCCCTCAACCCGGCATGGAACTTCCTCTACGAGATACTGCACGTCGGCGACCTGAAAGACAACTTCCATTTCATGCCCGCCGAAGAGGCGCGCCGACGCCTCGACTCCCTCTACCGCGAAGAAGGAGCCTCCCTCCGGGTCTTGAGCGAGCGCCGCCCCAACGTCGTCGTGCTGCTACTCGAGAGTTTCACCTCCAACGCCTGGGCCGTGATGCCCCACCTGCAAGCCGCCGCCCGGGAAGGAATTTTCTTCTCCAACATCTACGCCACCGGAAACCGCTCCGACCGCGGACTCACCGGCGTCCTCGGTGGATTCCCGGCATATCCCGCGGCGTCGCTCCTCAAATACCCCGCCCGGATGCACGTCCAGCCCCGCTTCCCTCTCGACATGGAACGCCTTGGATACCACACCGCTTTTTACTATGCCGGTGACCTCAACTTCGCCGGATTCCGCTCGTACGTCACCATGTCCTTCCAGCGCGTCGTCACCGAGCGCGACTTTTCCGGTGAGGCCATCGAGAACGCTTTCAAGTGGGGAGTACACGACGAGTACATGCTCGAACGCCTCCACGACGACCTCGCCGGCGCCCCATCCCCCTCCCTGCACGTCGCCTTCACCATGAGCAGTCACGAACCCTTCGATGTACCCGGTGGGACAGTCGTACCGGGCCGCGAACGCGGCGCCAAACTCATGAACGCCATCGCCTACTCGGATCGCTGTCTCGGTCGCTTCATCCGTCGCTGCAAGGAATCCGGCGTCTGGGACCACACCCTATTCGTGTTGGTAGCCGATCACGGCACCCGACATGTCGGCAACCTCGACCCGTACGACCCCTCGGCATTCAAGATCCCCCTGATCTTCACGGGGGGTGTCGTAACGGCGCGCGACACTGTCGTCTCCACCCTCGGTTCGCAGACAGATCTCGCCGCCACTCTCCTCTCCCAGCTCGACGCCGACCATTCCCGCTATCGCTACAGCAAGAACCTCCTGAATCCCCGCGCCCTCCCATTTGCCTACTACGCTTACTCACAGGCCGCCGCCTTCATCGACAATCGCGGAGCCTGCATCCTCGACCTCAAAGGCCGCGAAAATCTTGGCGACAACGCCTCCCCACTCACTCGCGCCGCCCTCGAGGCCTACCTACAGTCCATCGAACAAGAATTTAAGGGCAGGTAAATTCCCCGACCCTCCTTCCCACTCCCCGGACGGTCGTCTCGCGTTTTCCCAACCTACCTCCCACTCGCGGGAGGCGGGAAATCCTATCGCGTTCCGTACTTCAACGCGATGTCCCTGGAGAGATGATCCCTCAAATACTCGCTAAATACCGCGGCGCCCTTATAATTCAAATGTTGAATATCCCCGCGACAAGAGTCGGCCAGCGGGAAAGCAGAATAATCCATATACTTCGCGTCAGGGAGATACGCCTCCCGATACGCGTTTAGCTTCTCCATCTCCCCGTACACCTCAGGCTTATAGAGCGGCATCGTCATCAATATCAACTCCGCGCCCCTGGACTTGCACAGTCCCGCGATCTTCTGCAAATAATCCCTCTGGAAGATCGACAGCCCCCTCTCCCCGCTCGTTTCTTCCCGTCTCGCGATCGCCTCTTGCAGTTTATCCCGCTCCAGCCGGAGGTATCTGCCGATATTCAGCTCCCTGTAAGACGCTTTCCCTCCCCTCAGAATAAATCTAACGACATCCCGATACGGCAGATTCAAGACAGACTTTATCAACATCAGCTTCCGATGAGAAAAAAGGGAGAGATCCTCCTTATCCATTAAAGAAAGATGGAGCGGGATCTTATAATTCATCGCAGATTCCCTGAAGATCCATCGCTCGTCGATATTCTCCGTCAGCGTGGAGTAGTGGAAAGAGACAATGACAGTATCCAGCTGTTCATTTTCCTCCAGAAACTTCCTGATGACGCCGTATGTATACAAGTAAGGACAAGCGCTCTGCGCCACGTTCACCGCACTCGCGAAAATCCGATCGTCCACCGCGCACTCCGCGCGCGAGGCCCCCACGACCAAGATATGCTTCCCGGCCGGCAGCTTGAAGGAAGCCCTTGATAACATCCAGTACGCGCCACCCGCGAGACAGGCAGCGGCAATCGCCACCGCGCATCCGAACACTCCGACCCTAATCAGAAATTTCTTCATCTCCTTAAAATTGAAAGTAAATAAACTGTTCCGAAGCCCCGCTCGACGTCGCGATAAACAGGGCGATAGCCCCGTAAATTACCCACCGGACTCCCGCTCTTTTTACGGGCAACCGCTCGATCGCGTACTCCTGTCCGCGCCCCAGCCACTCGATAACCAAAAAAATCACCGCGTACAAACAAGCCACGCGACCGTGTATCGGAATCGAGAACAACGACGCGTCGCACATTCCAGCCATATACTCGATCGTCTGCCGCATGTCTCTTGCTCGGAAGATGATCCAGCCAATTGTCACTAACACAAACGTCATCGCGATCCCCGCGAACTCCTTCAGCGTTGGCAGTTTCCGACCTGTTGCCACCGAGTCCGTGTATTTCCGGTTCCGTCCCAACAGCAGCAGCGGCACGAACAGCAAAGCGTGATACGCCCCCCACACCACGAACGTCCAGTTCGCCCCGTGCCACAACCCGCTCGCGAGGAAGATAACAAAGGTGTTGCGAATCTTCTGACCCCTCCCCCCCCTGCTTCCTCCCAGAGGTATATAAACGTAGTCCCGAAACCACGTCGTCAGCGAGATATGCCAACGTCGCCAAAACTCCGCGATATCTCTCGAGAAGTAAGGAAACGAAAAATTCTTCTTCAGTCCGATCCCGAACAACCGGGCAGTGCCGATGGCGATGTCCGAGTAACCTGAAAAGTCACAATAAATCTGAAACGCGAACAGCGCCGCCCCCATCACCAGATCACTACCGCCAACCGCGTAATGCTCCTCGAAGATCCTGTTCACAGCCAGCGCGCAATTATCTGCCACGACCATCTTCTTGAACAGTCCCCAGAGAATTTGCCGCGCGCCGTCCGAGGCCTTCGCGTAATCAAACACCCTTTTCGAATAGAACTGCGGGAGTAAATTTGTCGCCCTCTCGATCGGCCCGGCCACCAGCTGAGGAAAAAAACTCACGAACGCGAAAAACGCCACCGCGTTCCGAGTCGGTTGCAACTTCTCTCGATAAACGTCAATCGAGTAGCTAAGCGCCTGGAAGGTGTAAAACGAAATTCCAACTGGCAGAATAATCTTCAATGTCGTCGGATTAAGCTCCTTGCCAAACAGCGTGAAAGCATCCGCGAAGCCCTGTGCGAAAAAATTATAGTACTTGAAGAACCCCAGGATCAACAAGTTCAAAACGATGTTCCCCACCATAACTGCCCGCGCGCGCCTCTTCGGATTTTTCTTCTCCCGGTCGCGCTCCCGGACGTTAGTCATCCAAATCCCACTCGCCCAGCTACACGCTATGGTAATGGACATCAATATCAAAAAACGCCAGTCCCACCACCCGTAAAATACAAACGAGGCGGCCACCGCGAGCACATTCTGCTGGATCGCGCCACCGCGACAAATGAACCAGTAAAGAAAGAAGACGATCGGAAGAAAGATCGCGAAATCTATCGAGTTAAAAAGCATGTTTTATCGTTTTGCAATTTAGTACTTCATTTGACGACGCGAATGTAGCATTTTTTATAATAATCCACACCATCGAGAACTCTTTTTATCATCGAAATAGTTGTGCGCTTTCCCCTCGCGATTCATCGCGCGGGAAGAGTTCTCGCGCGCGTTCCGCCTGTCCGACCTATTTTCCGGTCGATTGCCGTATTTTTTCCGCGACTCCTGCATGCTCACCGGTCGACCTCCCATTTTCCGCCGACTCACCGACTTCCGGGAAGGTAGATACAAGATTTTTTTTCTCGTCTCCCGCGTACCGGACATGAGTTGCATCTTTAAATTCATTCCTTCCGAACATTCGGAGACAGGTTCTAAAATTGATTTTATAATCTCCGAGCATTCGGAGACAGGTTTTAAAATTGAATTCATCACCTCCGAGCATTCGGAGATATGCTATAAAATTGAATTCATCATCTCCGAGCATTCGGAGATAAGTTATAAAATTGAATTCATCATCTCCGAGCATTCGGAGACAGGTTATAGAATTGAATTTACTATTTCCGAGCATTCGGAGATACGTTGTAAAATTGAATTCGCTACTTCCGAGCATTCGGAGATACGTTGTAAAATTGAAATCATCATCTCCGAGCATTCGGAGATACGTTATAAAATTGAAATCATCATCTCCGAGCATTCGGAGATAGGTTTGATTTTTTAATTTTGATCTTCCGACTCCTTATTATATACAATACGATTTTTAAAACCTCTCGCCGAATGCTTGATATACAGTCAGAAAAATGACCCCCCACTTCCCGCACTAAAAAAAACTCGAAAACTATTTGTAATATCAAAAATCCGGCTTACATTCGCGGAGAATAAAAGTTTATATAGTCATGAAATCATGTTTTAGCAGAAGTCCATTAATTCGAGTTGATCTCCACTCCCTGTCGAACGAGGTATTCGCCAGGTTCTTTGCCGACGTCATCTCGTATATCGACAAGTACGACGCCGAAGATATCGGTATCAAACAAGCAAGCAACGACCTGAAAAATTCTTACGAGAAGGTCAAGAGCGCTCTCGACGTGGTTCGCAAAAGCGGATTCACCGAAAAACTGCGATCATTAGACAAACTCCGCGATGAACTCTGCCGCGGACTTTCCATGATGATCAAATCCATCATCAATATTCCGGACGAAAACAAGCGGGACGCCGCGAGAGAATTAAACATCATATTCGACAACTACTGGAGCATTCCCAAGCGATCCTACGACGCGGAGACCGAGGCCATCATCGACCTTTTCCGAGAACTCGACCTTCCTGAAAACGTCGCGCGCGTCACTTTGCTCGGTCTTACTGTCGGCGTCGAGCAATTTCGCGCGATAAACACCGATTTCATCACCCTTACCCGCCAGCGTCTTGACCAGAACACGCAACGGCGAGGCGTCTCCATGAAGGAATCCCGCGAGGAAGTCCAGGAGAAATTCGATCTCATGATCTATCGCCTGGAGGGACTCATTGCTTTAAACGGCCTCGAATCTCCCGGGGAGTTATCCGGCTTTATAAAAGACTACAACACGGTTGCCAGGCACTATAAAAACGTCCTTGCCATCGAGCGCGGACGTCGCCGTGCAGCCAAAGAAAAAAATGAAAAAGACGATCCCGACCTCGATAACAACGAAAACAAAAACAACAACCCTCCTTCCGCCCCCCCGGAAAGAGGATAAAAAATTGAATTACTCACCTCCCTTATATGGGATATCCTTTCTAAACATTTTTTCCCGGAGATACGCGAATATTATCTTACGCGGCAGTCTCAGACTGCCGCGTACAAATGGTAGGCAGCTACGTAGCCAATCCTAACCTATATATCCCATCATACAGTAGCCTTAGGCTACTACCTACAAAGGTTGGGCAGCTACGCAGCCCTTCAAAGGACTTTTTTATTCAGCACCTTCTGGGTGCTGGTTATGAATATACGGCCGCTCTGCAGCCTTAAACGATACCGGGACAGACAGCAAAAAATTTAATTCCGAACGCCCCGTGCGTAGAACAGACGGAAAAAAATCGACTACCTACCCGCCACAAGGCGGGACGCGAGAAAAAAAATCAGTGATCCACTCTCCCTAATGCGGGACGCGAGAAAAAAAATGGGGAATCTACCCGCCACAAGGCGGGACAGGCAGCCGGGAATTGAAAAGGCGACGGCGGGGTCAGACGACGCGGAGGATCTTGTCGAGGGTCACGTACCAGAGGTAGCCGGAGACGGAGGGGTAGTCCATGAG
>JAIROI010000047.1 GCA_031257615.1 Odoribacteraceae bacterium
TTCATGCTGCTGGCCAACCGGGAGGTGGCGGAGCGCGTGGGGAAGGCGAGGGAGGGGGAACGCGCCAAGACGTTTATCTACCGGGTGCACGACGCGCCGGAACCGGGCAAGCTGGCGGACTTCAGCAGGCTGGTGGGGAAGTTCGGCTACCGGCTGCGCGCGACGTCCCCGCGGGCGCTCTCTACCTCGATCAACAAGTTGATGGGCGACGTGAAGGGGAAGCCGTGCCGGGGGATGATCGAGACGCTGGCGGTGCGGGTGATGGCCAAGGCGCTTTATTCCACGGAGAATATCGGGCATTACGGGCTGGCTTTCGACCATTACGCGCATTTCACGTCGCCCATCCGCCGGTACCCGGACGTGATGGTCCACCGGCTGCTGCAACGGTACATGGACGGGGGAAGGTCGGCGAACGCGGCGGGGTGCGAGGAGCGCTGCAAGCATTGTTCGGAGATGGAGCAGGTGGCGATGAACGCCGAGCGGGCGTCGATCAAGTACAAGCAGGTGGAGTTCCTGTCGGGGAAGCTCGGCGAGTGTTTCCCGGGGACGATCTCGGGCGTCACGCAGTGGGGATTCTACGTGGAACTGAGCGATAGCCTGGCCGAGGGACTCGTGTCCATGAGCGAGCTGGAGGACGACTACTACGAGTTTGACGAGGAGAATTATTGCATTGTCGGGCGCCGCCGCCGTAAGGTGTATAGCCTCGGCGACCCGGTGATGGTGCGCGTGGCGCGCGCCGATCTCGCCGCCCGGCAACTCGATTTCGCGCTCGCCGGTAACGAGAAAAGCGCGCCGGCCCCGCGGCAACAGCGCGAGCAACGGCGAGGCCGGCGAGGTAACGAACCCGTCTCCCGCGGGAGACGCTAAATCCCGGCGCGCGTGATCACCTTTACGATTTCCATAGCATTGCTCGTGGCCGCGTACTTCGCGAACGGCAAGTTCCTCGGGCGATTCTTCGGCGCGGATCCCCGCCGGGAGACGCCCGTGCACCGTCTCGCCGACGGCGTGGACTACCATGAACTGCGCCCGTGGCGGCTCTTCGTGATCCAGTTCCTGAACATTGCCGGCCTCGGCCCTGTCTTCGGCGCGGTGCTGGGGGCTGCTTACGGCCCGATGGCTTACCTGTGGATCGTTCTCGGGTGCATCCTCGCCGGCTCGGTGCACGACTTCCTCGCCGGTATGCTCTCGCTGAGACACGACGGCACGAGCTTGCCGAACCTCGCGGGGAAATACCTCGGGAAGCATGCCCGCCGCCTGATGACCCTGTTCACGGCGATCCTGCTGGTGGCCGTCGGGGTGTCGTTCGCGAACGGCCCCGCCGACCTCCTTGCCCGCCTGACGGGGATCGAGGCCGGGTGGTGGCTGCACGCGGTGTTCGCGTACTACATCCTCGCCACGATCCTTCCCGTCAACAAGATCATCGGGCGGATCTACCCCTTCATGGGCGCGGCCCTGATCTTTATGGCCCTGGGCATCGGCGCGGCCCTCGTCGCCGGCGGTCTGACGGGCGCTCTCCACCTCCCGGAACTGACCCTGGACTCCTTCCGGAACATGCACGCGCGTCCGGAGGAGAACGTCCTCTTCCCGATGATGTTTATCGTCATCTCGTGCGGCGCCATCTCCGGCTTCCACGCCACGCAATCCCCCATGATGGCCCGCTGCATGGGCAACGAACGATGGGCGCGGCCGGTGTTCCACGGCGCGATGATCTCGGAAGGGATCGTCGCCATGATCTGGGCCACCGCCGCGATGACCTTCTTCGGGGGCGCCGAGGGATTGAACGCCTCCGGGCAAACGCCCGCCGTGATCGTGAACGCGATATGCAACTCGTGGCTGGGGAAGGCCGGCGCCATTATCGCCATCGTCGGCGTCATCGTCTGCCCGATCACCTCCGGCGACACGGCCTTCCGCGGCACCCGCCTGATCATCGCCGACGCCCTGCGGGTGGGACAAAAACCGGTACGGGCGCGCCTGCTCCTGTCGGCGCCGGTCTTCGCGGCGGCCTATTTCCTCTGCCGGTTCGACTTCTCGACCGTCTGGAAGTACGTCGGCATTAGCAACCAGGTGCTGGCCACCGTCACCCTCTGGACTCTCTCCGTCTACCTCTCCCGCGCCGGCAAAGCGCACTGGATAACCTCCCTCCCCGCCACCTTCCTGACCGTGGTCTGCGTGTCGTACCTCCTCCTGGCGCCCTACCGCGCCGGGGGCCTCGCCCTGCCGTCGTCGGTGGCCTACCCCGCCGGGATCATCGCGGGAGTGGCGCTCCTCGGCGCGTTCCTCGTCAAGACAAAACGTACACCATATAATAAGGAGTGATGAAACTCCGGATCATCGTCGCCCTCCTCGCCCTCCTCCCCGCGACCGCTCGCCCGCAGTCCGGCGCGGCCCTCTTCCTGGGCCTTCCCGCCGACGCCCGCCCGGCAGGCATGGGAGGCGGGGGCGTCGCCCTGCACGGCGGGGCATTCAGCATCTTCCATAACCCGGCCGCGCTTCCCTTCACCACGGCCCGCTGGAGCGTCGGCGTCGGCCGCGCGCCGTACCTGCGCGCCCTCCTGCCGGGCGGATCCCTGAACGCGGCGGGCGCTACCCTGCGCGTCAGCAAACGGGGAAACATGGCCGCGGGCTTCCGCTACCGCTCCCACCCGACCGCGGAGGCTCGCGACAATAACACGGGAATCGTCGGCGAGATTCGCCCCGCCGAGTGGGCCGCCGAGGTAGCCTACGCGCACCTCCTCCCCGCCGGCCTGGGCCTCTCCGTCACGGCGCGCTACACGCGGCTCTATAACGGATACCGGGCAAAGGAGGCCCTGGGGATCGACGCGGGCATGTACTACCGCGAGACCTTCTCCGGCGACGGCGGGACGTGGGCCGTGGCCTTCCATGCAGGCAACCTCGGGAGCAAGATCGATCGCGCCTACCTCCCGGCGCGGGCCGCGCTCGGCGGCAGCGTCATACTCCCCGTCGCCCGGGGCGCGCTGCTCGGTAGCCTCGACCTCGCGTACACCTTCCTGCCGGCGCGCGCCGCGCACCTGGAGACCGCCGCGGGGATGGAGTACAGCCTCCGCTGGTGGTCGTTACGCGCCGGGTACCGCGCCGGGGGAGGCAGCAAGGGAATGGACAACCACGCCTCCATCGGCGGCAGCCTCCGCGCGTCCACCGTCGCCTGTCACGTCGCCTACTGGATCACCTCGCCGTCCAGCGCCCTGAGGGACACGTGGCACCTCTCGGTCGAGTTCTCGTGGTAACCGGAAAAAATCACGTACATTCGCGAGGAATCAGAAAAAGAAACATGAGAGTACATGCAAAGACACTCCTCGCGGCCCTGATCGCCTTCACCGGCGCGTGCGCCAACAAGGGGTTCCCGGAAGGAGGACCCAAGGACGAGACCCCCCCCTCGGTGATCGCCGAACGACCGGCGTCGTTCACCACGCGCTTCCGGGAAAAACGCGTCAACATCTACTTCAACGAGTACGTGCAACTGAAGGATGTCAACTCGAAATTCATCATGTCGCCGCCAGCCAAGAAAGCCGCGAGGATCAGCCCCCGCGGGAAGTATATCCAGGTGGAGTTCCAGGACACGCTGAGGGAGGAGACCACCTACTCGCTGGACTTCGGGAACGCGATCGCGGACAATAACGAGGGCAACCCGCTGGGCTTCTACCGCTACGTCTTCTCCACCGGGACGGTCATCGACACGATGGAACTGGCCGGGCAGGTGATCGACGCGCGAACGCAACTGCCGCTGCTGGGCGCGACCGTGGCGCTGTACGATAACCTGGCCGACTCGGCGGCGCTGAAGGAATTGCCGGCATACGTCGCGCGGACAGACAGCGCGGGGATGTTCCGGGTGACGAATATCCGGGAAAGGCCCTATCGCGTGATCGCGCTCGACGACCTGAACCGCGATTACCTCCTGACGCGGGGAGAGGAGAAGGTGGCGTTTCTCGACAGCATCGTGACGCCCGTCGCGTGGCGCGAGACCCGGATGGACACGATCCGCCCCGATACCCTGCAACTGCGCCTGACGGCAACGCGCGAGGGGGGCATCGACGTGGACACGCTGTCGAGGGACTCGGTGGTGGAGCGGGAGTACATCATGTTCGGGCCGTCGAACCTGCGCCTCGCGATGTTCGAGGAAGAGAAGACGCAGCTGTACCTGACGGGCGAGGGACGGCCGGAACGAGAACGGATGGAATTCACGTTCAGTATCCCGAAGGAGAACCTCCTGACGGCCTCCCTGGTGGGAGAGGAGATGAAGGATTGGTACCTCGTCGAACGCTCGGCGGGCCATGACACGCTGTCGCTGTGGATACGGGATTCGCTGGTGTACAAGAGGGACTCGCTCGGCGTGGCGCTGGAGTACCTGTACACGGATTCGCTGCAACAGCTGGTGACGCGGCGAGATACCGCGACGCTCGTCTTCACGGAAAAGAAAGAACCGCGACGACGGGGAAGGAACGAGGAAGAACCGGCAACGCCACCCATGAAGTTCCTCGAGGTGAAGTCGCTCTCCGGGCCGGTGCACGACCTGCATCGCCCCCTGCTGCTGGAGTTCAACAAGCCCCCGGGGGAGGAGGTCGCGGAGAAACTGATCCTGCAAGAGAAGGTGGACACGACCTGGAGACCGCTGGAGTACCGCTGGAGCCGGGATAGCCTGAAAATCCGGCGGGCGCGCGTGGAATATCCCTGGCAGCCGGGCGCGGAGTACATGCTGACCGCCGACTCGGCAACGATCACCGATATCTATGGACTGCACAACAAGCACCTGGAAATAAAGTTCTCGACGAAGAAACTGGACGCGTACGGGAAGGTGCTGCTGAACGCGTCGGGGGTGACCTGCCCGGTGATCTTCCAACTCTGCCAGGGGGACAAGGAACTGAAAGTGGTGGAGGAACGATGGACGACGGAAGACGGGCGCGTCGCCTTCGAGTTCCTGAACGAGGGGACGTACTCGCTGCGGGCCGTGATCGACCGGAACGGGAACAAGCAGTGGGACACGGGCGACTTCCTGCAACGACGACAGCCGGAGGAGATCAAGTATTTCCCGGAAGAGTTTAAAGTGCGGCCGAACTTCGATATCGAGCAGGACGTGGACGCGAGCAAGAACTACGCGCGCGTCGACCCGGCAAAGAAGAAGAAGGAAGAGGAAAAACGCAACGCGACAAAGAGATGAAACCAATAGCCTTAATCGCTCTCGCGTGGTGGCTGGCGCTGTCGCCCGCTCCCGCGACCGCCGGCGACAAGACACCGGCAAGGGAGAAACTGGTATACGCGGCGCATTACAACTGGGCCTTCATCTGGATCGAGGCCGGCCTGATCGAGATCACGGCGGAGCCGTCCGACAAGTACGCCGGGGCGCGACGCCTCTTTGCCGTGGGCCGCTCGACAAAAGACTGGATATTTAAGGTGAGGGACACGCTCGTCTCCCACCACGACCGCGCGACCTTCCTCCCGCGCGAGTTCTCCCGGAAGGCCCACGAGGGATCCTACCACAAGGTGTTCGACTACGCGTGGGACTACCCCGGCGAACGCGTCCTGGGACGGCAGGAACGCCTGGGACGCCACGTGAAAAAGGACACGATCGCCCTGCTGCCGGACACCTACGACATGCTCGCGGTGGCCTGGAAGATGCGCGAGGTGGACTTCTCGCTCCACCGGAAGAACGACCTGATCCCCATCCGCGTGCTGGTCGACAACAAGATCTATGACCTGCACGTTCGCTACCTCGGCCAGGAACGCGTGAAGATCGGGAAAGTGAAACGGCCGTGCCACGTCTTCTCGCCCCTGCTCGTCGAGGGGGAGGTCTTCCACGGGGGCGAGGGCATGAAGGTGTGGATAAGCGACGACGAACACCGCCTCCCCGTGATGCTCGAGGCCAAGATACTGGTCGGCTCCGTGAAAGCCATCCTCGACGAGTCGAAGAGCGTTTACCGATAACCCAAGTTCAATGATCACAAGGGCATCAGGGAGTATATCTACCCCCCGCCTCTCGCGGGAAACTGCCTCGAAATCGCCCGAATGGGGATTCCCCATGTCCATACGGGGAATCCCCATGTCCGTACGGGGAATCCCCATGTCCATATGGGGAATCCCCATGTCCGTATGGGGAATCCCCATGTCCGCGTGGGGAATCCCCATGTCCATGTGGGGAATCCCCATGTCCATATGGGGAATCCCCATGTCCGTATGGGGAATCCCCATGTCCGTATGGGGAATCCCCATGTCCGTACGGGGAATCCCCATGTCCGTATGGGGAATCCCCAAATTGCATGTTGCGGCGCGAATTATCAGTCTCTGCCCCCGATTTCTTGGATCGAATTCGAGTTGACAGTGGAGAAAGTCGCCGAACATGTAGACTTTCTCCACGTTTCGCGCCCGCCCCGTCCCCGCTTCCCCTCTTGCCGTAAAGACTTAACGCGAACGCGTTAACGCCCCGTCGCCCCGCCTGGCATATCCTTTGACCGGGGGGAGGAAGTATAAACCCATTAACCCATCTAATATGAAAAATGTAGCTTTAATTATCGGAGTTTTTGCCTTGTTGTCACTGAACGGTTGCGTGGAGCGGTCGTCGAAATACAAGGCCCTGCAAGCGCGGCTGGACTCCGTGCAGGTCGTTAACAACGCGAATGTCGGAGAGATCGAGTCACTGCTCGCCGGCATCAACGAGATTAGCGCCGGCATGCAAGCCATCCGCGAGACCGAGCAACTCCTGGTTCTCGAGTCAACTACTGACCAAAAAGGAAGCGCGCAAAGCAAGATCGCCGCGCTGAAAGCAGACCTGCAAACCGTCTCCGCGGCCATATCCTCCTACAAGGAGCAGATCGCCAAGCTGGAGTCCTCCGGCAAACGCCAGTCCGCCGAACTCAGGAAGTTGATCGCTAACCTGAAGGCAGAAGTCGCGCAAAAAGAGGCCCGCATCAACGACCTCTCCGCCCAACTGGCCGAGAAGGAAAAAGAATTAGGTCTCAAGAACGAGGAGATCGTTAACCTCAACACCAACGTCTCCAACCTGCAACGGGAAGCCGCCTCGCAGAAAGCCACCATCTCCGCGCAGGATCAAAGCCTCCACACCGCCTACTACATCGTCGGGAGCAAGAAAAGCCTGAAGGAACAGAACGTGATCGTGCGCAACGGCATCTTCAGCCCGCTCACCGTCTCCGCGCGAGCGCAAGAAGTCCCCTTCACCGGGGTCGACGTGAGGGAAGCGAAGAACATCCCGCTGAATAGCAAAAAGGCAAAGGTGATCTCCCTCCACCCGGCAGACTCCTACATCATCACCGCGGATGCCAACAAACAACTGGTGTTGACGATCACCAACGCCGAGAAGTTCTGGAAACAAACCAGGTATCTCGTGGTGGTCATCTGACAAAGACCTTTTCTCGCGTTTTAAACATAACATTCAATTCTCCCGGGGACGCGCTCCCCGGGACTTTTTTTGCCCCCAAACGAGAGCGCCGGGCCACCGCTCCGGCGCCTCGCGGGAGGATCTCCCCCCCCCGCGACGCCCTCGCGTTCGCCCGGCGCTCGTTCGAGATTCGCTTACTCCAGCGTCTTCTTCAGTCCTTTCAGCCACGCGTCCACGCGCGGGCCGGTCAGGTGATCCTCGTTCCCGTCGTCCAGCGGCAGCCCGACGAACTTTCCGTCGACCAGCGCCGCCGACGCCTCGTAACTGTACCCTTCGTCTTCCACCGCGCCGGCAAACAGGCAACCGCTGCCTTGAAGGGCCTCGTGGATGATCCCCAGCGCGTCGCAAAACGAGGCGCCAAACGAGAAACTATCGCCGCAACCGAAAAGCGCGACCGTCTTCCCCGACAGGTTCCTCTTCTTCAGGCCGTCGAGAAAGCCGTACCAGTCATCCTGCAACTCGCCGACTCCCCACGTGGACGATCCCAGGAGGAGCGCGTCGTACTTGTCAACGGCATCCGCGCGCGTGTTCGCCACGTTGCAAACATCCTCGCTCCCCACGCCCAGTTTCCCGGCGATCAACTTTGCCGCGCTCTCGGTGCTCCCGGTCGTGGATCCATAAAATATTCCAACTTTTTTCATCTTCGTATCCATTTACATTTAATGCCGGCAAAGGTAAATGGCACGCGTCCCGCCGAAAATCCCCACGAGTAATGAAAAGAACAACCACCCATCCCCACGAATAGCGACAATTCCCCGCCCCACAACAAGCAGCGCCTCCCCATTCTCTCTACTACCATCCGCCACACCGAACTTCCCCTTACCAAGCCGGGGCTGCGTGGCAGCCCAATCTTTGTAGGCAGTAGCCTAAGGCTACTGTACAGCGGGATACCTCGCGTTAGGATTGGCTGCGTAGCAGCCTCACCCTTATTTGCGGCTGCCTGAGGCTGCTGCGTAAAACAGCACCCACCGGGAGCTGTACAAAAAAGAGTCCACTGAAGGGCTGCGTGGCTGCCCAACCTTTGTAGGCAGTAGCCTAAGGCTACTGTATTAATGCGAATTAAGAGTTGAACACGATTTTATTAAAGAACACCGCAGAGAGTTTGGCAAAAATATGAACGAAAAGTCCTGTTGTAGACCTGACCTTGGAGGCTCG
>JAIROI010000133.1 GCA_031257615.1 Odoribacteraceae bacterium
TGATCTTGAACGCGTCGAAGTCGACGCCCTTGCGCGCGTCGGAGGAGTAGATATGCAGCGTGAAGGCGGTCTTGGAGAGTCCGGTCAGCCTGTGGATGTGGTTTTCATAGTCTTCCACCTGTCCGACGGCGTAGAAACTCTCGCCGGGCTGCACCGCGTGCTCCAGCACTTTCCGTAGCCCGTCGCCCTCGCGCTCGAAGACTTCCAGGAAGACGTTGCCGGCCACGCCCGTGTAACCGGCGTAGAGCGGGTGGCCGTGGATGGCCGTCCGGTCGCCCTCGCGCCAGCCCATCACGATCATCTCCCACCCGGATTGTTGGTCCCGTCCGATGTAGTTGCGGGTGTAGGGGGAGGTGAAGGTGGTGAAGTCCCCGGGGCGGATTTGTCGCGCGGCCTTCGCCGCGAAGGCCTTGATGGTTTCTCCCAGGTCGTTGTTGATGGGTTTCCCTCGGGTGATGCCGAGCAGTTCGTCGAAGATTTCCTCGTAGCCCGGCGCGATGTGAATCGCTTGATTCGCGTTAAGAATGGTTTTCATGTCATTTGGGTTTTAGGGGTGATTTATTTCGTACCAAATGTACGCCCCGGTCGCGGTATTCCTTCCCGGCTCGCTTCGATATTTTTGTCATTTTCACGAAAATACGCGTTTACACTTAGGCGCGCCGGGGGGCGGGCGTTGCGGTTTACGGAATTTATGTCTACTTTCGGGTCGTGAAACGGGCGAGGGGGGGATAACATTACACGAGACTATTGTATATGGCTATAATCAGGAAATTGAGAGGTCGCGCGCCGGTGTTCGGGAAGAATTGCTTCCTGGCGGAGACCGCCGTTGTGGTGGGGCAGGTGGAGATGGGGGAGGGGTGCAGCGTGTGGTATGGCGCGGTGCTGCGCGGCGACGTGCATTACATCCGGGTGGGTAATAACGTGAATATTCAGGACAACGCGACGATCCACGCTACCTACGAGAAGTCGCCGACGAATATCGGCAACAACGTGTCGATCGCGCATAACGCCGTGGTGCACGGTTGCACGATCCGGGATAACGCGCTGATCGGCATGGGGGCAGTGGTGCTTGACGACGCCGTGGTGGAGAGTAATTCGATCGTGGCGGCGGGGAGCGTGGTGACGAAAGGGACGGTGGTGGAGTCGGGGTGGGTGTACGCGGGGGCGCCTGCCCGGAAGTTGAAGGAGGTGGGGCCGGAGTTGCTGAGGGACGAGGTGGAGCGGATCGCGCGGTCGTACGCGATGTACGCGGGTTGGTATATAAATAAGGAGAAAGATGACGAGGAATAAGGAACCGATGGTGGCCCCGTCGTTGCTGGGGGCCGATTTCCTGTGGCTGGGACGGGAGGTGGAGGCGGTGAACGGGAGTCGCGCGGAGTGGTTGCACCTGGACGTGATGGACGGGGTGTTTGTCCCGAACATTTCCTTTGGTCTGCCGGTGGTGGAGCATGTCCGGCGCGCGACGCGGAAGTTGCTGGACGTTCACCTGATGATCGCGCGTCCCGAGCGTTACGCGCGGGCGTTCCGGGCGGCCGGGGCGGACGTGGTGACGGTGCACGCGGAGGCGGTGACGCACCTGCATCGCGCGTTGGAGGAGATCAGGGAGTCGGGGGCGATGGCGGGCGTGGCGCTGAATCCCGGCACGCCGCTGTGCGCGCTGGAGGAGGTGTTGCCGGTGGTGGACGTGGTGTTGCTGATGAGCGTCAACCCGGGCTTCGGCGGGCAATTGTTTATTGAATCGAGCCTGGACAAGGTGGCCCGGTTGCGGGGGATGATCGACAGGGGGGGGGGCGGCGCGTTGATCGAGGTCGACGGGGGTGTGAACGAGGAGACGGGTCGCCGGCTGGTGGAGGCGGGAGCGGACGTGCTGGTTGCCGGTAGTTTTGTCTTCCGGTCGCCCGACCCGGCCCGGAGCGTTGAACAATTAAAAGCATGTGGGACATGGAAACAATCGTGAAGTTAGTGAACGCGACGATCGGTCAGCAGGACGCGGATATCCTGCACGAGGTGAACATGGAGATCGCCAGCGGGGATTTTGTCTATATCATCGGTCGCGTGGGCAGTGGCAAGAGTTCGCTGCTGCGGACGCTGTACGCGGACCTGCCGCTGGTGTACGGGGAAGGGGAGGTGGCGGGCTTTTCTCTGGCGGGGCTGCGCAAGAGCCGGGTGCCGAGGCTGCGGCGCAAGTGTAGCATCGTGTTCCAGGATTTTCACTTGCTGACGGACCGGAGCGTGCGGGAGAACCTCGATTTCGTGCTGCGGGCCACGGGGTGGAAACGACGGGCGGCGAGGGGACGCGTGGAGGAGGTGTTGGAGCAAGTGGGGATGCCGGACGCGGGGGATAAGTTTCCCCACCAGCTTTCCGGGGGGGAACAACAGCGGGTGGTGCTGGCGAGGGCGTTGCTGAACTCGCCGCCGGTGATTCTTGCCGACGAGCCGACGGGGAATATCGATCCCGAGACTTCTTACCGCCTGATCGAACTGCTGAAGGAGGTTGCCGGGAAGGGTACCGCGGTGATTATCGCCACGCACCAGTATGACCTCATTGAACGGTACCCCGGGCGCGTCTTCCGTTGCCGCGAGGGCCGCGTGACGGAGGAGCCGGACTTCATGAAGTCGAACGGCGCGGAGGCGTAGGGTAGACTCATCTTTATCGCGTACATTCGCGAGGACAAAATACCAAGACACGTATGACAATAGTTTTCTACCGGAAAGAGGCGACGGTGTATGTCGCGCGCTATCAAGAACCGGAAAATCCATTAGACGAGGGCAAGTTAACCTGGCTGTTCGGGAATGCCGGGAAAGTGAACGACGCGTCGATCGAAGGTTTCTTCGTCGGGCCGCGCCGCGAGATGATCACCCCGTGGAGTACCAACGCGGTCGAGATTACCCAGAACATGGGCGTCCGGGGCATTACCCGGATCGAGGAATTTACGAGCGCGCAGGACGAGCGCGCGCCCTTCGACCCCATGTTGCAGGAACTGTACCGGGGGCTTGATCAATCCGTCTTCACCGTCGACAGGCAACCCGAACCGGTGCGTCGCGTCGAGAACATCCGGGAATATAACCTGCAGGAAGGGCTGGCGCTGAGCGAAACGGAGATCGAGTACCTCGAACAATTGGCCCGGAAACTCGGCCGCCCGCTGACCGACTCGGAGGTCTTCGGCTTTTCCCAGGTCAACTCCGAGCACTGCCGCCACAAGATATTCAATGGACGCTTTGTCATCGACGGGGAGGAGAAAGGGGAGACCCTCTTCGCGCTCATCAAGAAAACGACCTCCGAACATCCCAACCGCGTGGTCTCCGCCTACAAAGACAATTGCGCCTTTATCGAAGGCCCCGCCGCGCGGCAGTTCGCGCCCTCGAACCCGGAACGCCCCGTCGCCTTCGAGACGCGGGATATCCAGACCGTTATCTCCCTGAAAGCAGAAACGCATAATTTTCCCACGACCGTCGAACCCTTCAACGGCGCGGCCACGGGCAGCGGGGGCGAGATCCGCGACCGCATGGCAGGAGGACAAGCCTCTATCCCGCTGGCAGGAACCGCCGTCTACATGACCGCCTACCCGCACCTCGGCGACCGCCCCTGGGAACAACGCGCATCCCCGCGCCGGTGGCTCTACCAAACGCCGGAAGAGATACTGATCAAGGCCTCGAACGGCGCGTCGGACTTCGGGAACAAGTTCGGACAACCGCTCATCACCGGCTCTCTCTTTACTTTTGAACACGAGGAGAACAACGCCCTCTACGGTTACGATAAGGTGATCATGCTCGCCGGCGGCGTCGGCTACGCTAACCGGGAACAGGCCGCGAAGCTCCTCCCGAAGCCGGGCGACAAGGTGGTGCTTCTCGGCGGGGACAATTATCGCATCGGCATGGGCGGCGGCGCTGTCTCCTCCGTCGATACCGGACTCCTGGCGAACGCCATCGAGCTGAATGCCGTGCAACGATCCAATCCCGAGATGCAACGCCGCGTGTGCAACGCCATCCGGGCGCTCGCCGAGCAACCCCGTAACCCGATCATCTCTATCCACGACCACGGCGCCGGCGGACACCTCAATTGCCTCTCCGAACTGGTCGAGGAAACGGGCGGCGCGATCCACATCGATCAACTGCCGGTGGGCGATCCCACCCTCTCCGCCAAGGAGATTGTCGGCAATGAATCGCAAGAACGCATGGGCCTGATCATGGAAGAGAAAGACCTGCCCGCGCTGCAACGGATCGCCGAACGGGAACGCGCGCCGCTCTACGTCATCGGCGAGGCTACCGGCGATCACCGCTTCACCTTCGTCGAGGGGAACGGCAATAAACCCATTGACCTGGAGCTGCGCGATATGTTCGGCAACCCGCCGCGCGTCGTGCTCGAGGATCGCTCCCGCGCCGACGCCTTCTCGCCGCTCGTCCTTGACGAGGGGAAACTCGAGGAATACCTTCACCTCGTGTTGCAGATCGAAAGCGTGGCGTGCAAGGACTGGCTGACTAATAAAGTCGACCGCTCCGTCTCCGGCCGCGTGGCCCACCAGCAGTGCGCCGGCCCCCTGCAATTGCCACTGAACAATCTCGGGGCGGTGACCATCGACTACACCGGAGCGAGAGGCATCGCCACCTCCATCGGACACGCCCCCGCCGCCGCGCTCGTCAATCCCGAAAACGGGTCGCGACTGGCCATCGCCGAGGCCCTCGCGAATCTCCTCTGGGCGCCGCTGGAAGGTGGACTGCGCGGCGTATCCCTCTCGGCCAACTGGATGTGGCCGGCAAGAAACCCCGGCGAGGACGCGCGCCTGTATCGCGCGGTCGAGGCCGCGTCGCGATTCGCCATAGACCTGGGCATAAACATCCCCACCGGTAAGGACTCCCTCTCGATGACACAAAAGTACGGGCAGGAGAAAGTCCTCGCGCCGGGAACCGTCATCATCTCCACCGTCGCCGAAGTCACCGACGTGAAGAAGATCATCTCCCCCGTCCTCCAACCGCGCGAACGCTCCGAGATCATCTACATCGACTTCTCCAGCGATAGCCCCAAGCTGGGAGGATCCGCCCTCGCACAGGTCAACAACAAGATCGGGGACGAGGCCCCGGACGTTAAAGACCCCGCCTACTTTGCTGCTGCCTTCGCCGCGCTCCAGCGCCTCGTCGACGAACGACTCGTTCTCGCCGGCCACGACGTCTCCTCCGGCGGCATGATCACCGCGCTCCTCGAAATGTGCTTCGCCGACGACCGCCTGGGACTGAACATCGACCTCTCCTACCTCCCCGACGCCGACGTCATCCGAATACTCTTTGCCGAGAACCCCGGCGTTCTCGTCCAGGTCGAGGAGTGCCGCGCCGTCGCCGACCTCCTCGACAAGGCAGGCGTCACTTACCACTTCCTCGGCTGCACCGCCACCGCCGGGCAACTGCAACTGAAAAAGGACGACCGCGCCTGGAACATCGACATTCCCGAGGCCCGCCGCTCCTGGTTCAAGACTTCTTACCTGCTCGACAGACGGCAAAGCGGCGAGCAAAAGGCCCGCGAACGCTACGACAATTATCCCCTCCACCCCCTCGAGTACCGTTTCCCCGCCTCCTTCACCGGACAACGCCCCGCCCGCCCCGCCGTCGCCCCGCGAGCCGCCGTCATCCGCGAGAAAGGATGCCAGTGCGACCGCGAAACAGCCTGGATGCTACACCTCGCCGGCTTCGAAACCATCGACGTGCACATGACCGACCTCGTCTCCGGACGCGAAACCCTCGACAGCGTCCACCTGATCGTCTTCTCCGGCGGCTTCTCCAACTCCGACGTTCTCGGCTCCGCCAAGGGATGGGCCGGCGCTTTCAAGTACAACGAAACGGCCCGACTTGCCCTTGAACGCTACTACCAACGAGCCGACACCCTGAGCCTTGGCGTCTGTAACGGCTGCCAGCTGATGGTGGAACTGGGACTCCTGTACCCCGACCATCCCGAGATGCCCCGCATGTTGCACAACGACTCCCACAAGTTCGAGTCCGGCTTCGTCAACATCGACATCATCGAGAATCACTCCGTCATGCTGCACTCCCTTGCCGGCGCTCGCTTGGGCGTTTGGGTGGCCCACGGAGAGGGCAAGTTCCACTTCCCGCTCGACCGCGCCCGCTACCATATCCCCGCCCGCTACGGCCACGACACTTACCCTTCCAACCCGAACGGCTCTCCCTTTGCCGCGGCCGCCATCTGCAGCGACGACGGTCGTCACCTGGCCATCATGCCCCATCCCGAGCGCGCCATCCACCCCTGGAACTGGCCTTACTATCCCGCCGACCGTCCTTCCGACGAGGTCACCCCGTGGCTCGAGGCCCTCGTCAACGCCCGCCTCTGGATCGAATCCAGGTAACCCGTCATCCATTAAAGATAAGGTATCGCGCATCCGGCGGTCCCGGGTAATCCAATTGATCGCATAGAGACGACAAGTGTTCGAGTTGCGTGGTATCATGGGTGGCCTGCCGGCGGCTTTTCGTCGTCAATAAAAAATCACTACCTTGCGGCGCGTTAGGCAAGACCGAAACGAGAAAGGGGGGAGATGTCCCGCCGGAAACATGGAATGTTGACTTTAAGTTTTGTAACATGAAGGTTGATGAATTATTGCAGTATGACAGGGAGCACGTGTGGCACCCCTACGATTCGATGACTAACCCGCTGCCGGTGTACCCGGTCAGGCGGGCGGAAGGCGTGTATATCGAGTTGGAAGACGGACGGCGTTTGATAGATGGCATGTCGTCGTGGTGGAGCGCGATCCACGGGTACAATCACCCGCTGTTGAACGCGGCGATAGAAGGACAATTAAAGGAGATGGCCCACGTGATGTTCGGTGGTTTTACACATGCTCCGGCGGTGAAGCTCGCGTCGCGGTTGTTGGCGATGGCCCCGGCGGGGTTGGATAATGTATTCTTTAGCGACTCCGGTTCGGTGGCGGTCGAGGTGGCGATGAAAATGGCGTTGCAATACTGGCACGCGCGGGGGCGAGAGGAGAGGCGGCACTTCGTGACGGTGCGCGGCGGCTATCACGGGGACACGTGGAACGCGATGTCGGTGTGCGACCCGCTGACGGGCATGCACTCGATCTTCCGGGCGACGCTGCCCATGCACCATTTCGCGCCCGTTCCCTCGCCGGTTTTCGGGGAGCCTTGCATGCAGGGAGATATCGCCGCGTTCCAGGAGTGCCTTCGGCACAATCACACGCGGGTGGCGGCGGTGATCCTGGAGCCTATCGTCCAGGGGGCCGGCGGGATGCGGTTTTACTCGGCGGAGTACCTGCGCAAGGTCTACGAGTTGTGCTACATGTACGATATTCTCTTGATATGCGACGAGATAGCCACCGGGTTCTGGCGCACCGGGAAACGGTGGGCGTGCGACCACGCGGGGGTTACGCCTGACATCATGTGCGTGGGAAAGGCGCTCACCGGCGGTTACATGGGATTCGCGGCCACGCTCGCTACCAGTAGCGTGGCTCGTACGATCTCGTCCGGCGTTCCGGGGATACTCATGCACGGCCCGACGTTCACGGGTAACCCGCTGGCGTGCGCCGTGGCGAATGCCTCGCTGGACGCGCTGGAGGAGTACAACACGGTCGAGGAGCGCGTGAAATGCATTGAGACGCAGCTGCGAGAGGAGCTTTCCCCGCTGGCGCGATTGGATCAGGTGGCTGACGCGCGGGTGCTCGGCGCGATCGGCGCGGTGGAGATGAAGGAACCGGTGGACGTGGCGGCCGTGCAAGCCGAGCTGGTGGAGAAGGGCGTGTGGGCGCGTCCTTTCGGGAAGTTGATTTACGTGATGCCTCCTTATATTATCACGCCGGGAGAACTGCACGCGCTGACGTCTGCCATCATGCAAGTGGTTGTGAAACATGAATAGAGAACGATACGGTGACAAGCTGGGGAAGATCAAGGAGGCGGGCAACTACCGGGAGTTGCGGGAGATGCAGCTGAACGGGTTCCTGGTGCACCACGACGGGCGAGAGATGCTGAATTTCTCCTCGAACGACTACCTCGGCCTGGCCTCCAACCCGGCGCTACGGGAGGAGTTCAGGCGGGAAACTGACGTGCTGGCGCTGGGGTATAGCGCCGCGTCCTCCCGCCTGCTATCTGGTAATCACGAGTATTACACGCTCCTCGAGAGAGAGCTCGGCGAGATGTACGGCAAGGAAGCGCTGGTGCTCGCGTCGGGCTACCACGCGAACATCGGGGTGCTCCCGGCGTTGGCCGGCAAGCGCGACTGGATACTCTCCGACAAGCTGGTACATGCCAGTATTATCGACGGGATGCAACTATCCGAGGCCGAGGGGACGCGCTTCCGCCACCTTGATTACGAGCATTTACGGGAGCTTCTCGCGAGGCAACGGGAGATGTACGAGAACGTGTTCATCGCGACCGAGTCGGTGTTTAGCATGGACGGGGACGTGGCCGACCTGCAGGAGTTGTGCGACATCAAGCGCGAGTTCGACGCGTTCCTGTACGTCGACGAGGCGCACGCGATGGGGGCGCGCGGGACGAACGGTCTGGGTTGCTGCGAGGAACAGGGGTGCGCGGAGGATATTGATTTCATCGTCGGAACCTTCGGGAAGGCGCTCGCGTCGCAGGGGGCGTTCGTGGCGTGCGACGGTCTCTTCAAGGAGTTCCTGGTGAATACACAGCGCAGCCTGATCTTCTCCACGGCTTTACCGCCGCTCAACGTGGCGTGGACGCGCTTCGTGTTGCGCCGACTGCCCGACCTGTACGCCGATCGCTTGCGGCTCGCCGACGTTGCCGGGCGGTTGCGGGAAACGCTGGTAAAAAGGGGCTTCGAGACAAGGGGGGCGTCGCATATCGTTCCTTGCCTCTGCGGGAGCAACGAGAATAGCGCCTACTTGTCGAGCCAATTCCGCGACAACGGGTTCTTCGTTCTGCCGATTCGCTACCCGACTGTTCCGAAAAACGAGGCTCGCCTGCGCTTCTCGCTCAACGCGGCGATCCCCGACGAGGACTATGAATGCCTGTTTGAATTTATAGAAGTAAGTTGTTAGTATGCGCGCCGACTGGATAACCCGCGGTGACGGGAAACGCCTCATCCTCTATTTCGGCGGGTGGGGAATGGATGAGCGCTCCGTGAGTCACCTGAAAAGTGACAGCGACGTGCTCGCGTTCCACGATTATCGCGACATCGCGTCTGCCCCACCCGACGCGACAGGATACGAGGCGGTGGACGTCGTCGCCTGGTCGATGGGCGTGTGGGCTGCATCGGAATCACTCGGGCGATGGGGGATCATTCCGCGTCGGGCAGTGGCGCTGAACGGCACGGGCCGCCCGGTGGACGACCTTCAAGGTATCCCGACGGTGCTCTACGCGCTCACCGAACGGGGAATGAACGAGCGCGGCTGGGAGAAATTTATCGACCGGGCGCTGGTCAGCCGGGAAGAACGGGCGCTGTTTTGCGCTAACTGCCAGCCGCGACGAGACCCGCGCGAGCGACTGGAAGAGCTGCGCCGCGTCCGGGAGCAATCGAGCTGTGCGCGTCCCGCCATACCGTGGAGCCGGGCATTTATCTCGAACAAAGACATCATCTTCCCCGCGGAGAACCAACGGAACTGGTGGCAAGGCCGCTGCGAGATCGCGACGCTCGCGGGCGGGCACTATCCTTTCTTCCGTTTCACCTGCTGGGAATCAATCATCGATTATGGAAATAGATAAGGAAGAGATCAAACAACGCTTCAAGCGAAGCGAAGAGAGCTACGACGAGCACGCTGTCATACAACGCCGGGCAGCAAACAAGCTCGCCCGCATGTTGGCCGCGAGCCTCAACTACGTGCCGCGGCGCGTGCTGGAAGTGGGGTGCGGGACGGGATTCCTGACGGGAGAACTGCGAGAGATGTTCCCGGGGGATGTGCTGCACGTCAACGACCTCGTCGAGGAGATGTGCATGAAGACCGCCGAACGGCACGGTATCCCCATCGACCGCTGCCTGCCGGGAGACATCGAGACGATCCCGCTGCCCCCCTTTGACCTGATCGTCTCCGCCTCCGCGTTCCAGTGGCTCGGCGACCCCGGCGCTACCTTCGAGCGGCTGGCGCGTAGCCTGAAACGGGGAAAGTTGATGCTCTTTAGCACATTCGGAAAGTATAACCTCAGGGAGATACGACTCGCCACCGGCGGAGGCCTGAACTATCGCTCGCAAGACGAGCTGATCGACCTCCTCTCCCCCTGGTTCAAGGTCACGGAGATCCTTGAAGAGTTCCGGCTGCTGGAGTTCCCCGACCCGCTGGCGATACTCCAACACCTGAGACTCACGGGCACAAACAGCTCCGGCGACCACTCGATCTGGACAAAGAATCGCCTGAACGAGTTCGTCAATGACTACAACAGCCGCTTCGCCATGGACGGAAAAGTCACGCTGACCTATCATCCCCTATACCTGGTCTGTAAAAAGAAATGAGCGTCTATTTCGTCAGCGGCATCGACACCGATACCGGGAAAACCATCGCCGCGGGGTTGATCGCCCGCTCCCTGGCGCGGCGCGGCGCGCGGGTGATTACCCAGAAATTTATCCAGACAGGGTGCGCCGGCGTCTCGGAGGATATCCTGAAACATAGGGAGATCATGGGCGAGGGCGCGCGCGAAGAAGACCGCCAGGGGATCACCTGCCCCTATGTCCTCACTTACCCCGCCTCCCCGCACCTCGCCGCGGAAATAGACGGCGTCTCCATCGATCCCGCGCGTATCGAGAACGCCACGCGACTCCTCGAGCAACGCTACGACGTCGTTCTCGTCGAGGGTGCCGGGGGGCTCTACGCGCCGCTCTCCCGCGGCTACTTCACCATCGACTATATCCGCGATCGAGGCTACCCCCTGATCCTCGTTACCTCCTCGAAGCTGGGGAGCATCAACCACACGCTACTCGCCCTCGAGGCATGTCGGCGCGAGGGTATACGCGTCCAATGGCTGGTCTACAACCACTACCCGGACGCCGGCGCTCCCATCGCCGCCTCCTCGATCGCCTTCTTCAAGGAATACCTCGCCGCGCGCTTCCCCGCCTGCGGGTGGCTCGAGACGCCGATCATCGAGGGCTATAGCTACCCCGACCTCCCCGTGCAGGGACTACTCGCGCGCCCGTGAGACGCTTGGAACTCCTCGCTCCGGCGCGAGACGAAGCCGCCGCGCGCGCCGCCATCCTGAACGGGGCAGACGCCGTGTACATCGGCGCGCCCGACTTCGGGGCAAGAAAAGCCGCCGGAAACTCCGTCGAGACCATCGAACGCGTCGCGACCCTCGCCCATCGCTTCCATGCCCGCGTCCTCGCGACCCTCAACACCCTCCTCTACGACGACGAGTTGGAGGCTGCCGCCCGACTCGTTCGCGCGCTATACAACGCTGGAGTTGACGCCCTCGTCATCCAGGACATGGCCTTCCTCCAGCTCGACCTCCCGCCGATCGCCCTCCACGCCAGCACGCAGATGCACAACTTCTCCCCCGAGCGCGTCAAGTTTCTCGAGGCCGTCGGCTTCCGGCGAGTCGTCCTCGCGCGGGAACTCTCCCTCGAACAACTGCGGGAGATTCGCCGCGAGACCTCCCTGGAGCTGGAGTGTTTCGTGCACGGGGCGCTCTGCGTCAGCCTCAGCGGGCAGTGCTACCTCTCCTGCTACCTCTCCGGTCGATCGGCCAACCGCGGCGAGTGCGCCCAGCCCTGCCGCGCTCGCTGGAGCCTCGTCGACAGCGCGGGAAAGGTCATCGCGCGCGACAAGTACCTGCTCTCCCTCAAAGACCTCAACCTCTCCCGCCGTCTCCCCGCGCTGATCGAGGCGGGCGTCGACTCTTTCAAGATCGAGGGCCGGTTAAAGGACGCCGCCCACGTGGCCAACGTCACGCGCCACTACGCCTCCCTCTTTGACGCTTACATCTCCAGCCACCCCGACTTCGCCAGGGCCTCCTCCGGCGTCGTCGCGGCCTCCTTCGTCCCTGATCCCGAGCGCACCTTCAACCGCGGCTTCACCGAGTATTTCTTCGCCGGGCGCTCCACCGGCATGATCAACGCCGACACCCCCAAGTCAACGGGAAAACGCGTGGCCAGGGTGATGGGAGGGGAGGGAAACAGGCTGACCGCGGAGGCCATCGAGCCGCTGCACAACGCCGACGGGCTATGCTACCTCGCTGACGGCGAGCTGAAGGGCTTTAACGTGAACCGCGTGGAGGGAAACATCGTCTACTGCAACGAGCGGGTAAACGTCCCTCCCGGCGCGTGGCTCTATCGCAACCGCGACCACCTCTTCCTGAACCGCGTCGAGAGGCAAGAGAGCGCGCGGGAGGTGCGCGTCCGGATAGAGATCCGCGCCATCGACCGCCGCTTGCTCCTCACTGCCATCGACGAAGACGGCCTCGCGGCCTCTACGCGCACCGACGAA
The DNA here is from genome assembly GCA_031257615.1 of Odoribacteraceae bacterium. Taxonomy (GTDB): domain Bacteria; phylum Bacteroidota; class Bacteroidia; order Bacteroidales; family Marinifilaceae; genus JAIRKS01. The sequence goes on from JAIROI010000133.1 coordinate 12,384, forward strand.
CGCTTCGAGCCGGCCACCCGACCGGACATGCCGGAGTTGCTCTGCCGACAGGCCAGGAAGTGTGGCGGCACCGGCTTCCGTTGCGACCAGGCCACCTACGACGGCGAACCGCTCTTCGCGCCCGCCGCCATCCTGAACCGCTACCGGCGTCTTCTCCTCCAGGCCCTTGACGCCACCCGTTTGCAGGCGCTCTCCCCCTGGACGCGCCTCCCCTCGTCCCCCGACGCTCCCTTCCCCGGCCCGGTCGACTGGCGGCTAAACGTCACCAACGCGCTTGCCGGGCGCTTCTACCGCGATCGCGGCGTCGACTCCCCTCCTCCCGGATTCGAGATCAGCGCCGATCGTTCCGGAAAGGCCGTCATGCACTGTCGCTACTGCATTCTTTTCGAGATCGGGGCCTGCTTGAAACGCGCCTCGACGCTTGACTTCCAGCTCCCCCTCTACCTGCACAATCGTTCAGGCCGTTTCCTCCTGGAATTTGACTGCTCCACCTGTTTCACGCGCCTGATCTCCCCCTGACGCGGGCAATAAAAAACGAGCGACACGCGAAACGCGCCGCTCGTCTTCTCGTCGGGGTGACAGGATTCGAACCTGCGACCCTCTGCTCCCAAAGCAGATGCGCTACCGGGCTGCGCTACACCCCGAGAAATCCGTCGCGAAGGTAACACCAATTTACCAATCTCACAACCGGCGCTGCTCGCCGCGCCCCCCCTGCTCGTAATGATCAAGTCGCCGCGCGGGCAGGGCCGGAATAAATTAGGAGTCAAAAAGGAGATTATATACTTTCGCGCCTCCTCGCGTACCGGGGGCAAAACTCAAATTCAATTAAACATGGAAAAGATATTCAGTCCAAAACTATTCGAACTCCTGCGGAACGGCTCCGTCAAGAGAAACTTCCCGCGCGATCTCCTTTCCGGCATCGTCGTGGGCATTGTAGCTCTCCCCCTGGCCATTGCCTTTGCCGTGGCCTCCGGAGTCTCCCCGGAAAAGGGAGTCATGACGGCCATCATTGCCGGATTCATCATCTCGTTCCTCGGCGGCAGCCGCGTGCAGATTGGCGGCCCCACGGGCGCTTTTATCGTGATCGTCCTGGGAGTCATCGGCGAGTACGGCATTGACGGCATGATCATTGCCACCATCATGGCCGGCTTCATGCTCGTCGGCTTCGGCTTGTTGCGTCTCGGCTCCTTCCTCAAATTCATCCCCCACCCCTTGATCGTCGGCTTCACCTCCGGCATTGCCGTCGTGATCTTCTCCACGCAGATCGTCAACGCGTTCGGACTGGAGATCGAAAACCTGCCCGGTGGATTCATCGCCAAGTGGGCTGCCTACTTCTCGCGCCTGGACGCCATCTCGTGGCCGGCCGCGGCCATCACCCTCCTCACCGTGCTCATCGTCGTCTACATGCCCCGCGTCACGCGCAAGATACCCGGATCATTCGCGGCCATCCTCCTGATCACCCCCCTCGTGGCCCTCCTCGACATCCCCGCGACCACCATCGGCGCGCTCTACGGCGACGTCTCCTGCTCGTTCTCCCCCTCGCTGCCCCTCGTCGAGTGGGGCGAGCTGGGGCGCTACGTGCAGCCAGCCTTCACCATTGCCATCCTTGGCGCCATCGAATCCTTGCTCTCGGCCGTTGTCGCTGACGGCATGATCAGTAGCCACCATCGCTCCAACACCGAGTTAATCGCCCAGGGAGCGGCAAACATCGTCGCGCCCCTCTTCGGAGGCATCCCAGCCACCGGCGCCATCGCCCGGACCGCCACCAACGCCAAGAGCGGCGGCAGAACGCCCGTGGCAGGCCTCATACACGCCGCGGTGCTGTTGCTGATCATGTTATTCTTCGTTCGTTGGGTATCATACATCCCCATGTCCTGCCTCGCCGGCATACTCATCGTGGTCTCCTACAACATGAGCGAGTGGCGTTCATTCCGTTCCGTCCTGCGAGCCTCGTACTTCGACGTCGTCATTCTCCTTGTCACCTTCTTCCTCACCGTCCTCGTCGACCTCACCGTGGCCATCGAAATAGGAGTCGTCCTCGCGGCCCTCCTCTTCATGAAACGCATGGCTGACAACGCCCCCAAGGTCATCCCGGCCCAGGGAAACGTCGACCAGGACATCCTCACCATGTACAAGAACATACCCCCAACCATCGGCGTCTACGAGATCAGCGGCCCCTTCTTCTTCGGATCGGCAAAAACATACTCCGAGACCATCCGAACTATGGGAGTCAGGTACAAAGTCCTGATCATCCGCATGAGACACGTACCCTTCATCGACGCCACCGGCATCAAAAACCTGCGAGAGACCATCCTGCAGCTCCAGCAGGCAGGCACCCGCGTCGTCCTTTCCGGCGTCAACGACGACGTGCGCAAAGACCTCGTCAAGAACGGCGTCGACAAGCTCGTCGGCCCCGAACGCGTCTACCCGAAGTTCGAACTCGCCCTGCTCGGCGCGCTAAACCTCGAACAACAGCCCTGAAACAAACGAGGGCGACCCGCCGGCCGCCCTCGCTCCTTTATCGCGAACGCTCAATACGCGTTCTCGTCCTCCTTCACCTCCTGAATATCAAGAGGCTTACGATTCAACGCCCGCCAGGCATGGCTAATATAAGCGATCACCAGCGGGGAAAGCAGCGACACGTAAGCCATCGTCCGCAACGTGTACTCCGAGGAAGAGGCATTAGCGATCGTCAGCGACGAACCCGGATCCGCGTACGAGGGATAGAACGCCGTGTTATTGAACCCCGCGACGATAAACAACGCGATCACCGTCAGGATAATCCCACCCCCGGAAAACCAAATCCCCTTCCGCCACCGGGGCGAGAAAATCGACTTGATCATGCCAAACAACACCCCCGCGACCCCGACAAGCAACATCGCCGTGTTCGCCGGCATCTCCAGCAAGTTCCGGAAATGCTTGTACGGCGTCGGCTCGACCTTCCCCCCCTCACCGACCGCGTACCCGTCGCCTAACAAGATCAGCGTCAAGGCCGCGAGCAGGAAAACAAGGAACGGGATCGCGTTCAGCAACACCTGCCGCTTGCTCCGCGCGAAAATCGTCTCCTCCCGGATACTGTTCATGAAATACAACGATGCCAGCGCCCGCGACAAAAAGAAAATCGCCAGACCAAGACTCGCGTTCGCCGCGTTAAACAACACCTCCAACCCCCTCCACGGGCTATCCCACGTCACCTGGTTCATCTCGTTCAGACGGAACGGGTTCCCCGTGAAGAACGACCCCACCACAGCCCCCACGCAAACCGTGGCAAGCGCGCCGTTAATGATCAGGAAAACGTTATACGTCGTCTCCCCCAGCAAGTTATTCGCCTTGCGCCGGTACTCGTAAGAGACCGCCTGCAACACGAAACAAAACAGCACCACCATCCACGCCAGGTACGCCCCACCGAAGCTCGTCGAGTAAAACAACGGGAAACTCGCGAAAAACGCGCCGCCAAACACCACCAACGTGGTGAACGTGAACTCCCATTTATGTCCCAGGCAATTGACAAGCAAATCGCGCTCGTCGCCCGTTCGCGCCACCGTGTAAAGCAGCGTCTGACCACCCTGCACGAAAAGCAGGAACACCAGGATCCCGCCCAACAGAGCGATAATGATCCACCAGTAATGTTGTAAAAATTCCATATCATGCATGTTACAAGTTCATAATCATTCCCCCGGACCCTTCCGGATCTGGGCGCACAAAATCTTCAACTCCGCTACCAGCATCACCGTGAACAACGCGGCAAACAACCAGAACGTCACCTGCACCCACGTCGCCGATACCTCCGTCACGGCCATCCTCGTCGTCATCAAGTCCTGAACCACCCACGGCTGACGCCCCACCTCCGCCACGATCCAACCGCACTGCGACGCCACGTAAGCCAGTGGAATACAAACCAGCGCCAGGTAAGGAACAAACTTGAAGCGGTCAAACCGGCGACGCCACGCGTACCACCACGACAAGATAAACAGCAGCGCGAACAGGAAACCCAACCCCACCATGATCCGAAAACTGTAAAAAACCAGCGGGACATTAGGAATAATATCCCCGGGAGAAGAAAGACTCCCGTAGCCAAAATCAGCGTAATTCTCCTCCAACTCCTTCAACGCCTGATCCTTCTCCAGCGTCATCCCCGCCTTCTTAGCCTCCTTGTAGCGCTTCAGCGCCTCCATCGCGCGCTGCCCGTTCTCGATCCGCTGTTGCACCGGGGGATACACCCTCCCCTCGCGCGACGTGTAGCCCTCCAGGATATCCTGGAAACCAGGAATAAAAGCCTTCGCGTCCCCGTGGCTCATCCACGAGAGCAACCCCGGGATCGTCGCGGACGCGATCGTCTTCTTCATCCCCTCGTAAGGCAACGACGGGTCGTCCGCCAGAATACCGAACACTGTCAGTCCCACGCCATTCCCTCCGCGGTTCAACCCCTCCATCGCCGCGAACTTCACCGGCTGCACCCGCGCGACATGCTGGCTCGACGAGTCGCCCGTGAAAATCGTTAACGCGATGCTCGCCAGGCCAAACACCGAACCCAGCAAGATGCTTTTCCGCGCGAACTCGAGATCCCGCTTCTTCGCGAAAAACCAGCCGCAAACGCCCACCACGAAGCACGCGGAAAGCGTGTAAGCCGACGTCACCGTGTGGAAAAACTTGTTAAACGCCGTCGCCGACAGCACGTCCGCGAAACTCGTCATCACGTTGCGCGCCGAGTCCGGGTCAAACGTCATCCCCGTCGGATCCTGCATCCACCCGTTCGCCACCAGAATCCACAGCGCCGAAATGTTCGTCCCGACGTATACCAACCACGTGGACAACAAGTGGAAACGCCGGCTCACCCGCCGCCAGCCGAAGAACATCACCGCCACGAAAGTCGCCTCCATGAAGAAAGCCACGATCCCCTCGATCGCCAGCGGCGCCCCGAAAATGTCGCCCACGAACCACGAGTACGTCGACCAGTTCGTGCCGAACTGAAACTCAAGGATCAGCCCCGTGGCCACCCCGATCGCGAAGTTCACGCCAAAGAGCTTCATCCAAAACTTGGTGGCTTTCAGCCAACTCTCCTTGCCCGTCCGGTACCAGATCGTCTCCATCACCGCCACCAGCAGGGACAATCCCAACGTCAAGGGGACAAACATGTAATGGTAGATGGCCGTCATCGCGAATTGCCACCGCGACCACTCTACCGTCGAAGTCAGATCATACAGCATAATTTTTAAGGTTTAGTGATTAATTGTTCAAACACGTGATCGCTTTTCTCCTGAAAAGTATCGTATCGCGAGTTAAGATAATTAGGCATAAGGAAAAGACGGAAAACAAGAAACATCGCGCACAACTTGATAATAACGATCAACCACAGGCTCTTTCCCCACCCTGGCATGTTCCGGAACCCGTCGTAGTACAACCTCCAGATATTCGTGAATATTCTCATACGCGTTCGTTTTAAAAGCAGGGTAAAGCTACACATTTTCGCGACGTCCCCGCGTGTTTCCCGTTATTTTTTTTTCGCGCGATCGCGAAACGACGCCTTCCCCCTCGAAAATCCCCCCTTCGACCCTCAAATCGTCAACATTATTCCCCCTTCTATCCCTTTGCAACGGCTTCTTCTTTACCTTTATTTTTCGTTACTGCAAGGATCAAATCGCGCGTCGTACGGGCGGTAAAAAATCAAATATCGACCGGCAACATCATGTTACAACCCCAAATCAAAATTGATTCTTACTTTCTACATCATGTAGAAAGCCCAAATCAAAATTGATTCTTACTTTCTACATCATGTAGAAACCCCAAATCAAAGTTGATTCTTACTTTCTACATCATGTAGAAACCCCAAATCAAAGTTGATTCTTATTTTCTATATCGTGTAGAAAGGCCAAATCAAAGTTGATTCTTACTTTCTACATCATGTAGAAACCCCAAATTAAAATTGATTCTTACTTTCTACACGATGTAGATTGTCTGTTTGCGAAAATGACCCTACTTTCTACACGATGTAGCTTGTCTGTTTGCGAAAATGACCCTACTTTCTACACGATGTAGATTGTCTGTTTACGAAAATGACCCTACTTTCTACACGATGTAGATTGTCTGTTTGCGAAAATGACCCTACTTTCTACATGATGTAGATCTTATGAATAAATTTTATCCGGACTTTCTACATCGTGTAGATTGTCTGTTCGCGAAACGATTTACCTCTTCCCACGCGAGTTCCATGCAAAATTCGAGTACGATTTAACATTCTCATACACGAAATCTTCCACGAAAACACGCGGGGACGCCTGCTAATGGAGGTAGAAACAGTAGATAAAACCCGCGGCATCTCTTTATTATTAGCGCGATAGCGACAACGTTTAAAGTCAGGGGCCGGTCCCGATTCGCGCGGGGCCGGCCCCAATAGCCGTTGAGGGTAGCCGGTGTTCGACTAACGGG
>JAIROI010000040.1 GCA_031257615.1 Odoribacteraceae bacterium
GAAAATGGAGAACTGACTTTCGGTGGAGGAAAAATATTTTTTCACGACGGGAAACCGCGATGGAAAATCGGTTACATTTGCTGTCGCAGTTGATCACGAAAAAATACAAGAAATGATACAGACAGTAGTTAAGAGAGACGGACGAGTGGTCGGGTTCAACGAGGAAAAGATCAGAACCGCCATCCGAAAAGCCATGTTGCAGACCGAGAGAGGCGAAGACCCGGAGCTCGTGCAGCAAATCACCGACAGGATCAGCGTCCGCGGGAGAGAACGGATGACCGTCGAGGAGATCCAGGACATGGTCGAGGAAGAACTCATGCGCGGCCCTCGCCGCGAAGTCGCGCGCAAGTACATCGCCTACAGGGACCAGCGAAGCATCGCCCGCAAGGCAAAAACGCGAGATATCTTCCTCGAGATCATCGAGACAAAGTCGAACGACGTCACCCGCGAGAACGCCAACATGAACGCCGACACCCCCGCGGGCATGATGATGAAATTTGCCAGCGAATCCACCAAGCCCTTCGTGGACGACTACCTCCTCCCGCAGGAAGTCAAGGAGGCCGCGCGGCAAAACTACCTCCACGTCCACGACAAGGACTATTACCCCACCAAGAGCCTCACCTGCGTGCAACACCCTCTCGATAAGATACTCGACGGGGGATTCAACGCCGGACACGGCGAATCGCGCCCCGCCCGTCGCGTCGAGACCGCCAGCATGATCGCCTGCATCTCCCTCGAGACCGCGCAAAACGAAATGCATGGTGGACAGGCTATCCCGGCCTTCGACTTCTACCTCGCCCCCTTCGTTCGCAAGAGTTTCATCGAGGAAGTGAAGATCATCGAGACCCTCCTCGGCATCGACCTCCGGCACCTCCGCGACATCCCCCTCGACGACTTCCTGGCGCGTCCCCTCGACGGCCTCGACGGCGAATCCCGCTACCTCCAGCAGGCGATCAACCGCACCGTCAATCGCGTCCACCAGGCGATGGAGGCCTTCATCCACAACATGAACACGATCCACTCCCGCGGGGGCAACCAGGTCGTCTTCAGTTCCATCAACTACGGAACCGACACCTCCGCCGAGGGGCGCTGCATCATTCGCGAGCTACTCAAAAGCACCGACGAGGGCGTCGGCGGGGGCGGCACTGCCATCTTTCCCATCCAGATATGGAAAAAGAAAAGGGGCGTCAGCTACCTGCCCGGCGACAGAAACCACGATCTGTACCGCCTCGCCTGCAAGGTGAGCGCCCACCGTTTTTTCCCCAACTTCCTCAACCTCGACGCCACCTATAACCACCACGAGGAGTGGCAAGAAAGCGATCCCCGGCGCTACCTCCACGAGGTGGCCACCATGGGATGCCGCACGCGAGTCTTCGAGAACCGCTTCGGCAAGAAAACCTCCATCGGGCGAGGAAATCTCTCTTTCACCACCCTCAACCTCGTGCGCGTGGCCATCGAGTGCATGAATATCCCTGACCGCCAGGAGCGCATCGAGGCCTTCTACAAGAAGCTCGACGAAATCCTCGAGCTGGCCGCCCTGCAACTGCATCGCCGCTTCGAGTTCCAGAAAACGGCTCTCGCCAAGCAATTTCCCCTCCTGATGTCCGCGCTATGGGAAGGCTGCGAGCGCCTGCGTCCCGACGACACCATCGAGAGCGTCATCAACCAGGGCACGCTCGGCATCGGCTTCATCGGCCTCGCCGAGGCCCTCGTCGCCCTCACCGGCAAGCACCACGGGGAAGACGACTTCGCCCGCCAGCTCGGCCTCGACATCGTCGCGAGAATGAGGGATCGCGTCAACGACTTCTGCGAACGATACGCGCACAACTACAGCGTCCTCGCCACCCCCGCCGAGGGCCTCGCCGGGAAATTCACCCGCCGCGACAAGAAGAATTTCGGGGAAATCCCCGGCGTCACCGACCGCGCCTATTACACCAACTCCAACCACGTCCCGGTCTACTACAAGTGCAGCGCCCACCACAAGGCGCGCGTCGAGGCCCCCTACCACGAGATGACGCGGGGCGGACACATCTTCTACGTCGAGATCGACGGCGACGCCACCCGAAACCCGGAAGCCATCATGACCGTTGTCGACCTGATGGACAAGTACAACATGGGCTACGCCTCCGTCAACCACAACCGCAACCGCTGCCTCGACTGTGCCTACGAGAACGCCGACAGCCAAATGTACGAGTGCCCCCGTTGCGGCAGCCAACGCGTTGACCGCCTGCAGCGCATCACCGGCTACCTCGTCGGCGCCACCGATCGCTGGAACAGCGCCAAGCTCGCCGAACTCAACGACCGCCTTGTCCATGAGTGACCTCTCCATCCTCCGGATCGTCGAGGACACCATCGTCGACGGCCCGGGACTCCGCACCTCGATCTACGCGGCGGGCTGCCCGCGGCGTTGCCCCGGGTGTCACAATCCCGAGTCGTGGCTCATCGAGAACGGCGCGCCGCGCGACCTCGATTACATCATGCAACGCCTGTGCGACGCCGCGCTCTCCAACGTCACCTTCAGCGGCGGCGATCCCCTCCTGCAAGTGGAGGGCTTCGCCGCCCTTGCCCGTCGCGTGCGGCAAGAAACCACCAAAACCATCTGGTGCTACACCGGTTACCTCTACGAGGAGGTACTCGCCTCCCCCCGTCTCTCCTCCATCCTCCCCTTCATCGACGTGCTCGTCGACGGCCCTTACATCGAGACCCTGCGCGCCGCCGCACTCCCCTTCACTGGCAGTTCCAACCAGCGCCGGATCGACGTGGCAGCCACCATGAAAAGCGGCCGCGTCATCACGCTCCCGAACAGCTAAAATCACCCGCCCCCTCCTTCCGCGAATCGCGCCAGCTCGTCCGCTAATCGCGCCAACACGTCCGCGAATCGCGCCAACACGTCCGCGAATCGCGCCAGGTTGTCCGCTGATCGCGCCAGCTATCCGCTAACCGCGCCAGGTCGTCCGCGAATCGCGCCAGCCTGTCCGCTAATTGCGCCAGGTCGTCCGCGAACCGCGCCAGCACGTCCGCGAATCGCGCCAACTTTTTCGCGATGATGCATCATCTTGTCGGCGATCGAATGTCATTCCGGCCCTGTCGAGTCGCTGGATCTTCTCGAGATCTTGGAAAATCCTCCCGGTAAATTAAGAGCATTCGCGAGCGACTTGTCGGCCTTGCCGGTGTCCCCCGCATTTTCCGTGGTGGTTAATTCTCTATGGTCCCATATCTTTAAGTTTAACATTGTGGCGTGTTTATTGATTCTCGGTTACCAGATCACACAGTGGGCGGCCTGCGCGCTGTTAGTGATCGAGGCCGTCCAGGCGCGGTTGCTCTTGACGGTGAAGGAGTGCTCGATGGTCTCGTCGGCGAGGTATCCGTTGGCGTCGACTCCCTCGACGACAAGCGCGTAGTACTCCTGCCGCAGATGGATCGGGAGCATCCTGTGCCGGCCGCCGAGGGGCGCGGAGAAGTCGAGGCGGGCGACGGCTCGGGTGAGGGGAATGCTGGCGATGTTGTTGGTGGATTCCTGGACGGTGAGGTTGTCGAGGTATCCCCACATGGGGAAGTGGGTGACGCCAAGCGCGTCCGCGTGGACGAGGCTGTTGAGGAGGGAGACGCGAGGGGCGCCGTTGGCGACGAGGGTGGCGATGGGGAGGCCCTGCACGGCGGACTGGGCGTTGGCGAGGACGACCGCCTTGTAGGGGCCTCCGAGGGGCAGGCGAACCTCGAATTTCTTGGCGGAGGAGGCGCCGTTGTCGGCGATGCTTGTCCCGGCGGCGCGGTAGATGAATTTTTCGTTGGCGTCGTTTTGATCGAAGAGGAGGACGTTGATTTCCCCGATGGCGTTTTCGGCGGCCGTGGCGTCGGCGCTCCCGGCCCTGGTTTCTGGCACGGCGAGGGAGAGGACGACGGAGATGGTGCTGTCCCCTTCGGTACGTTTTTCTTTCAGGATTTCCCCGAGATCTTGCACGCAGGAGGCGCTCGAGAGAGCGAATAAAAGGGAGATCGCGACGAAACGCGTAAAGGAGAACCGGTAGCTTTCTCTCGAAAGCTTCCGGTCTCCGGGGGTTCCTATCATTTTAGTGGAGAGAGAATTCAATATTTCCAGCGAGAGTTTCGTATTCGCCAAGTGTTGTAATTTCTGTGTGTAATCCATCATTCATCTCGTTTAAGTAAGTTATCTTTGCAGAGGTGCCGCAAATATATACGGTATTTACCAAGTATCCAAAGATTTTCTTGTTTTTTTATTGATCGCCCCTCGCGAGCTATTTTTTTTTGCCACGCACCCCCCTCCTCTCGCCCCGCGATGACGCTAAAAAAAGAAGGGGACACCTTTATCATTGCTCCCTGTAACTCGTTGCGATTCCTCTCCGAGACTCAAGCAGTTAGGGATAGAAAGCTTAGACGGGAAACGGCGCTGGAAGCGGACAAATCTGTTTAAGTGCCGGGGTTTAATCTATTTTTTTATTTATCGCGGCATATTTCCCGGCAAAAAGTTGGGAAAAATAGAGGATATCCCATACATTTGCCCCACGCGGAATGTACCGCGGAAATGAACGAATCAGAATCACCTATGACATTAACGCTACGCGAAATCAGTCAGCATTTTTCCTTCGCGGGAGTCGCGGAGGATATCCGCCCGATCGGCGAGGGATTGATCAACGAAACCTTCCTCGTGCAGACGGGGAACGGTAGTCCCAACTATATCCTGCAACGCAAGAATCGACACATCTTTACCGACGTGCCGGCCATGATGAACAACATCCAGAAAGTGACGAGCCACCTGAAGAAAAAGGTGATCGAGAACGGGGGCGACCCGGAGCGAGAAACCCTCACGGTGGTGCCGGCGCGAGACGGCAAGCTCTACTACCGGGACGAGGAGGGGGAGTTTTGGGCCGCCTGCCTCTTTATCGAGGACACCGTCGGCTATGACGCAGCCCGCGACCCCGAACTGGCCCGCCAGGGAGGGAAAGGGATCGGCCGCTTCCAACGGCTACTGGCCGACATGCCAGGGACACTGGAAGACACGCTGCCGGGCTTCCACGACATGCGGTACCGCTTTCGGCAGTGGGACGAGACCCTCGCCAAAGACCCCGCCGGGAGAAAAATCCTGGTGCAACAAGAAATCGCGTGGATCGAAGAACGCCGCGCTGAGATGCTCGCCTTCAGAACGAAGGTCGAAACAGGAGAACTCCCCACGCGCGTCACGCATAACGACACGAAAATCAGTAATATCCTCTTCGACCCCTCCGGCGCGATCCTCTGCGTGATCGACCTCGACACCGTGCTGAGCAGCTGCTGCCTGAATGACTATGGCGACGCTATCCGCTCGTATGCCAACACGGGCATGGAAGACGATAAGGAACTCTACCGGGTGGGCCTGAACATGGATATCTTCGAGGCCTACACGAGGGGATACCTCTCGGAAACCCTCTCCTTCCTCGGGCCGGCAGAACGAGAAAACCTCGCGTTCTCGGCCAGGTATATCACCTTTGAACAGGTGCTGCGCTTCCTGATGGACTACATCGGGGGAGACACCTATTATAAGATAAAGTACCCGGAGCATAACCTCACGCGCGCCAAGGCACAGTACAAGCTGCTGTGCTCGATGGAAGAACGGTACGAGGAGATGTGCACCGTGGTGGCGAACGTCATTAACGAACCATCGATCCATTATTAATCCTTAATCCCAATTGCCATGAAAAAAGTAATCGTTTTCGCGCTGCTGCTCTCCGGCCTCCTCACCGCCTGCATCGGCGACAAGAAGATGACGAGCCTGATGATCAGGCCAGCGACCCCGGAACGCCCCGCCGGACAAGAGGACGTCCTGCAATTAAGAACCGAGCCGCTGCCCGTGGTGCGGGTGGCCTTCATCGGCCTGGGCATGAGAGGCCCCGGCGCCGTGCAACGGATGACACACATCCCCGGCGTGGAAATCGTGGCCCTGTGCGACGTGCTCGCGGAAAACACGCGGAAAGCCAACGCGATACTGGAACGCCGGGGATTCCCGAAAGCCCTCGAGTTCGCGGGAGACACCGCCGTCTGGCGCCAAGTGACCGCCTTGCCTAACGTGGACCTGATCTACGTGGCCACCGACTGGGTCTCGCACGCCAGGATCGGCGTCCAAGCCATGAAAGAGGGTAAACACGTGGCCATCGAAGTGCCGGCCGCCATGACCCTCGACGAGATATGGGCGCTGATAAATACCTCGGAACAAACGCGCAAACACTGCATCCAACTGGAAAACTGCGTCTACGACTTCTTCGAGTTGACCTGCCTGAACATGGCCCAACAGGGACTCTTCGGCGAGGTGCTGCACGCCGAGGGCGCCTATATCCACGGCCTGCAACCCTACTGGAACCAGTACTGGAACAATTGGCGCATGGACTTTAACAGGAAACACCGGGGCGACGTCTACCCGACACACGGCCTCGGCCCCGTCTGCCAGGTGCTGAATATCCACCGGGGCGACAAGATGAATTACCTCGTCTCCGTCGATACCAAGGCCGTGGGGAACCCCGAGTTTATCAAGAAACAAACCGGCGAGGAGGTGAAGGACTTCCGCAACGGCGACCACACGATGACCATGATCCGCACGGAGAAAGGAAAGTCTATCCTTATCCAGCATAACGTCACCTCCCCGCGCCCCTATAACCGCCTCTACCAACTCACCGGCACGCGCGGGTTCGCGAACAAGTATCCCATCGAAGGACTCGCCTTCGACACGGAAGGAAGGGACGACGACGCGATCCCTAACCACGAGAACCTGAACGCCCACTCGTTCGCGCCGCGCGAGACGCGCGCCGCCCTCATGGAAAAATACAAGCACCCCATCGCGCGGGAGATCGAAGGACTCGCCCGTCAGGTGGGAGGCCACGGGGGGATGGACTTTATCATGGACTATCGCCTGATCTATTGCCTCCAAAAGGGGCTGCCGCTGGACATGGACGTGTACGACCTGGCCGAATGGTGTTGCCTGATCCCGCTGACGGAGCTGTCCTTGGACAACGGCTCGGCGCCCGTCGAGATCCCCGACTTTACGCGAGGAGGATGGAACAAACTCCAAGGATTGCAGTTCGCGCAATAACACCTTAAATTACCCGAAACCATGCGTATCATTTTATCCATATCGTTGCTCCTTGCCGCGCTGTCATTGGGCGCGCAGGAAACCCGCCTGCCTTACTGGCAAGACGTGAACGTGGTCGAAGTCAACAAGGTGTACCCCCGTACCACCTTCATGAGCTACGACGCCCTGCCGGACGCGCTCACCTTCGACTACGCGCGTAGCCCCTACTACCAACTGCTCAACGGCACATGGAAGTTCTACTACGTCGACGCCTACCGCTCGCTCCCGGACAACATCACCGACCCCGCCGTCGACGCCAGCAAGTGGCGCGACATACAAGTGCCGGGCAACTGGGAGTTGCAGGGCCACGGCTATCCCATCTACGTCAACCAGCCCTACGAGTGGGCGCCCCGTAACCCCTTAGCGCCGACCCTGCCGGAAGAAACGCCGGTGGGCGTCTATCGCCGGGAGATCGACATCCCCGCCGAGTGGATGCAACGCGCCATCTACCTGCACGTCGCCGCCGCCAAGTCGGGCCTCTACGTGTACGTTAACGGGAAAGAGGTTGGGTATAGCGAGGACTCCAAAGACCCCGCCGAGTTCGACATCACCCCCTACGTGCAGGAGGGGAAGAATACCCTCGCGCTGAAGATCTACCGCTGGAGCACGGGATCGTGGCTCGAGTGCCAGGACTTCTTCCGCATGAGCGGGATCGAGCGGGACGTCTTCCTCTGGTCGCAGCCGGTGCGCTCCATCTGCGACTTCCGCATTGTCTCGACCCTCGATGACGCCTTCACCGACGGCGTCTTTAAGTTGAGCGTCCACTTGTGGAACAAGGGGACGGAAGTGAAAGACGTCACGTTCCGCTACACCCTGTCGGACGCTGCCGGCACGCGCGTCGCGTCGGGAGACCAGGTGGTCACCCCACAAAATCACGTCGACGCGGTAGCACTATTAAAGTCCGAGCATGTGATCAAGAACGTCGCCCCCTGGTCGGCAGAAGCCCCCAATCTCTACACCCTCGTGATGAGCCTGGAGGAAGACGGGAAGACGACGGAGATCGTGCCCTTTAAGGTCGGCTTCCGCCGGATAGAGATCAAGGAGACAGACATCACGGTCAACGAGAAAAAGCTGCGACTTTTCTTCGTCAACGGCCAACCGATCAAACTCAAGGGCGCGAATGTCCACGAGACCGCGGAAAACGGCCACTACCTGACCCCCGAGCAACTCCGCCGTAACTTCGAGATCATGAAGTTGAATAACATCAACGCCGTCCGCCTGAGCCACTACCCCCAGGACAGGAGATTCTACGAGATGTGCAGCGAGTACGGCCTCTACGTCTATGACGAGGCCAACATCGAGTCCCACGGCTACTATTACACCATCTACCAGGACGACATGCGCAAGGGAACCGTCGGTCACATCGACGAGGGAAAACGAGGCACCCTCGGCCACAATCCCGACTACCTGAACAGTCACATCTCGCGCGTCCGCAACATGTTCGAGCGCAACAAGAACTACCCCTCCGTCACCATCTGGTCGCTCGGGAACGAGGGAGGCAACGGCTATAACTTCTACAACGCTTACACCTTCCTCAAGGAGGTCGATAAAGACCTCATGGCCCGCCCCGTCTGCTACGAGCGCGCCCTGGAGGAGTGGAACACCGACATGATCGTCCCCCAGTACCCCTCCGCGGGGAGCTTCCGCAACTACGGCCTGAACGGGCGCGGGAACAGGAACGCGGACAACCGCCCCTACGTCCCCTCCGAATACTCCCACGCGATGGGCAACTCCTCCGGCAACCTCAACGACCAGTGGCGAGAAATATACAAGTACCCCAACCTCCAGGGCGGCTTTATCTGGGAATGGATCGACCACGCCATCAAGACCACTACACCGGACGGACGCACCTTCTGGGCCTACGGCGGGGACTTCGGCAAAGACCTCCCCTCCGACGGGAACTTCGTCGCCGACGGCATCGTCAACCCGGACCAAACCCCGCACCCGGCCATGGCCGAGGTCAAGTATACCCACCAGAACGTCGGCTTCGAGGCCGTCGACCTGGAGAAAGGAGAGGTGAAGATCACCAACCGTTTCTACTTCACCAACCTCTCGAAATACGTCGTCACCTTCCGTCTCCTCGAGAACGGTAAGGTCATCCGGGAGGGCAAGCTTCCCCTCAACCTCGCCCCGCAAGCGTCCACGGTAGTTACACTGCCGGTGAAAAACCTGAAGGCCAAGCCGGGCGCGCTCTACCTGGCCAACTTCGAGGTCACCACCCGGAAGCCAGAGCCGCTCGTGCCCGCGGGCCACGTCATCGCCTACGACCAGTTCCAGTTGCCCATCCGCGCGCCGAAACCCGCCTACAAGAATCCCGGTGGGCCGCGTCTCGCCGTCGACGAGGCGGGCGACCTGATCACCATCCATTCCCCGAAAGTCAGCGTCACCTTCGACAAACGGCAAGGCCTCCTTACTTCTTATAGCGTGGACGGTCGCGAATACTTCGCGGGAGGATTCGGCATACAGCCCAACTTCTGGCGCGGCCCCACCGACAACGACTACGGTAGCCAGGCCCCCTTCCGCCTCCAGGTCTGGAAAGAATCAAGTAAAAACTTCAAGGTCGCCCGGGCCACGACAAGCATCGAGGGGGATGTTGCCCTGCTCGAAGTGGTCTATGCCCTGGCCGCCGGCAACGAATACATCCTGCAATATAAGGTATACCCGTCGGGCGTCCTGCACGCGGACGTCACCTTCACCTCTACCGAGGCCGAATCCCGCCGGGTGGAGCTTTCCGACGCTATGAAAGAAGCCACTCAATCCGATAGCGGGGCGAGCGACCGCCGGCGAATGGAGAGAAGAGAGCTGGAAGTGCCGCGCATCGGCGTCCGCTTCCGCCTCCCGGAGACCATGAACCGGGTGCAATACCTCGGACGCGGGCCTGAAGAAAACTACCTCGACCGCAACGCGGGAACGCTCGTCGGCCTCTACTCGACCACCGCCGAGCAAATGTACTTCCCCTACGTGCGTCCACAGGAAAACGGCCACCACACCGACACCCGCTGGGTGGCTCTTAACGAGGCCAACGGCAGGGGACTCCTCATCGAGGCCGACAGCACCATCGGCTTCAACGCCCTGAGAAACTCCGTCGAAGATTTCGACTGCGAAGAGTCCGACGCCGACTACCAGTGGCCCAACATGTCGCCCCGCGAGGTCGCCAACAAGAATATCGCCAACGCCAAGAACAAGACGCGGAAACGCACCCACGCCTCCGATATCACCCCGCGACCCTTCGTCGAGGTCTGCATCGACATGAAACAATGCGGAGTCGCCGGCTACAATAGTTGGGGAGCGCGGCCCGAGGCAGGCTACAACATCCTCGCCAATCGGGAGTATCACTGGGGATTCACCCTCATCCCGACGGCCCGGCCGGGAGAAGCAACGAGCAAGGTCGGTCGCGCCTATTAACGATGCACCAAGACCCCGAATCTTTCCAGATCGCGCGCGGGGGAGACCCCTCCCGCGCGCGGTCTTTCTCCAACCCTTAACACAGCCATTCACAAACCATAAAAATCACCCATCATGAAAACGTTCCTTGTCGCTATCCTCCTCTCCTGCGCCCTCAACCTGTCGGCGCGCGAGCCGTTCAAACTCCTTTCCCCCGACGGGAAACTGGAAGCCACCATCGTCGTGGACAAGACCATCGAGTACTCCATCCGCCACGACGGCCACCTCCTCCTGACCCCCTCCCCCCTGTCGCTCACCCTCGTCGGCGGGCAGATCTGGGGCGTCAACTCCAAACTCTCGCGATCCTCCCTCAAGTCCGTTGACGAGAACATCAAGGCCACCATCTACAAGCGATCCACCATCCGCGACCGCTACAACGAACTCACCCTGGAGTTCAAAGAACCCTTTAAGCTCGTCTTCCGCGCCTACGACGAGGGCATCGCCTACCGCTTCGTCGCCACCGGCAACAAGCCCTTCACCGTCGCCAACGAGCAAGTCGAGTACCACTTCCCCTCCGCCGACCAGCAGGCCTACATCCCCTACGTCATGTTGCAGCGCGATAGCCTCGGGGCGCAGTACTTCACCTCCTTCGAGAACCAGTACCAGCACGTTCCCCTGTCGCGGTGGGACGCCAAGCGATTAGCCTTTAGCCCCCTGCTCGTCGAGGGCATCAACGGCAAGAAACTGTGCATCGCCGAGGCAGACCTCCTCGACTACCCCGGCATGTTCCTCTACAACGGCGACGGGGGAAACATCATCAAGGGACGGTTCGCGCCCGTGCCCAGTGAAGTTGTCCAGGGAGGCCACAACATGCTGCAAGGCATCGTTAAATTGCGCCACCCCTACATCGCCACCTTCAAACGCGGCGCCTCGCTCCCCTGGCGCATCGCCATCGTCTCCGTCCGCGACCGCGAACTCGCCGACAGCGACATCATCTACAAGCTCGCCACCCCGCCCCCCGCGCGATACCTCGACGACTCCTGGATCAAACCCGGGAAAGTCGCCTGGGAATGGTGGAACGACTGGGGCGTTTACGGGGGCGACTTCAAGGCAGGCGTCAACAACGAGACCTATGAGTTCTACATCGACTTCGCCGCCCGCTACGGCATTGAGTACGTCATCCTCGACGAGGGATGGGCCGTCAACAGGCAAGCCGACCTCATGCAAGTCGTGCCGGCGATCAACATCCCCCGCCTCGTCCAGTACGCCGAGCGGCGAGATGTCGGCATCATCCTTTGGGCAGGCTACTACGCCCTCGACAGGGATGTCGACGGGATATTCGAACACTACGCCAAGATCGGTGTCAAGGGCTTTAAGGTTGACTTTATGGATCGCGACGACCAGCCCGCCGTCGACTTCCACCGCCGCGTGGCCGAGGCCGGGGCAAAACACAAGCTCCTCATTGACTTCCACGGGACCTATAAGCCCACCGGACTGCAGCGCACCTACCCGAACGTTGTCAACTTCGAGGCCGTCTACGGGCTGGAGCAGATGAAATGGGCCTCCAGGGACGTCGATCAGGTCACTTACGACGTCACCTTCCCCTTTATCCGCATGATCGCCGGGCCGGTCGACTACACCCAGGGAGCCATGCGCAACGCTTCCAAGAGAAACTACTACTCCAGCTACAGCGAACCCATGAGCCAGGGCACCCGCTGCCACCAGCTCGCCGAGTACATCATCTTCGAATCCCCCCTCTCCATGCTCTGCGACTCCCCCTGCAACTACATGCAGAATGAAGAGTCCACCCGCTTCATCGCCACCGTCCCCACCACCTGGAGCAATACCATCGCCCTCGACGGCGAGGTCGGGCAATACCTCACCATCGCCCGCGCCAACGGAGAACAGTGGTACGTCGGATCGCTCAACAACTGGACCGCCCGCACCGTCGAACTCGACCTCTCTTTCCTCGGCGAGGGCAACTTCCAGGCCGAATGTTTCCAGGACGGGGTCAATGCCGGGAGAAGCGGAATGGACTACAACACGCGCGCGATCGACGTCCCCGCCGACAGAAAATTCTTTGCATGGATGGCCCCCGGTGGGGGATTCGTCATGAAGATCACGGCCAAGACGCCGTGAACTCCCCCGCGCGGGAAAACTCGTGCACGACCGACGGCGAGTGACCCGCCACCACCACCCGCGCGCCCCCCGGAGAATCACTCCCCTGGGGATAATAAGCCACCAGCCTCCTTCCCGGGAAGCATTCCCGCGCCCGCTCGCCGAGCGCGACAGGAATCATCCCCGGAGGGAGGCCTTCTCTCGCGCTCGTCTCGACGCGACGCAACGCCCCCTCGCGCGTGAAATCCATCCGCGTACCGTCGCGCCCCATCACCATGTACCCCCCGGCGTGCCCCTCCGCGTAAGCCGCGCCCCCCTCGCCCAGATGCTCCAGCGCGAAGGCAAGCGCCGCCGCCGGGAGACTCGAAACGGACGCCTCCTCCGAGAAACGATAGCTCACCCCGCCGGAATAGGCATTCCTCCACTCCCCCGAAAGATCGAACACCACCTCCCCCGACGCCCGCGACGACTCTACCCGCGCCGCGTACGCGTTCGCCTCCCGCGCGATCTCCATCACCTCCCCATCCGGCAACCTCGACTGCAAAAAGAAAACGCTCGCCTCCGGCAACAAAGACATCGCCCGCGACGAAAGCCCGCGCCCCCCACCGCGCACCACCGTCCACTCCCACCCCGAAGAGAAGGAAACCGACGCGCCTCCCTCCAACACCACCTCCCGCGTCTCGCAACACGCCGTCGACGCCACCACCAGCTCCCCGGGAAAATACCGCGCCAGGAACAAGCGGGCCTCCGGCGAAAGCGCCACCGCCCGCCGCCACCCTCCCCCGTCCACCATCAACTCCCCATCCATCCCGAACACCAGCGTCCCCTCCGCCGAACTCACCCGCGCCTCGAAACCTCCCGCCCTTTTCGCCAGCCGCCGAATCTCCCCCTCCTCGTGATCATACACCTGCCGGCAAACGCGCGGCGGCGCCAGCGCCAACACTGTCGCCGGCGCCTCCATGCCTTCCCCCGCGCTGACACTCCTCCAGCTACCGTATGCGCTAAACGCGAGGCGATGCCCCTCCAGCCTCACCTCGTCGCCATCCTTCCCACGCCTCACCCCCTTGACAGCCTCCCCCGGAAAGTGCCTCTCGATAAACCGGCGCGCCGGCCGCGGCAACTCCTCGTACGTCACCGTCTCTCCCGCCGCGCCGCCGCGACAAGAGTCAAGCAGCGCCCCGCAAGCCAACATTCCCGCTACAACATACATTCTCGTGCTCATCCCGATCGTGATTAAAAGTCCGCGCCCGGCCACCACCCGACCCTCTCCATGCAAAGATACCCACACTTCACCCCCTCGCCCGCCCCCTCGCGCTTCTCTTTCCGCACCTCTCCCGCCCCCCGCGACACGATCTCCACACCTTATGTATACAGGTGACGATTTTTCATCATCCCATCTCCCGTCGCGGGAAACCAATGGCCGCTGAGGAACCCAAATACTGGGGAGACTTGTTTAAAAAGTGGGGCGTAGAAAAAAGTTTGACAGAAAGTGTTGGAGGGTACTTGTATAATTGGGATTTTCTTTGCAGATTTGCCGTCGAGAATCAGAATCCATTTATCACGCGAAATCAAATGATGGAATACACATACGACATACACGATTGGGATGCGAAGAGTTTGCAAGAACGATCGGAAATCTCCTCTGCCGCAAGGCAGGGATACCAAGCGCGCCGGAATCTTTCGAAAGAAGGATCCCGGTTATTTTTTGCCCTGACGGTAGCGCTCTTGTTTGGCGCTTGCGTGCAAGACCTCGAGGGGGTAAAACAAGAGAAGGTGGCCGACAAGGACGAGACTGCGCTCGTCACCCTGTCGCTCTCCACGCCCGCACCCCCGACGCGCAGCCTCCCGGGTAGCGTGAACGAGAACAAGGTCGCCGAGGTCGACGTGCTCCTGTTCACGAAGGACAACGACCAACTCTACTACCGGGCGCCGGCCACCGGCGCCGCAATCACCGACGTGAACCCATCCCCCTACTCGGACAAGACCTTTACTGTCCGACTGCCCATCAACCCGCTCAACGGGAGCAATCCGATACCTTACAAGATGGTGATCATCGCCAACGCGCGTAGTTCGTTTGTCGGGTATACGCCGAACTCCATCATCTCCTCCGGGCCTACCCGCGAGACGCTACTTAACGGCCTCGCGAGCACTGCTGCTGCCGCCAGCAAAAAGCTCGCGTACCCTTTCCCAATGTGGGGAGAATACGCGTCGGACTTGACCATCACCGAGACCTCCACCCCCGGAACCCTCGGCGTTGATCTCACCCGCGCCGTTGCTCGCATCGACGTTTCCCTCGACGGCGACGTTGTCAACTTCGCGCTCGACAGTGTCCTGCTTTACAACTACCGCGACGCCGGGCACGTCGCGCCGAAGTACGCGTTGGGAGCGCCCACCTCCGCTTGCTACTCCGCCGGCGCGAAGGCCGAGGACGCATTCCTCGGATACAGCCTCACCACCGAGACGGCCGACCCCACCAAGAAGGCTTTTATCGAGACGATCTACGCGTTCGAGGCCGCCAACGTCGCCCTTACCGAGCCCAACTGGATGAAGAACACCTGCCTCGTGGTCGGCGG
>JAIROI010000121.1 GCA_031257615.1 Odoribacteraceae bacterium
TTTGATTCTAAAGTTCCTAACGTTAGGAGGTGGGGGTCGTTTTCAAATTCTGTAACTCCTAACGTTAGGAGGTGAGGGTCGTTTTCGCGTTCAGAAACTCCTAACGTTAGGAGGTCGGGGGCGTTATCGCATTCAGAAACTCCTAACGTTAGGAGATCGCGCGCGTTTTCGCGTTCTGACACTCCTAACGTTAGGAGGTTGGTCTTTAAATTTGAAAATCGACCTCCTAACGTTAGGAGGTTGGTCTTTTAATTCTCGGATTACCCTCCCGCGTTCAGGAGGTTAGCAATGAAATTTTCAGGCGAACCTCCCGCGCGCGGGGGGTTAGCAATCCGATTTTCAAGCCGACCTCCCGCGCGCGGGAGGTCGGGGATGAATTTTTCGACTGACCTTCCCCGGCGCGGTGGGCGCGTCCTGTTTTTTTGCCGTGGTCTCGCCTCGTTTCGATTTCCCGTAATTCTTCTTACCTTCGCCGCCGTTGAATTCCAGTAAGGGGTGCCTAAGGGAGGGCGGCAGCGCTTTCCCTGCCTGCTCGCCGTCCGGCGGGAGGTTAACGCGAAGGGCTGAGATTATACCCATAACCTGATCCGGGTAATGCCGGCGTAGGGGACGCGACGGACGCGTAAAAAATGTTAAACAGGCAGTCTTGAAGGGAAGAAAACGGTGACGGGTGCGAAATATAGACAAATGTGTGCATGAGAATATCGATTAACAACAAGGATTTCGACTGCGAGCCCGGCTCCACGTTGAAACAGGTGCTTGAGACGAGTGGCTTCGACGCGACCCACGCGGCCGTGGCCCTCGATCTCGAGGTGATCCCCAGGGAGGCGTGGGAAACGACCGCGCCGGGGGAAGGAAGTAGTATCATTATTATTAAAGCCGCGCAAGGCGGGTAAAACATGAAGACCATGAACAAGAAAATTCATTTGACCGCGGGGCCTATCCCCGGATCCCGGAAGATTTACGAGCCGGGAAAGTTATTTAACATGAACGTTCCCATGAGGGAGATCGTTCTCTCGCCGACAACGGACGAGCGAGGCGAGTGTCAAGCGAACGCGCCGGTGGTAGTCTACGACACGTCCGGCCCGTACACCGATCCGTCGTACGAGGTGGACCCGGGCAAGGGGCTGCCGAAGTTGCGGGAAGAGTGGATCGAGGAGCGCGAGGACACCGCGAAGCTGGCGAGACCGTCGTCGGCGTATAGTAAGGAGCGGTCGCGAGACGCGTCGCTGGACGGCCTGCGTTTTGAACACGCCAATCGACAGCCCCGCGCGGCGCTTCCCGGTCGACGCGCGACGCAGTTGTACTACGCCAGACAGGAGATCATCACCGCGGAGATGGAGTTCGCGGCCATTCGCGAGAATCAATTGATCGGCGAGACGCGGGAGCAACTCGCGGGGACGCCGGGAGAGGGGAAGCTGCCGGGGGTGATCACCCCGGAGTTTGTCCGGCAGGAGATTGCCGCCGGGCGCGCGATCATCCCGGCCAACGTGAACCACCCGGAGTGCGAGCCGATGATCATCGGTCGGAACTTCCTCGTGAAGGTCAACGCGAACATCGGCAACTCTCCCGTAACGTCTTCGATAGCCGGGGAAGTCGAGAAAGCGGTGTGGGCGTTCCGCTGGGGGGCCGACACGATCATGGACCTGTCGACGGGAGCGAACATCCACGAGACGAGGGAGTGGATCATCCGCAACTCGCCGGTGCCGGTGGGGACGGTGCCGCTCTACCAGGCGCTGGATAAGGTGGGAGGCGACGCGAAGCGGCTCTCGTGGAAGGTTTTTCGCGACACGCTGATCGAGCAGGCGGAGCAAGGGGTCGATTATTTCACGATCCACGCCGGGCTGCGGTGGAGTCACGTGCCGTTGACGATCCACCGGGTGACGGGCATCGTCTCCCGGGGGGGCGCGATCATGGCCAACTGGTGCGCCTCGCACGATCGAGAGAGCTTCCTGTACGAGCATTTCGACGATATCTGCGAGATCCTCGCGCGTTATGACGCGAGCATATCGCTCGGGGACGGCCTCCGCCCGGGTTGCATCGCGGACGCTAACGACCAGGCGCAACTGGCAGAGCTGAGGACGCTGGGGTCGCTGACGCGGCGGGCGCGGGAACATGACGTGCAGGCGATCGTGGAAGGGCCGGGACACGTGCCGATGCAGAAGGTGGAGGAGAACATGCGGCTGGAAGAGAAGTGGTGCAACGACGCGCCGTTCTACACGCTGGGGCCTCTCGTGACGGACGTCGCGCCGGGGTATGACCACATCACGTCGGCGATCGGGGGGGCGATGATCGCGTGGCACGGCGCGTCGATGCTGTGCTACGTGACCCGGAAAGAACACCTCGGGCTGCCCGACCGCGAGGACGTCAAGGAAGGCGTCATCGCCTTTAAACTGGCCGCGCACGCCGCCGACCTGGCCAAGGGCCATCCGGCCGCGTACCACCGGGATCTGGCCATGAGTAAGGCGCGTTACGAGTTTCGATGGAAGGATCAATTCCACCTGGCGCTCGACCCGGAACGGGCAGAAGCGCTTCACGACGAGTCGATGCCCGGCGAGGGGACGAAACGGGCGCGGTATTGCTCGATGTGCGGCGAGGGCTTCTGCTCGATGCGGGCGAACGAGAAGTTGCGCGAGAAAATGAAGGACAAATGATCGTCGTTATCACCTCTCCGCGCCCGGTCGCCGGGGAAAGCGCCGCTTGCAACGCGCTTTTCGAGGAGGGCCTGCAGGCGCTGCACCTGCGGAAACCCTCCGCGACGGGAGAGGCGTACGCGGCGTTTATCCGGGAAATACTCCCGGCTTACCGGCAGCGGATTGTCGTCCATGATCATTTCGAGCTGGTCGAGCGGTTCGGGCTGAAGGGGATTCACGGGAACATGCAACGGCTGGCGGACGTCGAAGATATCGGGCGTTTTGAACACGTCAGTATCTCGTGCCACTCGCCGGAAGAGGTGGAGGCAACGGGGAGGCTGGAGCGACGGCCGGATTATGTCTTCCTGGGACCGCTGTTCGACAGTATCTCGAAACCCGGCTACATGGCCGCGCGCTTCGACGAGGAACGGCTGCGAGACGTCCTGAGGCGCCACCGGGTGATCGCGCTCGGGGGCGCGACGGGCAGTAACCTTCCCCGCTGCCGCGCGCTGGGGTTCGCCGGGGCCGCCCTGCTGGGCCACCTGTGGGAACGACCGCTGGAGGTCGTCGACCGCTTCGTTCGCCTGCCGCGACCGCCGGTGTTGACCGTCGCGGGGCTTGATCCCACCTCCGGGGCAGGCCTCTCCGCGGACGTGAAGACGATCGAAAGTTGCAAGGCGACGGGACTGGCGGCTTGCAGCGCGATTACTTTTCAGAATCAACGGGCGTACCTCGGCACTTCGTGGGTCGCCCCGCGAGAGATTATCCGGCAGTGCGAGGCGCTGCTCGAGGAATTTACCCCGCGGGTCGTGAAGATCGGATTGATAGAGGGCTTTCCGGCGCTGCTGGAGGTGGCGCGGTACCTTCGAGAACGACTTCCCGCCGCGCTGATCATCTGGGACCCGATCGCGGAAGCAACGGCCGGGCATGTTTTTTATCAACGCGCGGAACGGGTGGAGGAGATACTGGAACTTGTCGACCTCGTCACGCCTAACGCTCGCGAGTTGCCGCGCGTTTTCGGAACGGAACGAGAGGAGACACTCCTTAGTATATGTCGCGCGCGCCGCGTCGCCATCCTGCGGAAAGGCGGCCACGACGACGGGGCGCGGGTCGAGGACCGGCTGCTGCTCCCCGACGGACGCGCTCACGCGTATGACGTTCCCCGGCTGCCCGGCAACAAGCACGGCACGGGTTGCGCGCTTTCCGCGGCCATCGCCGCGCTCCTCGCCAGGGGGTATTCCCTGCCGGAAGCGTGCCGCGAAGGACAACAACGCGCGGCCCGGTTTATTCTCTCGACCCCCTCGCCACTGGGACGGCACGACGCGCCGCTGCCGCTCTCCCCCCGCTCCATTCCCCTGCAATTTATCACTCACCCGCGCGCCGGCGTCGCCGCGGTCGATCAAGTGGAGGCCGCCTGCCGGGGGGGCGTACGCTGGGTGCAGTTCCGCGCCAAAGAGGGACGCCTCGAGGAAATACTGCTGGAGGGAGAAGCCATTCGACGGGTATGCCGGCAACACGGGGCGCTCTTCGTCGTCAACGACCGCGTGGAGGTGGCCCGCGCGCTGGACGCCGACGGGGTGCACCTCGGGCAAGAGGATATGTCGCCGGCAGAAGCGCGGCGAATCCTCGGCTGCCACAAGATCATCGGCGCGACCTGTAATACCATCGAGCAAGTGCTCGAGAGCGCCCGGCAAGGGGTCGACTATATCGGCCTCGGCCCCTTCGCGTATACCGGTACTAAACAGCGGCTGGCTCCCGTCCTCGGTCTCGAGGGCTATCGCCGTATCCTCGCCGACGCCCGGGTGACGCTCCCCGTGTATGCCATCGGGGGCATACGACTCGAGGACGTCGCCCCGCTCGCGGCTACCGGCGTCGCCGGCGTCGCCGTCTCTTCTCTCATTAATAACAGTGCAAACCCGCGCGACACGGCGCGATTAATCCTTGATACATTATGTTGCAAATAGCTGACAAGACCCTCGACTCCCGCCTTTTCC
This sequence comes from Odoribacteraceae bacterium, assembly GCA_031257615.1. Lineage (GTDB taxonomy): Bacteria > Bacteroidota > Bacteroidia > Bacteroidales > Marinifilaceae > JAIRKS01. The sequence goes on from JAIROI010000121.1 coordinate 4,628, forward strand.
TCGGAACGGGAAAGTTCGCCTCCGCTTCCCTCATGGAAGAGGCCATCATCGCTTCCGGCACGCGCCTGGTCACCGTCGCTCTCAAACGAGTTAATCCCGACGACGAGGACGACGATCTTCTTCAACACCTCCTCCCCACCGGCGCGATCCTCATGCCTAATACTTCAGGAGCCAGAACCGCCCGCGAGGCTATCCTCGCCGCCAGGCTCGCGCGGGAAGCCCTGCACACGAACTGGGTGAAACTGGAGATTCACCCCGATCCCCGGTACCTGCTGCCCGACCCCATCGAGACACTACAGGCTACCGAGACGCTGGCGCGCGAGGGATTCGTGGTGCTCCCTTACGCGCAGGCCGACCCCGTCCTCTGCAAACGACTCGAGGAGGCCGGCGCCGCTACCGTCATGCCCCTTGGCGCGCCTATCGGCACGAACAGGGGATTGCGAACGCGGGATATGATCGAGATTATCATCGAACAGAGTAACGTGCCCGTCATTGTCGACGCCGGCATCGGCGCGCCTTCACACGCCGCCGACGCTCTCGAGATGGGGGCCGACGCGGTGCTCGTGAACACGGCCATCGCCGTCGCCGGGGATCCCGTGGCAATGGCCCGCGCCTTTAAGCTCGCTGTCGAGGCCGGACGAATCGCTTTCGAGGCCCGCCTCGGCAAGCAACGCCCCCGCGCCGAGGCCTCTTCCCCGCTAACCGGTTTCCTGGATTAACGCGCGCCATGTTTCAAGATATAGCCCGCCAACACTCCTGGGAGGAACTGCAACAACGCGTCGCCGCGCTCTCGCTGCAGGACGCGCGCGACGCCCTCGACAAACCGCGCCGCTCGCCGGACGATTTCCTCGCCCTGATCTCTCCAGCCGCCGCGCCACTGCTCGAGGAAATGGCCAGGGAAGCGCGACGCCTCACGCTCGAACGCTTCGGGAATACCATCCAGCTATACATTCCCCTCTACCTCTCCAACCATTGCGCGAACTTCTGCGTCTACTGCGGGTTCAACCACAACAACAAGTTCCAGCGCAAGATGCTCTCCATCGAAGAGGTCGAGGCCGAGTGCGCCGTCATCGCCGGGTGGGGTTTCCGACACGTGCTCCTGGTCTCCGGGGAAGCGCCGGCGAAGACCAACGCCGCTTATTACGAGCAGGTGATACGCGCCGTCCGCGACAAGTTCTCTCACGTGGCCATCGAAGTGCAACCACTGGAGCAAGAGGAGTACGCGCGCCTCGTCAGCGCCGGCCTGGACTGCGTCTGCATCTACCAGGAGACTTATAACGAACAGCGTTACCCCCTCTACCACCCCCACGGGCGCAAGGCAAACTACGCCTACCGCCTCGCCACGCCCGACCGCGCCGGAAGCGCCGGCGTCCGCAAGATCGGCATCGGCGCGCTCCTCGGACTGGAGGATTGGCGCGTGGATTCCTACTTCACCGCCCTCCACCTGAAATACCTGGAGAAGACCTACTGGCGAGGCCACTACTCGATCTCTCTCCCGCGCCTGCGCCCGCACGCCGGCAGTTTCTCGCCGCGACACCCCATCAGCGACCGCGAACTGGTGCAACTGATCTGTGCCTACCGGCTCCTCGACCAGGAAGTCGAGATTTCCATCTCCACCCGCGAGGGCCGCGACTTCCGCGACCGCGTGATGTGCCTCGGCGCGACTTCCATGAGCGCCGGATCCAGCACCGAGCCGGGCGGCTACGTCGCGCCCCGCGCCGGCCTCGAGCAGTTCGCTATCAACGACGACCGCCCGCCCGCCGAGATGGTAGAAGCCATCCGCTCCCGCGGCTACGAACCGGTCTGGAAAGACTGGGACGCCTGGATGTCCCGCAGCGAGTAGGTGTATCGTGAAGGCTGCTGTAGGCAGTACCCCTCAAGAACTACGGAGCGCCGTTACTGGAGGCGGGAGACGAGGACTTTGTCGATGCGCGCGCCGTCCATGTCGACGATTTCTATCGTGAAATCGTTCCAGGCGAGGCGCTCGCCACAGGAAGGGACGTGCTGGAGGAGATCAAGGATGAGGCCGCTGATGGTGTTATACTCGTTGTCGGCGTAGAAGTCCTGCATGTTGAAGTATTCCAGGAAGTCGTAGAAGGAGAATTGGCCGTCGACGAGCCACGTTCCGTCGTCGCGGGCGATGATCTCCTGCTCCTCCCCCACTTCCGGCACGTCGCCGATGAGGGCCTCGAGGATGTCCTTGAGGGTGACGATGCCGAGGATGTCGCCGAACTCGTCGGTGATGATGCCGTACTTGACGCGCGCTTTCTTAAACTGTTCGAGGGTCGTGTAGACGCTGAGGTTCTCGGGCAGGTAGTTGGCCGGGCGGACGATCGCCTCGAGGGAGAAGTCCGGGGAGTCGATCTTGACGAAGAGATCCTTGAGGTAGACCACGCCGAGCATGTTGTCGAAGGCGCCGGAGATCACGGGATAGATGTTGAACAGGTTTTCCTGCACTTTTTCGCGCACGCGGTCGATGTCGTCGCGGATGTCGAGCCAGACGAGGTCGTTGCGGTGCGTCATGATCGAGCCGACGTCGCGGTCTCCCAGGCTGAATACCCTCCCGACGATGTGTTGCTCGACGGCCTGTACTTCCCCGTCGTCGTATCCTTCCTGGATGATGGCCTTGATCTCTTCCTCGGTGACCTTTCCCTCGTCGTCAGGCTGTTCGACGCGGAAGAGGCGCACGAGGAGGGAGGTGCTTCGCGACAGCAACCAGACGAAGGGGGTGGCGACGAACGACAGTCCGTTCATTGGTTTGGCCATGACCTTGGAGATTTTCTCGGCCTTGCTCATGCCCAAGCGTTTCGGGAGTAGCTCGCCCAGGACGAGCGTCAGGTAGGTCACCACGATGACGATTGTCGTTTTGGCGATCACGAGGGCGTATGGCGCGAGGATGTCGAGGCGTTCGACGAAGGCGGCAAGGTCGCCGGCGAAGGCCTCTCCGGAGTAGAGTCCGGTGAGGATGCCGATCAGGGTGATGCCGATCTGGACGGTGGAGAGGAATCTGTCCGGGTTCCGGGCGAGTTTCAGGGCCTTGCCGGCGGAGGTGCTTCCTCGTCGCGCGTCCATTTCGAGGCGTGATTTTCTCGCCGAGATCAGCGCGATCTCGGACATGGAGAGTATCCCGTTCAGGAGGATTAACCCGAGTATGATGATGACTTCCATCGCTCCAGCGCGCGTTTATTCCAGGGGGATAAAGAGGCGTATGATGTAGTAGACGCCCCCCGACATGACGACCGTCGCGGGGATGGTGAGTACCCACGCGGCCATGATGTTGGTGGCGGTGGCCCAGCGGACGGAGGCGACGCCTTTCGTGATGCCTGTCCCGATGATGGAGCCGGTGATGGTGTGCGTGGTGCTGACGGGCACGCCGAGCACGGCGGTGCTGATGAGGGTGAGCGCCCCGGAGGTTTCGGCGCAGAATCCCTGGACGGGTTTGAGCTTGGCCAGGCCGTCGCCGAGGGTTTTCATGACTTTTTTTCCCCCGACGATGGTGCCGAGGGCGATGACGGTGTAGCAGGTGACGATGAGCCACGTCGGGATGTAGAACTCGCCGGAGGTGTAGAGGTAGTCGTTGATGAAGGTGCTGCTGCCGGAGACGCTGAAGAGCAGGACGGCAATGATTCCCATGGTCTTTTGCGCGTCGTTGGCCCCGTGGCCGAGGCTGAAGACGGCCGACGAGAGCATTTGCATGCCCTTGAAGAGTCCCTCGACCTTTACCGGGTGGCGACGGCGGAAGATGAACATGGTAAGGCACATCATGAGGAATCCCAGCAACATGCCGATGAGGGGCGAGAGGATGATGAAGATCGCGATTTTGAAGATTCCCGTGAAGAACAAGGCTGAACTCCCGCACGCGAACCACGCCGGGCCTATCATTCCACCGATGAGGGCGTGGGAAACGCTGATGGGTAGACCAAAGCGCGTGCAGGCCCATACCCAAAGCACGGAACCGACGAGGGCCGAGAGGATCAGGTATTCGTTCATGACGTCCGGGTTGACGATGCCGCTTCCCATGGTCTTGGCGACGTGGATGCCGAAGACGAAGATGGCGGCGAAGTTCCAGAAGGCCGCCCACAGTACCGCGACGGTGGGGGAAAAGACGCGGGTGGCCACGATGGTGGCGATGGAGTTTGCCGCGTCGTTCATCCCGTTCAGGAAGTCAAAGAGGAGGGCTATGATGATGGTGATGATGACTATCGAGAGCATGGCGTCACGCGAATTTAATGATGATCGCGCGCACGAGGTCGCTGACCTCCTTGGCCCTGTCCGTGGTGTCCTCCAGCACCTGGACGATGTTCTTTAACTTGACCAGCTCGATCGCGTCTTTCTCCGTGGCAAAGAGTTCGCTCAGGTAGCTCTCGAAGAGTTCGTCCACGTGGTGCTCGATGTTCGAGATCTCCTTGCATTTTTCCTGCACCGGCCGCGGGTTTTTCTGGAGACCGTCCAGCAGGTTCGCGATTTCCACGAGCAGGCGCGCGTCCTGGAGGATACATTCCCCGATCTCCGTGAGCTTGTCGTTGATCTTGTCCGGGGCGTACATGACCACGCGCCTCGCCGCGTCGTGGATGTGATCCAGGAAGGTGTCGAGCCGCCCCCCCAGGTGGTTAATGTCCTCCCGGTCAAAGGGCGTGACAAAGGTTTTGTATAGCTCCCCGTAGATGGCGGCCGTGATTTTGTCCCCGTGCCGCTCGTGTTCCTTGATCTCCCTGTATAGCGCGCGACGACGCTCCATGGACGGCTCGCGAAGGAGTTCCGCTAAACACGACGCCGCTTTCTCGGAACATCCCGCCGCCTCGCTGAACATGGGGTAGAACTTCTTCTCCTTTACTACAAATAACTGAAAGAATCTATCTATTTTCATATCACTAAATTATGTCTACTCGCGATCGTCCTCTCTCCCTCCCCGGGAGGCGAGGTAAATCGCGGTCTAAATTACGGTTTATTTGACAATCGCGATGATCTCCTCTTATTTTTTTTGGAAGGACGGGGAGAGGGGGCCGCGGCCGGGCAGGATACGCGCGTCGCCCGGCGTCTTGTATCAGGCGCAAACAATAGGCTCGACATCGAAAGCGGAGTCAATTTGACTGCCACTGCTCCAGTACGGCTTCTGCAATTTCTATGCATTCACGGGCGGCAGGAATGTGTTCCAAAGAAGACCGGTACGAAAGAACTTCTTCCGCGTATTGAACCGACCGTTCCTTGTCCGGTACAGATTCTAAATAAAAAATAGCGAGATTGGCTAAAGTCGAGGATAGATCAGGCAGGTAGGCCTGGGAATTGACAGCGGCTAAGGCGCATCGAATCTGCAATGCCTCCTGATAAGAAGATTCCGCTTGCGGGTACTCATTTATGGCGAGCTGCAAATTCCCTAAATTATTAAGAGTAGATGCTCTATCATCTGGTGTCTTCGCGAGAGACAAGCAATTCGTGCAATAGACTTGAGCTTCCTTAAACTTATTCAGGTCGTAATAGAAAGAGGCCACCAACGAATTATTCTCGAAAGAGGGGAAGATGGAAACGGCTTTGAGGTAATTGGTCTCGGCATTGGGGAAATCGTATTTCAGTGCTAACATTTTGGCCTTAAGGATGCGGGCATCGGCATCCTTCTTCTCGTTTTCCTGTAATTTAGCCTCGTCCAGCACGGCGAGCGCCTCGTCTAACTCGCCTTTGGTAAACAAGTCGAAAGCCTCCTTGTACAGCGTGGAGGAATTGACGTCCACTGTTTCGTAATACTTGATGATCTCCCGTATCTTGGCTTCCGTGTCCGCCACCTTTCGTTCCAGGTCTGCCTTCTCCTGGCCCCAGATCAGGCGGTCTTTGCCGTGCAAATCCTTGGTAGTCGCGAGCAACTCCTCCAGTTCATCGATACGTCCCCGGCAGCCACTCCAACAACCACGCCGGCCTAAAATTCATGGCCATCGCCAACACGAGAACGGCGATGACCAGCAACAGGATATTAACGGAAACCCTCATCATTTCCACTTCTTGATAATCTCCTTGGCCTTGCCGTAAGCCTTCTCGAAACCGGGATCATGCTTTCTCAGGGGCTGCAGGATTTGGCAAGACTCGTTAGCGGCGGCGACCGCTTTTTCCTTGTCCGGGAAAACATTCGTGTAATAATTCCCCAGGTCTATCAGCAGTATACCCAGGATGTGGCCATATTGTTTGTCCATCTCGACCAGTTCGCGGCACAACTCGACCCCCTCGATATAAATCTTGAGAGAGACCTCGTACTCCTTCCGGATGTCATACATGCCGGCCAGGTTATCGATTGCCTGCACCAGCTTGACCTTGTACTCCTTCGGGTTCTCCGCCGCGAGCTTCCGGTACACCTCCACCCTTTCGCCGCACAGGGCGATCGACTCGTCGTACCTCTCGTCCTCCCAGCACCATCCATACAACGTCAACAACATCTCCCCCAGCGGCGGGAGATACTCCGACGGACGCTTGGCGGCCAGCGCGCGATAGACGGCGATCCCCCCCGTCATATCCCTGTACGCCTCCTTCATTTCCTTCCAGGCGCCGCGCTGCAGGGCCACCTGGCACAGCGCCCAGGCCAGTTCTGGCAGCTGGGAGTCGGGATCCGTCACCGCGAGTTCCCTGCGCAGCGCCACGAGTTCGTCCAGCAGCGGGACCAGCTTCTCCCGCTTGTTCATCGCGAAATACACCGCGCTCATGTTATTGACCGCGTTCGCCATCATACCCAGGAACGTCTCCCGGTCAAACTCGAGAAAAGCGCGCGCGATCTTGATCGTCTCCTCGTAGCACTCGATCGCCTCCTTGTACTCCTTCTTCGTGAAATGCAACGCGCCGATAAAAGCCAGTCGCTTCCCCAGCACCGGCTGGTACGCCTCGCTATCCCGCGCGGCCAGCCCGCGCGTGATCCTGATCGACTCCTCGTACTCCACCAGGGCCACCGAGTAGGCCTGCTCCCGCGCGTGATAATTCCCCAACCGCTCGAGTATATCCCCGACGGTAGTAGCGTGAGCGTCCGGGTACTTCTTCATCTGCCCGGTGAATATCTTCAGCGCGTCCTGCAGGCTACCGATAGCGGCGGGTATGTTCCCCTCCCGTTCGCTCACGGACGCCAGCTTCAGGCGGCACCGGGCCTCGAACACCTCCATGTTATCCTCCGAAACGTCCTCCTTCCAGCCCTCCTCGGCGGCGCTATTGAAAAGCTCCCTTGCAGTGTCAAGCTGATTGCACACGAGGCAATACCAGCCGTTCCAGTAACGCGCGTACGCGTTCGCCTGGGCGTCCAGCGCCCTGTTAAAGGCCCTCCACATATCCTCGTACCACTTGGGGCGCTCCGTGTGCCCGGCATGGAGAATACCCTTGAGCACCAGCTCGCGGGAGCGATCATCGAGGGCGACACTTACCTGCCACCACTCGTCCGGATCCTTCGTCTTCAACTTGAGCGGCCCCACCTCCGCCGCGATCTCCTCTTCCGGCAGCGCCCTGTCCATGCCCTCGAAATCGCCGGCGAGGAAACACTGCTCTGCCTTCGTCAACCGTTCGCCGCGGTGCGGGAGGGGGGTAATGAAGTCGCTATCCCGCGGGAGGGTGCTAAAAAAATCATACACTTGCCCGGCGACCTCCAGCATGTGCTGGTACTTCCGCTCCCCCTCCTGCAATTTCTTTAACGCTTTCTCTCGTTCCGGGCTTCCCTCGCGCGTCTTGTGCACGGCCTCCTTCAGTTGTTCGCATCGTTCGTGAGCTTTCCTGTGCACTTCCGATCGCACCACGATTTCCCGGACTGCTATTCTTGGATTTCCCGCGTAGTTATTCATGGCTATTTTCGTTTTAATGGTTCAACGCGAAGGTAAATGTTTTCTCAAACAAAAGACCCCTTGTCAACGTGACGGATTCGTCAATTTTCCCGTGCCGTTCATGGTGGTGGACTTGCCGGCGCCATCGGTTCTCTACTCGACGACGTTCTCGTAATTCATCGAGGTGTCGTGCAGGTAGTAGGTAAACTCCGCGATATAGTCCTTGAGGAGTTGGTAGAAGGCATCGTCGAGTTCCAGCACCGTCGCGATCAAGAGCAATAGTGGTGTTCTCATGTCTTGTCTATTTCTTGTTCGCGTTTCTACGCTGTTTTCGAAGACTATCTTCTCTTTCCCACCGTTCAAAGGCTTCCGGGTCGTTTTTCCTGAGGAATTCCTTGAACGAGATCGCGGAGTTATAGTTGTTCAACACAACCCGCGAGAAACGCTCTTTGTTCATCCGGAAGTGCCAGGGAAAATCGAAGAATAGCGGTTCTCCTTTTTGATAAATGACGACGTAATCCAGGGGGCCAACGCGTAACACGTATTATTAATAGAACTTGGCCCTGTTCCCGAGACACCGACACCGGTAAATTGATCGATCTCGTTTTATCATTGCCCGTGGGTTTGTAACATTATTTTTCAGGGGATGATGGCCGAGTCGATGGGAGACCACGGGCCGGGGATGCCGCGGGTATTGTGCCAGCGGGCGGCGAAGTAGACGGTCTTGCCGCGATCGTCGCCCGGGAACGAGAGGTCAAGCTCGGT
>JAIROI010000025.1 GCA_031257615.1 Odoribacteraceae bacterium
CGATCCTGACGCGGGTATCTCGCTATACAGTAGCCTTAGGCTACTGCCTACATAGATTGGGCTGCCACGCAGCCCTTCAAAGGTCTTTGTTTTACGCGGTAGCTTAGGCTGCCGCACCCTGATGTTAGGCAGTTACGCAGGCATTTAGCGGATTGTTTTCTACGCAGCAGCCTTAGGCTGCCGCATGTAAAGGTGAGGCAGCTACGCAGCCAATCCTGACGCGGGCATCTCGCTATACAGTAGCCTTAGGCTACTGCCTACAAAGATTGGGCTGCCACGCAGCCCTTCAAAGGTCTTTGTTTTACGCGGCAGCTTAGGCTGCCGCACCCTGGTGTTAGGCAGTTACGCAGGCATTTAGCGGATTGTTTTCTGCGCAGTAGGCTGGGGTGGCAGCAAATAGCGGATTGTTTTCTGCGCGGTAGGCTGGGGAGGCAGCAAATAGCGGATTGTTTTCCGCGCGGTGGGCTGGGGTAGCAGTAAATAAAGGAGAGGCAGCTACGCGGCCTCGCTTGAGGTAAGTCCTCGCGAAGGATAACTTCCTCCCACTCCCCGCGGGATTAATCCTCAGGAGGCTCGGGCTCGGGGTCGAGGGATTCGCCCAGTAACGCGATGGCCTGCTCGCGGGGAAGTTCCTGGACGGATTTTAACTTGCGCTCGATGACCCGGGAGCGCGTGCCGGCGTCACCAATCACGTTGGCCGCTTCCTGCAATTTCTTGCGCGTCTTGCCAAGGATGTCGCCGAACTTACCGAACTCGCTCTTCACCGCGCCAAGTATCTCCCAGACCTCGCTGGAACGTTTCTCGATCGCCAGCGTGCGGAAGCCCATCTGTAAGCTGCCGAGGAAGGCCACGAGGTTCGTCGGGCCGACCACCGTCACGCGGTACTCGCGCTGCAGTTGCTCGAAGAAGCCGGGGCGACGGAGTATCTCGGCGTAAAGGCCCTCGACGGGGACGAAGAGGATCGCGAAGTCGGTGGTCTTTGGCGGGCGTATGTATTTGTCGCGGATGTCCCGCGCGCAGCTCTTCACGGAGTTCTCGAACTGCCTTCCGAGCTGTTCCACATCGGTATTGTTCTCGTACGCATCCACGAGTCGCTGGTAGCTTTCGATGGGGAACTTCGAGTCCACGGGCAGCAGGAGTGGTTCGTCGCCCTGTCCGGGCAGTTTTATGGAGTATTCGACTACCCGGCGGTCGTCTCCCGGGTGTTCGTTTCTCGCGTACTGTTCCGGCGACAGCACCTGCTCGAGGATTGCTCCCAGCTGCACCTCGCCGTAGGTGCCGCGCGTCTTGACGTTTGTCAGCACCTTCTTGAGATCGCCCACGCCGGCGGCGAGGGTCTGCATTTCACCCAGGCCCTTGTGCACGGACTCGAGGCGTTCGTTGATCAGGCGGAAGGATTCGGTGAAGCGGCGCTCGACGCTTGCCTGCAGTTTCTCGTCGACGGTCTCGCGCATCTTTTCCAGCTTCCGGTTCGTGTCCTCCTGTATGCGCGTCAGCTTTTCCTCGACCACTTCCCGTATTTCCCGCGAGCGCTCGCCGGCTTCCTTGTTCGCGCGTTCCTGTCGGGCGGCCAGGTCGTCGAACTTCTGCCTTTGCAGTTCGTTAAACTCCTTGACGTTTCTCGAGAAGGCCTCTTCGAAGGATTTGATTTGCCTGGAGAAGGAGTCGAGCTGGTTTTTCTGGGCGTTGGACAGGTCGGCCACGCTCTTGGCGAGCGTCTCCCCGAGGAGTTTGAAGGATCGGCTAAGCTCTTCCCGGTTTTCCATGAAGTCGCGGCGGCTCTCCTCCCTGTTTCTGCCGAACTCCTCCCGGACGAGGGAGTCCACCCGCGCGAGGTCTCTTTCCATCCTGGCGAGCGCCCGCGCGATCTCTTCGGCGCTGCCTGCCGTTTCGCGCCGGGCGAGGGCCGCGTTGACGACTGTCGCGAGGAGCAGCAGGCCGAGCAAGACAAGTATTGCTGTTTCCATGATCATTTTTTTATTTCCCGGAACGACCGGGTGCGCGAATGTAACAAGAAAAGGCAGGATCAGGATCGTCGCGGACATTTTCCCGGGCGGGAGGCGCGGGTATGGAAAAAAAAGTTACATTCGCGGGAGTATTGAGTGAATCATATTTTTAACGAACTAAATCGAATGACATGTTTAAAAATCACCCGAAAGGATTAATTGCCGCGTCGCTCTCGAACATGGGCGAACGATTCGGCTTCTACATCATGATGGCGGTTCTCACGCTGTTCATCTCCGCCAAGTTCGGTCTGGACGAGAAGACGACCGGCTACATTTACTCTGTTTTCTATGCCTCGATCTACGTGCTGGCGCTGATCGGGGGGCTGATTGCCGACAAGACGAAGAATTACAAGGGGACGATCCTCGCCGGTATCCTGGTGATGACCCTCGGCTACCTGATTATCGCGATCCCGACGCCGACGCCCGTGCCGAACCAGGCTCTTTACCTGTCTCTCACGTGCCTGGGGCTGCTGGTGATCGCCTTCGGCAACGGCCTGTTCAAGGGGAACCTTCAGGCGCTCTTGGGGCAGATGTACGACGCGGACAAGAAGCGGTATGATCGTTTTCGCGACTCCGGGTACCTGATCTTCTACCTGTTTATCAACGTGGGCGCGATCGTGGCCCCGCTGATTGCCGTCGGGCTGAGGAACTGGTGGCTGGGCGTGCATCACTTTGATTACAACGCGAAGTTGCCCGAATTGTGCCACGCGTACCTCGACAAGGGCGCGGGGATGGATCCCACGAAGCTCGCTAACCTGCATGTCTACGCCGAAGGGGCCACGCTCAACGGGGAGGTCGGCAACCTGACCACGTTCTGCAACGAGTACCTGAACGTCTTTAACCACGGGTTCCAGTACGCTTTCATGGCGGCTATCGGGGCCATGTGTATCTCGCTGGTCATATACCTCTTTAATAAGAAGATATTCCCGAACCCGGCAAACGCGCAGGAAGAGGCCGTCGCGAAGATGAGCGCCGCGGAGGTGAAGATAAGCGCCGACGAGATCCGGAGACGGATATGGGCGCTGTTCGCGGTCTTCGGCGTGGTGATATTCTTCTGGTTTTCGTTCCACCAGAATGGCTACTCGCTGACTTATTTTGCCCGCGATTACATTAACCTGGAGGCGATCGATATCAACCTTGGATTCACGCGGCTCAAGGGCGCGGAACTTTTCCAGAGCGTTAACCCGTTCTTCGTGGTGTTCCTGATACCGTTCGTGATGCTTATGTTTAAGAGGATGCGTAAGAAGGGGACGGAGCCGTCGACGCCAAAGAAAATCACTATCGGGATGGGAATCGCGACGATCGGGTACCTCTTCCTGCTGGTTTGCTCGATGGCCCTGCCGGACAAGAGCGCGCTGGAGGGGATGAGTTCCGGGACGCTGGAGACGATGAGACTCTCGCCGATGGTGATGGTGGTGATGTATCTTATCCTGACGGTGGCCGAGTTGTTTATCTCGCCGCTGGGGCTGTCGTTTGTCTCGAAGGTCGCGCCGCCCCACCTGCAGGGATTGATGCAGGGATGCTGGCTGGCGGCCACGGCAGTGGGTAATCTCTTGCTGTTTATCGGCGGGATACTTTACGTGAACGTGCCGCTGTGGAGTTGCTGGCTGGTGTTTGTTGCCGCCTGCGGGATCTCGATGATCGCGATGTTCTCCATGGTGAGGTGGCTCGAGAAGGTGGCCAAGGTTTAATCATCGAATCATGAAGAAGTCATTTATTTTCCTGGCAGACGGGTTCGAGGAGGTGGAGGCCGTGACGACGATCGACGTCCTGCGGCGCGGGGGGATGAACCTGGTGACGGCGTCCGTGCACGAGGGGCGACGGGAGGTGACGGGAGCAAACGGACTGACGCTCGCGGCCGACGCGACGCTGGCAGAGGTGGAAGGCGAGGAGGCCGCGCTACTGATCCTGCCCGGGGGAATGCCCGGGGCCGAGACGCTGGGCAACACGCCGCGGCTGATCGAGTGGCTGCAGGCCCACGCGGATCGCGACGGGTGGATCGCGGCAATCTGCGCGGCGCCGGCCGTGGTGCTCTCCAAACTGGATATCCCGCGGCGACTCCGCCTGACCTGTTATCCCGGCTTCGAATCGCTACTAACCCCGCGCCACGAGGTGGTTGACGACGGCGTCGCGGTCGACGGTAAGTTTATCACCGCTCGAGGCCCGGGTCTCGCCTTTGGCTTTGGCCTGGAGATACTCGCGAGGCTCCGCGGAGCAGCATGTGCCCGCGCGATTTCTTCTGCCATGCTGATCAGCTGATCAATTAACGGGACTTGCCCCGAACAACGCGAGGAGGATGCACTTTCGAGTGCATCCTCCTCTCTTTTTACGCGCGCTTACCCCACTCGCTATGGACGAGAGGGGAGCTACTGGGGGGTGGGGAAGAGGAGGTGGTAGATTTTTGAGGCGGTGGGGATGGGGGGGGCGGTGGGATGGGGGGAGTAGGGGTGGGAAGAGCGAGTCCAGGATTCTTCCATGGCGGGGAAGTCGGGAGGGGGGAGTGAGACGCCTTGCATGGCGAGGGCGGCGTGGTGGAAGAATTGTTGCCAGCGGGGGTAGTAGAGGTCGGAAAGGAGGCCGCTCCATTCGCGGTGGGAGTAGTCGCGGAGGCCGCCGCGTTCGGCAGCCTCGCGGTTGCCCCAGACGGTGATGAGGGAGCGGGCGTTCCACTCGTAGAGGGCGCGATGGGCGGGGTCGTTCGAGCGCGACTTGGCCTGTTCGAGCCACGCGCCGACGGTAAATTCTCGTCGGGTGGAGAGGAGTTCGTCCTGGCAACGGATGTGTAGGAGGAAAGAGTCGGCCAGGAGGCGGAAGCGTTGGAGGTCGTTGGCGCTGTGGGCGCGGGCGATCTCCGCGGAGAGGCGGTTGGCGTCATCGGCGATGGCTTGTCGGAGGACGTCGACGAGATCGTATTCGAAGTTGTTGTTGCCGGCGAGGGCGTCGGCGACGGAGAGCATCAGGGCGGCGGCGCGGCGGGTGTGGGCAGGGTCGTAGAAGAGTCGGGCGGATCCCCACGCGGAGACTTTCGAGGGGGCAACGCGGGGGCGGGCGCAGAGGAGCGATTCGACGGCGCCCTCGCCGGGATAGTCGACGGGGCAGTCGTAGGGGTAGTCGGCAAGGAGTTGCCACGCGGCGAGGAGCGCGTCGCGCGCGGCGAGCGGGAGCTTTCCGTAGCGGGCGGGGATGTACCCGGCGAGCCATTCTTCTTTGGTAAATCTCTCGGCGCGCCAGGGCAGTTCGTAGAGCAGTTCGAACATCACGGGGTTGTTTTCGATGCCCTCGGGGGTAGCGCCGACGCCGACTAGTGTTTTCCCGGCGGGGTGGTGGATGGCGTTGTAGAAGCCGTCGATCAGTCGCGTCATTCTTCCGTGCAGCCCGACGCGCCCGCCGAAGTTGAGGAGCATGCAGTATATCCAGTCGTGTTTCCCGTAGCCGTTGGGGCGGTACCATTCCGAGGAGGGGTCGCCCCACTGCGGTCGTTTCTCGCTATAGAGGTCGAGGATGATCAGGTCGCGCGCGTTCAGGCTATCGATCATGGCGGGGCGGGGGTTGGCCTGCCATGCCTGTATGACCCAGGCGCTGCCGGGCGCTGCTTGTTTCATGGCGGCCATGATGGTTTGCCCCGCGCGGGCGAGGTTGACGCCGCTGGTGTTTCCTCCCTCGTGGAAGGGGTCCATGGCGTAATACTTTGCCTGTCCGTAGAGCTTTTCCATTTCCTGGTAATACATGGCGGCGACGGTGGTGAAGTTCGGGTCGTCGGGGTGCAGGAATGCCGGGCGGGGGAAGGTGCACCAGTCGCCGGGGTTGGCGACGTTGTAGCCGAGTTTCTCTCCGGCGTTGCCCGGCATCATTCCGGCGAATCCCGGCAGGACGGGTTCGATGCCCAGTTCTTTGGCGCGGGCGACGACGCGTTGTTGCAGGCGTTGTTGTTGTTCGTACCATTCGTCGGGGTTCGGGCCTCCCCATCCCTCGAGGTTATTCATTTGCCACCAGGCCATGTACGCGGGTCCGGCGATGAAGGCGTTGATCTCGTCGCGGGAGTAGCCGAGGCGCGCGAGGAGGTTTCGCCAGACGGTTTCGTTGCCGGTGATGGAGAGGCAGAGGTTGACGCCGTGGAGGGCCATCCAGTCGAGTTCCTGTTCCCAGCGGGGCCAGTCCCAGAAGGCGGTGGTGTAGGAGAAGGTGCAATAATTGAGGTAGTATCGCAGGCGGAGCGGGGTAGACGCGCGGATGATCGCGTCGGGGAGTGGCAGGGGTCGCGGGAGGGTGCATGTCGGGTTATTCCAGGAGAGGTGGATGCCGGCGACATGCTTCAGGTACCAGTTCAGGCCGGCGCCCTGGCTCGTCGGGTTATTGCCCCTGATCAGGAGTCGCCCGTCCTCCCGCGGCGCGATCTCGAAGAAGTCCTTGCCGTCGGGCGAGGGGGCGATTTCCATGAGGATATCCTGTCCGGTGTTGTTCGTCACTCGTCGCGCGAGTCCCTTGATTCCCCGGTCGCGCGGCGCGGCGTTGAGGGAGAGCAGGAGGGCGATGGCGATGGCGATGCTTGTCTTGTTCACGGCGCGTGCGATTCAGGCGCGAAGGTAGTGATTTCCGGCGCGTCACGAGGCGGCGTTCACCGGCACTTCCCGTCGTTCCCCGTCGTGTCCCACGGCGTAGAGTTTGTGGACGGCGGGGTCGAAGGAGAATCCGTTGCTGCTGAAGGGCTGGTACGTGAAGCCGTTGTCGGAGGTATAGACGCGTCGGAGGTCGCCGTCCTTGTCGCCCACCCTGGCCTCGAAAGCCACGGCGTTTGTCCACCCGTCGGGGCGCGCGGTGAAGGCGCCGTTCTTGACTGTCGCGGCGTTCCCGGTTTGCAGGGGCAGTTTGTCCTTGAATATCCCGGCGTTGGCATCCGTGATGTATTCCATGGCCTGCGCGGGCGACGGGTATCCCTTGATGCGGTTGATGGAGGCCTCGACCATCGCCTCGCTCACCAGGAAGTTGCCGTCGGAGCAGGGTTGCAGGAAGCCGGTCTTCTGGAAGAAGTCGGTCAGGTTGAGGTTCGCCGTCTTGCAGACCAGCTCGACGAAGTAGAGTTGGTGTTGTCCGTCGGTGCGGGTGGCGACGCCGGTATCGTGTTTCCGGTAGTGCTCGTAGAGGTCTTCGTAGAAGGCGGCGCCGTGGGTGCCTGTTTTTCCGAGGACATTGTCGAGGTAGAGGTAGAGTTGCCAGAAGGGGACGAGTTGGTGGAAGAGGTGGGCGTTGTTGTCGTTCCGGTGGTGCGGGGTGGGGGTAGCGGCGGGGCGATCCTTGCCGAAGTACCAGTTGAAGGCTCGTTCGTAGGTGTTGACGTACCCGGCGTCGGCGACCGTTTGCAGGTTCGTGTTCAGGGGGGTATTGGGGGTATTGGGGATCAGTTCGCGGGCGTGCGTTCGGAGGAACATGGCCTGGATGTTATTGGTCACTTCCACCATGCCGTTCCACCGGAAGGCGGGTCGCGTCTGGTTGACGTGGCCGTGCTCGTGTCCGAAGACCCACACGTCGCTCCCGACGATGGCGTCGGGGCGCGTGAGGTACTCGCCGGGGTATGCCGTGTGGTAGTCGGCGGCGTACGCGCCCACGCCCGCGTTCATGACCTCGTGGTGGAAGTAGGCGCGCGTGCGGTGTTTTCCCCCGAAGCCGAGTGGCGGGTCGAGGAGTCCCATGAAGCGCCACTCGAGGTAGACGACGGCGTCGTAGGCGTCGACGAGTTCCTGGCCGCGGTTGCCGGTATTTTTCCTGAACCAGGCGGTGGGCGCGGTGACCGTGGCGTATTTCCCGACGACGTCGAAGAAGGGGTTAACGGCGGCGTTGATGAGCCGCGGCCAGTCGCTGCTGGCGTGTCGGCGGACGTCGTAGCATCCGTTGACGGCTCCCCCGTGGATGTTGATCTTGATGTTTCCCGGTTTGGCGGCCTCGTTGGGGTAGTAGTAGCGGATGTAGGCCAGGCCGTATCCCCCGCCGGGGAGGGGCGCGGCGACGAAGGTGTTGAGGCCGTTGGAGAGGGGCAGGGCGTCGGGGCCGGAGTTGTACCCGCCGGTGGACGCGGTGGTGAGGGTTTGCACCTTGAGCGAGGCGGCGCCGTCCGCGGCGAGGCCACTGACGAGGACGCGGAGGGTGTCGCCGGTGGAGAGGGAGATGCCCGCGGGGTAGTCCATGACGCCGTATCGCGCTGTTTTATTGCGGGTGGCGTCGATGGTGGGGTCGGGGAGTGGTTCGACGTTCATGACGCGGAACTCGACGGGGTACGTGCCGTCGAGCATCGCCAGGGCGATCTCCTTGTAGAAGGCGACGGTGCAGACGGAGTCGACGAACGCGGGGGTGACGCCCTCGCGCAGCTCGGTGCAGGACTGGTCGGTGAACAGCACCGTGGGGTTGAATACTCCGGGTCTTGGCGGGAGGTTGGGGTTGACGCCGTGCAGGTCGTCGCCGGAGCAGGCGGCGAGGAGGGCGAGGAGGACGGGGGCAATGATTTTCTTCATGGTATATGTTGTTTTAAGGTACATGGTTGACGCGGTCGTTTATTTAACGCGGCGTTACTCGAGCGTCAACGGGCGTCGTTGACGAGCGTCAACGGTCGGCGTTGACGGGCGTCAACGGTCATCGTTGACGGGCGTCAACGGTCGGCGTTGCAACGTTGCCGCGGCGGGCGAGCGCGCGGGGCACGAAGCGGGGGCGAGGTGTTGAGACCTCGCCCCCTTTTGTAGTGTTCTTGTCGCGTGGCACGCGTTATCTTCTTGTCACGGTTACCTTTGTTGGCACGGGCAAGGCTGCCTTGACCGCGGTGACGCTGGTGGGGCCGGTGATGGTCTTGAAGTCGACGGGCGCGCCGCCGTTGACCCCGATGTTGTGGACGGTGCAGGCGACGCCGCCGGAGCCGTCACTGGAAAGGGTGATGGTGACGGGGGTGTTGAGGGTGACCTGCGGCGAGGGGAGGGTGTGGGTGGTGGAGTTCCAGTTGCCGCGGCCGATGGCTCCGATCTTGGTACCTCCCTGGGAGGGTCCGCCGAAGTAGAACTCGAAGGGGATGCCGTTGCCGGAGATGAAGCCGGCGTTGACGGTGCCCGTGTATTCGATGTTGAAGAGGTGGCATCCCCAGGTGTTGAAGGTTTTCCCGGTGAAGGTGGATGGGTTGTAGGTGGAGTGGGTGCTGACGGCCTCGATCTTCCAGGAGTCGGAGAGCAGGAGGGGTTCTGCGAGCGGTATGGTGATCCACTGCCCGTCGCCGGCGGCGGCCGGGATGTCGTAGACTTCGGCGGCCGGCGCCGCACCGTTAATGGTCATCTTCTTCCAGACGTCTGCCGCGCGGTAGGCATCGAAGGCGGCGGCGGGGACGGCGAGGTTGACGTCGGCCAGCGCGACGCCCTCGAAAGCGTCGTCGGCGAGGGTCGGCGGGGTCGCGGCGTCGAGGACGAGGGAGGCGAGGGTTGTGACCCCGGCGAATGCTCGCGCGCCGATGGAGGCGGTGGATGCCGGCAGCTTGACGGTGGCGAGGGCGGGCGCGCCGTCGAAGCAACGGTCTCCGACGGCCGTGATGGTGAGTGGCGCGACGAAGGTCGCGAGGCTGCCGGCGTTTTCGAAGAGGCTGCCGGAGGCTGCCTTGAGGGTGTTGCCGGGGATGGAGGAGACGAGCGACAGGTCGATGCTTGTCAGGGCTTTCGCGGAGGCGAGGGCGGCAAGCGCGGCGATGTCGTCGGCGTTGAGGGTTCCTGCTACTTCGAGTTGCGCGGTGGCGAGGTTGGCGGTGAGGGACGCGAGGGTGCCGGGGGTGCGGACGTTGGTGACGGATGCCTTGTAGTCCACGTCGACGGCGATGTCGATGGATACGCCGCTACCGTCGGCCGCGAAGACGCGCAGGGTGGCCGTTCCCCGGCCGACGCCCGCGAGGACGCCGGTCTGGAGGACGGTGAATACTTGGTCGTCGCTGCTCTCGAAGAGTACCCTGCGATAGGTGGCGTCGAGGGGCAGGGCTGTCGCGGTGAGTTGCAGTGTCTGCAGTTCCTTGAGGGCGAGGTTGCCGTCGGCGGCCTCGGCGACGGTGATGTTCGCGACCGGTATGACCGGTTTGGCGTCGTCGGCACATGCCGCGAATAGGGCGGCGGCGATGACGAGGGCGTGTATTGCTTGTTTCATGGTTGATGTGTTGTGAGGTTAATACCCGGTGTTTTGTACCAGTTTTTCGTTCGCGTTAACGTAGGAAGCCTGTATGGGGAGGAGGTAGTTTCTCTTTTCAAACACGAAGGGTTGGAGGATGAGTTGCGTCTCCTGGTAGAAGGTGGCGTTGGTGGTTCCCTCGTCGTTGAGTCCCCACATGCCGGCGCGGTCGGGGGCGAACCACGCGAGGGCGTCTTTCCAGCGTCGGAGGTCGAAGTACCATTGCGACTCGTAGATCATCTCGATCATGCGCTCGCGGCGTACGGCTTTGACGAGCGCGTCACCGCTTTTGCCGTTGAAGTAGGCCATGTCGAGGCCCGCGCGCGCTCTTACCCGTCCGAGGTAGTCTTGCGCCTTGGCGTCGAGGGAACCCTGGAACTCGGCGCAGGCCTCGGCGTATTGCAGGTAGAGGTCCGCGAGGCGGATGAGTGGGTAGCTGTATTGCTGGTATTGCCACGAGGCGGCGCGTGACGTGCCGTCGGGGTCGATGATTTTCTTGAGGGCGTAGCCGCTGTAGAGGTGGTCGGTGTTCTTTGCCACCATGCCGTTCTTTTCCCCGTTTTTGAGCTTGAGCTGGTAGGTGGAGTCCTGGTTGAACTCGTAGGGACCGCGGTCGAAGCCGATGGCGGCGTAGAAGCGGGCCTCGCGGTTGAGGTGGAGGTTGCAGGTCTCCTCGCCGGCGGGGACGGTCATGCGTCCCGCGGCGTCCCAGGTATACCCGAGGTTGGGGTCTTCTTCGGGCGGTAGGCCGTTTTTGGTGTGGAATATCTTGGCGGCGGTGAGAGTGGCGGCGAGCGCTCCGACGGGGTCACTGGCTCCCAGGCGGGAGTCGATGCCCTTGGGCACGGCGTGGCGCTGGACACTGTTTGCGCTGCCCTCGCTGCGGGTGTTTGCCCAGATGATCTCCTTGTTCCAGTCGTCGACGAGCACCATGCGGCAGTTGAGGTATGCCTGGCGGAAGTCCTTGGTGTATTTCTTCACGTTGGGGTCTTCGCGGAAGGGGTCGGCGCCGGTGTGGGTGTAGAGGTCGAAGCCCTGGTTCCTGGCAAAGAGGATGGCGGAGTCGGCGGCGAGCATGGCGCGCTGCCACTTGCTCTTGTCGGGGGTCTGGGGGATGAGCTGGGTGACGCCGTCCTTGTCTTTGAGGTCGGCGTAGTCGGTGTTACCGTTGAAGAGGGGGCTGGCGGCGTATAGCAGGAGCTTTGCCTTCATGGCCTTGGCGATGGTCTGCGAGGCGCGGCCGTACTCGGAACGCTGGGTGCGGGTGGGCGGCAACAGCTTGATGGCTTCGTCGTACATGGCGGCGATCTTGTTGACGCTCTCGTCGATGGTCAGGCGGGGGTACTTGCCGTCGGTCTCGTCCTCGATGAAGATGATGGGTCCGTAGCACTGCAGGAGCAGCTGGTGGTAGTAGGCGATCAGGAACTTGGCCTCTCCCTTCCATTGTGCCTTGAGGACGTCGAAGTCCTCCTGGGTGACGGTGACGGGCTTTGCCTCCTCGATGTGGTTGAGGAAGATGTAGCACTGGCGTATGCCCTGGTAGACGCTGGGGGAGGAGTAGTTGTAGTAGCTGAACCCGCCCCAGGGGTTCATCAGCGGGTTACCGGAATTGTACGTGCCGGAGTTAAACTCGACGCAGCCGAACCACTGCGCTGTCCAGTGGTAGGCGCATACCATCTCGTCGGTGGTGGCCAGTCCGGGGGACCCGCGGAAGTCGAAGTAGTCGTACTGGTAGGAGTAGCAGGTGTAGAGGAAGCCCTCCACAGTGTTCTCGTTCTTGAAGGCGTCCGAGACCGCCGGGGTGTCGTCGGGGACGATGTCCAGGAAGTTGCAGGAGGTCAACAGTAGTCCGGCAAGCAGACATGACCAGATGTTTCTCTTTTTCATATTCTCGTGTGTTAGGAGTTAAAAGTTGAGTTGTAAACCGACCGAGACCGTGCGCAACGGGGGATAGGAGAGTCCTCGACCACCACCGACTTCCGGGTCCCAGTGTTTGAATTTACTAAACGTGAGCAGGTTTCTCCCGGCCGCGTAGACGCGGGCGAAGGAGTACGTGTAGCCGATCTCGGCGTTCTTGAGACGGACGAAGGAGGCGTCGCGCTGCCAGTAGGTGGAGGTCTGGAAGTTGTTGTGGTCAGCCACGCCGGAGACCAGACGGGGGTAGGCCGCGTTGGTGTTCGGGTTGCCCTCGGACCAGTAGTCGTCGGCAATGAACTGGTACAACTGCGTGTACATGGTGCCGAAGGGATGGATGCCGCTCATCATTAAGCTGGTCTTGGCCGCGCCCTGGAAGAACAGGGAGATGTCAAAGCCCTTGTAGGAGGCCGAGGCGCCGATACCGTAGACGATCTGCGGGGTGGTGGGGTTGCCGATGCGGGTCTGGTCGTTGTCGTCCAATCGCTCGTCCCGGTTCAGGTCGAGGTATTTGATGTCACCCGGCTGGACGTTGTAGTTGCTCTGCGGCAGCCCTGCCTTCAGGGTGTAGACGCCGTTGTTGTCCCTGTCGAAGTCGTCGTAGGAGTAGAGGCCGTCGGCAATGTATCCCTTGGCCAGGTTCAGGGGCTTACCGAGGTCGGACTGGTGCTTGTTGTACTCGTCGTACGGCGGCTCGTCGCGGTCGATCAGCGTGTTCTTGGCGTAGGTGAAGCTGCCCCGCAGGGAGAGCCGCAGTTCGTTGTCGAGGAACGCCTTGTTGTAGTCAACGGAGACGTCGAAGCCCTCGTTCCTTACCTTCCCGATGTTGGCATACGGGATGTTGCCGACGATGCCGGACTCGGTGGGGATGGTGCGGTATTGCATGAAGATGCCGTCGCGGTTCTCCCGGTAAACGTCAGCGGTGATCGAGAGCGAACGGAACAGCTCCAGGTCGATACCCACGTTGAGTTTCTTCCCTTCCTCCCAGTGTGCGCCGGTGGCGCCGAACTTCGAGATGGTGGCTCCCGACTTGGAGGTGCGGGCGTCCACGGAGCCAAACTGGAAGCTGCGACCCGACAGGCTGACCTCCGTCAGGTAGGGGAAACGGGAACCGCTGATGCTCGAGTTCCCGACGATGCCGTAGGAACCGCGCAACTTCAGGTTGGTGACGATGTGCTCGACAGGCTCCCAGAAGGTCTCGTTGGAGATGTTGTATCCCACCGCGAAGGCCGGGAAGAGACCGAAACGCTCGCCATCCTCGAAGTTCTCGGAACCGGTGTAACCCAGGTTTATCTCGGCCATGTAGCGCCGGT
Organism: Odoribacteraceae bacterium; assembly: GCA_031257615.1. Classification (GTDB taxonomy): domain Bacteria; phylum Bacteroidota; class Bacteroidia; order Bacteroidales; family Marinifilaceae; genus JAIRKS01. The sequence goes on from JAIROI010000025.1 coordinate 13,409, forward strand.
CGTAAGCGTAGGTCACGCGTCCCGATACGCCCTGGTAGCGCGTGGGCAAGGCGTCGCGGAAGCTGCCGGGCGCGTTGTTGTGGTAGTCCCTCTGGAGGTAGACCACCAGGGCGCTGACGTCGTGCTGCTCAAAGGTGCGGGCGTAGTCGGCGCTGAATTGCAGGGTCATCATCCGGTCGCCCGACACGCTCGGCGTGGCCGTGTTCAGGGCATTCCGCCCCGCGTTCAGGTTCGAGGAGAGCAGGTCTGTCGAGTAGGCAGCGTCGGGGGTGGCGGCGAGCTTGTCGGGATCCACCTCGTAGAAGGTCGGCTGGAACTCGCGGGTAACCGTGGTGGAACTCCAGTTCTTGAACGACATCAAGCCTTTGATGGAAAGACCGGGGGTGAGCTTCCGCAAGTCCTGTACCACGTCGAACGACGCGATGGTCGTGTTCGTGTTGCGCTCGCTGTACCCGCGCACCATCTGGGCGTAGACGTTGTGGTAAAGGGGTATGCTGCCGTCCTGCGGGTGAGGACCGCCGTACTTGTTACCGAATCGGATGCGATCGCCGTCCATGTCCGGGTAGTAGGCCGGGAAGAGCACGCCCGGGGTGTCGAACAACTCGCTGTAAAGGGTCGCCGAGGAGATGTGCGATCCGCCGTAGTTCAGAATCTGGGTGTTGAGACGTACGGCTACCTTGGTCGACGGCGTCACGTCGGCGACGATATTTCCCTGCAGGGAGTAACGTTGCTGGCGTATGTTGTTGTTAAACTTGTTTTGCGGGTCGCTGCGCAACATGCCATCGTCGTTGTTGACGGTGGCGTTGAGGAAGTAGGTGACTTTCGAACCACCGCCCGTCACGTTCAGGTTGACCGTCTGGTTGTAGGAGGCATTCTTGAAGAGCACCTCCTGCCAGTCCACGTTGGGATAGAGCAACGGGTCGGCGCCCGCCGCCGTGTGGTCTATCTTGCTTTGGCTGAACGGCAGGTTGGCCAACGGGGTGTTGGGAACGCGCGTCAGGATGGCCTCGTTGAACATCCGCATGTAGTCCACGCCGTCGGCCAGCTCGATGACTTGCGTGGGCTGGGTCATCTGTCCCTCGACGCGGATATTGACCTTGGCTCTCTCCGAGGTCTTGCCCTGGCGCGTGGTGACGAGCATGACGCCACTCGCGCCCCTCGAACCGTACAACGCCGTCGCCGCCGCGTCTTTCAGGATGGAGAAGTTCTCGATGACCTCGGGAGGCAACGCGTCCAGGTCTCCCGTGCTTACTTCCACCCCGTCAATGAAGATCAAGGGCGTGGAACCTCCGCCAAACGTGGAGATACCGCGTATCCAGAAGCTCGCGCCGTCAGCGCCCGGCTCGCCCGAACGCTGCACGGAGATCACCCCGGCTAACTTGCCCGCGAAGGCCGAACTCAAGGAGCTGGACTGTACGCGCAACTCGCCCGGACTGATGGTCTGCACGGCTCCCACCACGCTCGTCTTTTTCTGTTTACCGAAACCGACCACGACGACCTCTTCCAGTGTCGTGTCGTCAACTGCAAGGCGAACCACCACCCTGTTGGTGTTCCTGATCGTCTGTTCCGCGGGGGTGTAGCCGGTGAATGATATGACAATCACCGCGCCGCGAGGAACCAGCAACGAGAAGTTGCCGCTCGCGTCGCTGACCGTGCCCACGCCGGGCTGGTCTTTCAACCGGATGTTGGCGCCCTGCAAGCCCCGACCGTTCTCGTCAAGCACTTGCCCGGTGGCTCTTATCCGGGTATCTTCTTGTTGCTGTGTTTGCGCGCCCTTCTCTTCATCCGCCGCGCGAAGGCCGGCGGCGCGAAGCGGCGTCGCGAGTAAAAAACTACCAAGTAGTAGATAGAGAGATAGCAAGTATCCCCCCCTCTGTTTTAAAGTCACGTTCTTTTTCATACTTTCGTACCGATTTTTGTTGTTAACATTTGATGTTCAATGAGAGTTACTTTCTGCCGCGCCGCGTCCCGAGACGCCGCCCGACGTTTTCCCGTTACTACGTTTTCTTCATCTCCTCCTGTTTTTTAGTGGTTGATATTTTGTTGCATGTAGAGGTCGCCTTTCGCGAGCAGCACTTTTCCGACACGTCGTCCAGTTTGCGAAAATGACGAACTCCGAGGCTCGTCCTCGTTCTTCGCGTCTGGTTTTATAAAACACTCACCCACACCCGTGAAGCGACCACGCGGGCGGGACGATAAGGACTCAAACGCGTCTCTGTTGTTCATCTACGTCAGTTTTTTGAAGTAAGACGCAGATTGAACCAAAACCTCCTATTCGCGGTTGAGGTTTTTTTGAATTACTTTTTCAGGGCTTCCGAGATCAGGCGCAAAGAATTGGAGACATGTATATTGATTGTCTTGACGGAAATGCCAAGCATGGACGCGATCTCTTTATAAGGTACTCTCTCTATTTTGGCAAGCACGAACACCTGATGACACCTGGAAGGAAGGGTACTGATAGCGCTGTTGATCCGATCCATGTTCTCCTGGCTAATAATCTGTTCATCGGGAGTTTGCAAGTTACCGGAGACGACATGATCCCCCACTTCCTCCCACGAGACCGTGTTCCTCTCATGTTTTTTCTTCCGCAAGTGGGAGATGGTTTTATTGTGGGCGATCGTGACCAGCCACGCTTTCGGGTGAACAATCTCGTCTATTTTCTCCCTGTTCTGCCAAACCTCGAAAAACACGTCACTCACGATCTCCTCCGCTTCTTCCCTCGACAAGAAAAAGCCCCGGACGTAGTAGAGTAGGTCGTCCGAGTGGAGCCTGACAAAATGTTCGAAAGCGTGTTGGTCCATACTGGTGATATGATTTCGGTTTTTGTGGCAGCAGCCTCTCCATTTGCGAACGACGCGAACGCGGTGTCGCGAGCAGCAAATTTACGAGGTTTCTCCCTTTTGTCAATCGCGAAGGTAATGTTTTCGGGAGAAAAGTGCGCGGCACATTTTGAAAAATTAGACGATAAAATAACTACTCTTTAAAATATTCGTCATGACGGGCGGCGAGCTATAAAATATTTATAGGAAGAGACCAAAAGACAACAAACCGGAAGTAACGCTTGTTATACCTCCTGATTTTGCCCGCTCTCCCCCCGTCATTTTCCCCGGATCCCGACTCTTGGACGGCGCGAGCGAGCAACGGATATTACCGGCCCGAACGACTGAACTCAGGCCTCTCAAGATTTCATTCCCACGCCAACATCTTGAGTGTCAACGGCGGCTTTTTGACTTCAAACTCCTGAAGTTTGAAGTAAAACTCCTGAAGTTTGAACTCAAACTTCCCGAGTTTGAATTCAAATTCCTGAAGTTTGAATTCAAACTTCCCGAGTTTGAAGTAAAACTTCCCGAGTTTGAATTCAAATTCCTGAAGTTTGAAGTAAAACTTCCCGAGTTTGAAGTAAAACTTCCCGGGTTTGAAGTAAAACTTCCGGGGTTTGAAGTAAAACTTCCGGGGTTTGAAGTAAAACTTCCGGGGTTTGAACTCAAACTTCCGGGGTTTGAAGGTAGAAAACGGACGGCCTTAGAGCCTTCGATTCGCGTGATCTGCCAACGTCCCGCGATGATCCGTTCGATCCGGCATAGCGAGATCATCCCCCCTATACTACTTTATGACAAAGGAGTAGCACCCCTCCCCGTCCCGCGAGGGTCGTGGCGAACAAATGGACGTCTCCGCCCTCTTTGATGCCGCTTTTCTCGCGCAGCGCGGCGACGGGAAGCGTGAAATTGCGCGCAGTGATGTTCGCCTTCGGGTAGCGCGCGGCGAGAAGCTTGAGGGCCTTCCCCGAAAAATCGACGACCTCGTCCGCGGCGAAGATCCTTCCGGGGAAGTCAGTGATAAGGTTGTCAGAGGTATAGAGATTGCCGCGCGGGTGCAACTTTTCGACGCGAAAGCGCGTGGCGACGGTCTTGAAAGCGCCGGCTTTCAGGAGCGCGCTGTTCGGCTCGTAGAGGAAGGCCCGGACGACGGTCGCCTGCTCGGGAACGGCCTCCTGCTCCTCTTGCCGGGTAAAAGAGAGGCGCTGCTCCGCGCCGGCAGTGATATTGACAGCGTGGAGGATAGCCTGCCCGGGCCGGTATTCCTTGCCCAGGATAAGGAGCAACTCCTTGCACTCGTTTTTTACCGCCAGGACGTGCACCTCCTCGCATTCGGGGAAAAAGTGGAGCGTTTCGACAATGTCGAGCATCGGGGAACATTTCACGATGACGCGACGGGCGCGTTCCAGCAGCAACGGTTTCAACTGGAGCGCGTCCGGTTCGCAATCGGCGAGGGTAAAGACGCGCTTGTTTTCCTTTGTCCTGCGGGAGGGGTCTATATAAAAGGTGTCGACCGCGACAGTGCCCGCGACGTTGCCCGCGTCCTCGCGGAGCACGCGGGCGTTCGCTACGTTCAACACCTCGAAGTTGTCCCGCGCGGCGCGACAGCAAGCGGGATCTCGCTCGACGTAAATCATTTCCCGCGCCGCCCGGGAGAGGTAATAGGCATCCGAGCCAAGCCCGCCGGTCAGGTCGCAGGCGGTCTCCCCGACGAGGAGTCGTTGTTTGTATCTGGCGGTAATCTCCGAGGAAGCCTGTTCAACGGCGAGGCGAGAGGGGTAGACCACGCGTCGTTCCGCGTGCCACGTCGGGAGTTTTTCCCGCGCCGCCTGCCGGGCGATGATCTGCTCGACGACGAAGGGCATCTCCACGCCGGGGTACTTGCTGGCAGAGAGGAGCAAGCGATCCGTCGCGTCTTGCTCGTGCGAGCGGATGAATTCGATCAATTCGGGAGTCAATTGCATGTGTCAATGGCATAAAAGAAAGACGACCACCCGAATGAAGTGGTCGTCACCTGAGGTCGGTAGCAGAATCGAACTGCTGTACACGGTTTTGCAGACCGTTGCCTAACCGCTCGGCCAACCGACCCTGTCGCGATTTTGCTGGGCAAAATTAGGCGGATTATTCGACACGCGCAAGAGTCTCCCGAATTATTTTGAAAGCGTGACGCTGCTCGCCGCGATTTTCCCTCCCAGCGGGGGATTGAGCTTGGAGATCTTGACGGTCGCGCGGAGGAGTTCGGGAAAAGCGTCGTGAAGGGCGTCGAGGATACGCCGGGCGACATGCTCCAGCAGGCGAGAGGGGATTTTCATCTCGCGGGCGACGATCTCGTACGCGGAGAGATAGTTCAACGCATCGCGAATGTCATCACTGACAGAAGCCTTGTCGCAATCGGCGACCAACGAGACATGCGCGAGGAATTTGTTTCCCACGACGCGTTCCGCTTCGTAACAGCCGTGATAAGCAAAGAATTCCATTCCTTCAATTTCGATGATTCCTTCCATGTGTTTCATGATTTTTCGTGCGCGAAGTAAGGGACTTTTCCTGACTTCGGGGAACGAAGTCGTATATTTGTTCCCTCGTGATTTTTCACAAAATAAAGAAAGGGACGATTCACATCGTCCCTTAAGATTGCATTACTAACTACTAACCTAAACCATACAAACTTATGAAAAATCTCTAATTGTTTTGACGTGACAAAGGTAAGGCGCTTTACGGGGAGGACCATCATGTTTTGTGTTAAAAAAACTTCTTTGCGTAGTTAATAATGACTAATATCTCAGACGTACTTTTCTTAAAATAATCGCCGCTTTTACTTCTAAATTGTCAGCATAAGGCACATAACAGCTTACAGTGTGGTGAAACATCCTGTCTATATATTAATTTATATGATTACGGCGGAGAGGATAGAGATTATTTCGTAGCTTTAAGCGATGGAAAAAATAGAACCAGACATGATCATCGACGAAAAAGACATCACTGAAGTACAGTGTATTGCAGAGAAAGCGGGGGAAATGATAAGTGAATACTACCGTTCACAAGAATTTGCCACCGAGTTGAAAAAGGACTTCTCTCCGTTGACAGACGCCGATAAAGCCTCGAATCGCCACATCGTATCGGAGTTAAAGAGGCTTTTCCCACAGATTCCGGTCATTAGCGAGGAGTCCGAGTTGCCCGATTATCGCTCGCGTTCCGCCTGGAAAAGGTTGTGGATCGTTGATCCGCTGGACGGGACGCAGGAATTTATTCATCGAATCGGGCGTTTTTGCGTGAATATTGCCCTGATCGAGGGCAAAAAGCCCGTCTTCGGGATGATTAACGTGATTTCCGACGGAGAAATTCTGTGGGGGCTACGCGGGAAAGGGTGCTTTATCAGCAGGGACGGACGGACGGAGATGCTGCAACCGCGACCGCGAACAGGAAAGCTGAGGATTGCCGTGAGTCGTTTCCACGTTACGGAGAAGGAGTTGCAGTATATTGATCACTTGCAGGAGAGGGGCCGCGAGGTAGAGATCGTGCCTCTGGGGGCTTCTTCCAAATATTGCATGATGGCCAAGGGCGAGATCGACCTCCTCCCCAAGTTCGGGCCTTGTTCGGAGTGGGATGTGGCGGCCGGCCAGGTGATTGTCGAGGCGACCGGGGGGGCGATCGCGTGCGTCGAATCGGGAAAGGCGATGGAATATAACAAGCCTTCGATGCTTGTCCCTCCGTTCATCGTGTTCGGAAAGAGGGTGCGCGAGATGATCCTCGACGGAAATACCGATTTCCAGTGGAAGGTGGATGTTAAATAAAACAATAACATAGGTATGGAACAGAAACTTGCTAACGACTTAATTGATTTTATCCACAAGAGTCCCGCGAATTATCACGCAGTGACGAACGTCAAACAAGAGTTGACGGAACAAGGTTTTCTCCTTCTTTCCCAGGGCGATCCGTGGGCGCTCGAAAAGGGAGGAAAATACATGGTGACGCAGAACGACTCCTCCCTGTTCGCTTTCGAGATCGGCCGCGGGGATCACGCGAAGGACGGTTTCAGCCTGATTTGCGCGCATTCCGACTCTCCCACCTTCCGCGTGAAGCCGAACTCGGAAATTCCGGTGGCGGGGAAATACCTGAAACTAAACACGGAGGTCTACGGCGGCCCGATCCTCTACACGTGGTTCGACCGTCCGCTCTCCCTCGCTGGACGGGTGTTACTCAAGGGGAAAAGTCCCTTGCAACCGAAGACGCGTCTCGTGCATTTTGATCGCCCGTTGCTCGTGATTCCCCACCTCGCGATCCACTTCAACCGGGCGGTCAACGAGCAGGGAAACCCGCTAAGCAAGCAGAAGGATATGCTGCCAGTCCTGGGAATGATCAACGAGCATTTCGAGAAAGAACGCTTCTTGTTGCGGCTGGTAGCCAGAGAACTTGACGTGCCGGAGGAGGATATTCTCGATTTCGACCTGACCCTCCACGAGCACGCGAGGGGACATCTCTGCGGCCTCAACGAAGAGTTTATCTCCAGCGGCAAATTGGACGACCTCGCGATGGTTCATGCCGGGGTAAAGGCCCTTGTGGGAGCGAGTGAGCGTCCGCGTCGCACGCGCGTGTTGGCCATCTTCGACAACGAGGAAGTGGGGAGCGGGACGAAGCAGGGAGCTGCCTCGCCGGTTTTGCGCACGATCATCGAGCGGATTGTTTTCGGGATGGGCGGGTCTCCGGAGGATCTTTACAGGGCCATCCACCACTCGTTTATGATCTCAGCCGACATGGCGCACGCCCTCCACCCGAATTACGCGGAGAAACACGACCCGACGAACCACCCTGTCATCAACGGCGGACCGGTTATCAAGTTCAATGCCAACCAAAAGTACGTGACGGACGGCGATTCGGCCGCGGTATTCGAGACCGTTTGCAGGGAGGCCGGCGTTCCGTGCCAGCATTTCGTGAATCACTCCGACATGGCGGGAGGATCGACGCTGGGCAATCTCCTGCTGTCGCAAATGGAGATGCGCGGTGTAGACGTCGGCAATCCGATGTGGGGAATGCACTCCGTGCGGGAGACCGCGGGGGTAAAAGACCACGCTTACATGATCAAGGCGTTCACTACCTTTTACAATCTTTAGCGGCCCGACGCAATTGTGCCGTAGGGCGTTTCCGCTCTACGGCACAATTACATTCCTCCCTCCCCGCTAACTTCCGAACACGCCCCGTCAGAACTGCTCCAGTACCTCGATACGCTTTTGGATGGGCGGGTGAGTAGCAAACAACCCGCTGAGGGCGTTTTTCCTGGACGGATGTTCGATAAAAAGTTGCGCCACATCATCTCGTTTTACCGCCTCCACGTCCGGGTCCGCGGAAATGGCCCGGAGAGCGGAGGCGAGGGCCAGCGGCTTCCCTGTCATGGCGGCGGCGCCGGCGTCTGCCATATACTCCCGTTTCCGGGAGATCGCCAATCGCGTCAGGTTTGCGAAAAAATAACCGATCACAGCCACCACGATCAATATAATAAGGAGCACCGCCCCGTTATTTTTCTTGTTGCCCCGGTAAGCGGTAGAATAAAGGAGCGCTTTTTGGGCCATTCCGGCCAGCATGGCGAAGATACCCACGAAAACGATAGAAACGATCAGCAGGCGCACGTCCCTGTGCCGGATATGGGAAAGCTCGTGAGCGATCACTCCTTCCAACTCGTCATCATTCAGTTTCCTAATGATTCCTGTTGTAAGTGTCACCGCGTAAGTGCGTGCATTCACGCCGCTGGCGTAAGCATTCAGTGAATCATCGTTGATCACATTCACGCGCGGCATCGTCATCCCTTGCGACACGCACAAATTCTCCACGAGATTATACACCCGTTTATTCTCCTTTCGTTCCAGGGGGCGGGCGCCGGTAGCCGCGTTAATGATGGAGGTGTTAGCGAAATAAGCAATAACAAACCACAGCGAGACTCCCCCGACCACGTAGGGCAGCGCCGCCCAGGTAAACGCGGAAGCCATCTCCATCGGGGAGGCGGTTTCATTCACCTGTTCCTTGCTGCCGGCCCAAACGAGCAGATAGGCAAACAAAAAGGTGAGGAATACGATCAGGCACGGAAACGCGAGAAGCAGCAACACCGAATAGGCATTGTTGCGAACTCGTTGGGTTTCTATCCCGACGTACTGCACGGTTTAAAACTGAATTTGTGGGGTTTTCTCGGCCTCTTCTCGTCCCGCGGCGCCGAGATCGAACATCGTTTCCTTATGAAACCCGAACATGCCGGCGATGATATTCGAGGGAAAACTCTCCACGGCATAATTCAATTCCTTGGTCGCGGAATTGAAAAAGCGCCTTGTGGCAGCCAGTTTATTTTCCACATCGGCGACTTCCTCTTGCAATTGCAAGAAATTCGTGTTTGCCTTCAGGTCGGGATAAGCCTCGAGAGTCACCTTCAATCCGGCGAGAGCGGACGTCAGCACGTTCTCGGCGGCGATCTTCTCGTTGATACCTTGTGCGCTAACGGCGTCATTTCGCGCGCGAATAACCTTTTCGAGGGTCTCTTTCTCGTGGCTCGCGTACCCTTTGACGGTGGCCACGAGTTGTGGAATCAAGTCGTGTCGTTGTTTCAGTTGCACGTCGATATTCGCGAACGCGTTCTCTCGATTATTCCTAAAGCGCACCAGCGCGTTATACTTAGCGACGCAATAGATTACGAGCAGCGCCGCGATTCCCAGTACGATCCATCCTATAGCCATAACAAATCATTTAAAAACCGTTGCAAAGGTAATTGTTCGGGAGTAACTTCCAAGTCGTTTTTGCGGAAACCTCAACAGTTTGTCACCTCTCGCGGGGACTCATCGCACGATCGCTCCCGGTTCGACGGCCTTGTCCGGAGCAACGAAAGAAAGCTTCCCGTCGGGGTCTTCGGCCATCAGGATCATTCCTTTAGACTCGATCCCTTTGAGCATCCTGGGCATCAGATTCGCCACCACGCACACCTGTTTCCCCGTCACTTCTTCGGGGGAAAACTGCTCGGCGATGCCGGAGACGACGGTTCGTTGTTCCGTCCCCATATCCACCGTCAACCGCATCAATTTCTTTGTCTTGGCGACCTTCTCCGCGGCCACGACGGTTCCGACCCGGATGTCCATCCTTCCAAAGTCGTCGATGGATACATCTTCCTTGGCGGGAGCGCTTTGTGTCTCGCGTGCGGCGAGTCTTCTCTTTTTCTCTTCAAGCCGATCCACCTGCATTTGGATCGTCTTGTCTTCAATCTTTTCGAACAACAATCCGCCTTCTCCCAGCGCATGTCCGGCGGCTACTGCATTCATCCCCATATCCTTCCAGGCGACGGGGTCGATGGCCATAAACTCCCTCAGACGCGCCGAGGAGAAGGGCATAAAAGGCTCCATCAGTGTCGAGAGGCTTGCGGCCACTTGCAGGCAGACATTCAGCACCGTAGCCACGCGGTCCGGTTCCTTCTCGGCGATCTTCCACGGTTCGGTATCGGCCAGGTACTTGTTCCCGGTCCGCGCCAGTCCCATCGCCTCTCGCAGAGCGTCGCGGAAGTGGAACGTATTCAGGCACATTTCCACCCTTTCGACGCTCTTGTTGATCTCCTCCATCACCTCCTTATCCCTTTCCGTCACCTCGCCTCGCGCCGGCACGCGGTTATCGTGATACTTCCTTGTCAGCACGAGGGCACGGTTGACGAAATTCCCGTAGATCGCCACAAGTTCGTTATTATTACGCGCTTGGAAGTCTTTCCAGGTAAAGTCGCTATCTTTTGTTTCCGGGGCGATCGCGGTGAGCACGTAGCGGAGCACGTCTTGTTTGTCCTTAAAATCAACAAGGTACTCGTGCAGCCAGATTGCCCAGTCTCGCGTGGTGGAGATCTTCTCGCCTTCCAGGTTGAGAAACTCGTTTGCTGGCACATTATCCGGCAGATTATAAGTCCCTTCGGCCTTCAGCATGGCGGGGAAGATGATGCAATGGAAGACGATATTATCCTTACCGATGAAGTGCACGATTCTCGTTTCCGGGTCTTTCCAGTAGGTTTCCCATTCCGGGGTAAGTTCCTTGGTCGCGGAGACATAGCCGATGGGTGCATCAAACCAGACGTAGAGCACCTTACCTTCACAATCATCCAGCGGCACGGGAATTCCCCAGTCGAGATCTCGCGTCACGGCCCGCGGTTGCAAACCGCTATCCAGCCAGGATTTGCACTGCCCGTACACGTTGGGTTTCCACTCCTCGTGTTCTTTCAGTATCCACTCTTTCAGCCAATTCTCGTACTCGTCCAGGGGCAGGTACCAGTGTGTCGTTTCCTTCAATTCCGGGACATTTCCGGTGATTGCCGAGAGCGGGTGTATTAAATCCGTCGCGTTCAAGCTCGTACCACATGCCTCGCATTGATCCCCGTAAGCGCGTTCATTCCCGCAATGCGGGCAAGTGCCAACGATATACCGGTCGGGCAGAAACTGTTTCGCGGCCTCGTCGTAGAACTGCATCGAGGAGCGTTGTACGAACTTCCCGTCGTCGTGCAACTTCTTAAAAAAGTCGGAAGCGAGTTCGTGGTGCACGGGTGAACTTGTCCGCGAGTAGACGTCGAAGGAGATGCCCAGCTCGGCGAACGCCTGTTTGATCATCTCGTGGTATCGATCGATAATTGCCTTGGGGCTAACGCCTTCCTTCCTGGCCTTGATCGCGATAGGCACGCCGTGTTCGTCTGATCCTCCGATCAGCAGCACCTCTTCTCCTTTCAGTCTGAGGTATCTGGCGTAGATGTCTGCCGGCACGTACACCCCGGCGAGGTGTCCCACGTGCACCGGACCATTCGCGTACGGTAGCGCGGTAGTCACCAGTGTTCGTTTAAATTCGCTCATTGATTCGTTTTAAATTTTATTACTCGGAATGGGTTGCAAATGTAGTTATTTTCGTCATATCTTCGTGCGCGTTTAAACAACGACTTCGGCCGCGGGGTTGAAGTGAAAATATTCGACATGGTTACCTTATTAATATACGTCATGAACATGCTCATTTTCCCGGCTGACATCCGGCAGGCCGTTGACGCCTGCGTGACTGTTGATTCTCGGCCACTTATTGGCATTTCTGCCAACTCCGCCGCGGGCGCTTCCAGTATCCACGACGACTATGTCCGTTCCATTCTTCGGGCCGGCGGCATCCCTCTTTTGATTCCTCTCACGAGCGACGCCGCTGCGCTTCAGGCCATTGTTGTTCGTCTCGACGGCCTGCTTCTTAGCGGGGGGGTAGACGTCAGTCCCTTGTACAGTGGTGAAGAACCCTTACCCACTTTGGGTCAGGTGGACGTCGAGCGCGATCGTTACGACCTTCTTCTCACCCGTCTCGCGGCAAACCGTCAGCTTCCCATCTTGGGAATATGTCGTGGTCATCAGCTCCTTAACGTTGCCTTTGGTGGAAAGAATCATCAAGACATCCTCGTGCAGGTTCCCGGCAGCCTCAAGCATCGCCAGGAGACCCCTGCCGGGCACGGCACGCACACGGTTCGTCTTGCTCCCAACTCCGTCCTGCGCGCCCTCTTTGCTCGCGACACCCTCGTTGTCAACTCCTACCATCATCAGGCCATCAAGGAGCCTGCTCCTGACTTTGCTGTCGCGGCCACGGCTTCCGACGGCGTCATTGAGGCCATTGAGGCCTATCCCCTCTACCGCATGATGGGCGTTCAGTGGCATCCCGAACGCGCTGCTTTCCTGGACGGTGGCGAGATGCTCAAGTTATTCGAGCACTTTGTCGGCGAGGCCGCTCTCTTCAAGCGAGCCAAGGCCCTTCATGCTGCTGCCCTGATCATTGACTCGCATTGCGACACCCCCATGAAGTTCGTCCCCGGTTTTGACATTGCCGAGCGTCGCGAGGGGGTCAAGGTAGACCTTCCTCGTCTCCGCGAGGGACTTGTGGACGCGGTTTTCATGGTTGCTTACTTGCCACAGGGCAAGCGCGACCCGGAGAGTTCTGCTCGCGCCACTGCCGAGGCCGTTGCCATCCTTCGTCAGATCGGGGAGCAGGTCGCCATGCATCCTGATGATCTGGCCATCGTCCGCGACCCGGCTGATCTTCCTCGTCTCAAGCGCGAGGGCAAGAAGGGCGTCTTCCTGGCCATTGAAAACGGCTATGCCATCGGCAAGGATCTTTCCAACCTTGCCCTTTTCAAGGAGATGGGGGTCACGTACATCACCCTGTGTCACAACGGCAGCAACGACATTTGTGACTCTGCCGAGGGTGATTCCGAGCACGGGGGATTAAGTCCTTTTGGTCGCGCGGTAGTTGCCGAAATGAACCGCCTTGGCCTGGTCATCGACGTCTCTCATGCCGGCGCGGAGACCTTCCGCGACATCCTTGCTCACAGCGCTCGTCCGGTCATCGCCTCCCATTCTTCCGCTCGCGCCCTCCGCTCCCATCCTCGCAACCTCACTGACGATCAGCTCCGTCTGTTAGCTTCCAAGGGCGGAGTTGTTCAGATTTGTCTCTACACTCACTTCCTGGCCAAGGGCCGCGAGGCCTCCCTGCTTGATGCTGTCGCGCACATTGACCACGTTGTTCGTCTCGTGGGCATCGACCACGTCGGCATTGGCTCCGACTTCGACGGCGATGGCAACCAGCAGCTTGCCGGTTGTCGGGCGGCCAACGAGCTTCCCAACCTCACGGTCGAGTTGCTGCGTCGCGGGTACGCGCCGGCGGATCTTGAGAAGCTTTGGGGGGGCAACCTTCTTCGCGTCATCGAGCAGGTTCATCGCCCATGAGATTCCTCCCTTTCCTTTTGCTCTTTTCCTGCGCCTCCCCGGCCCCTTTTCACCAGGATTCGCGGGAGTTGCCCGGGGAACGCTGGCATCGCGACTCCCTGCTCTCTTTCCCCATTCATCTCCCTGACGCCGAGCCTTTCTCCCTCTCCTTGTTCGTCCGTCATTCCACGGATCTCTCCCACTCCAACCTCGCCTGCATCGTCTCCCTGACCCGCGACGGTCGGATTATCGACGAGCAGCGCGTAGACCTCCAACTTACTGATTCCAACGGGCGCTGGTGCGGTCGGGGAACCTTCCTCAAGAGCCTCCTCCACCCGCTTCCTCGTCCTTTTCATCCCGACAGCGCCGGTTTTTACCGCGTTCAGGTGCGTCATTGGATGCGCCCGCTTCAACTTCGCGGCATCACCACCATAGGTATTCAGGCACATGAGTAAAAACAAGCTCCAGAAGTTCGCCGACCTGCTCGGCTACCCCAATGTCTTCCAGCCCACTCGCGAGGAACTCCTCGCCGGGCATCCTTTGCGCGGCCATTGGTCCGGGGCCTTCTTCGGCAACTCCAACCCCATCACCCTGGAGATCGGTTGCGGCAAGGGAGAATACACCGTCGGGCTGGCCCTTCGCCGTCCTCATCGCAACCACATAGGCCTCGACATCAAGGGCGCTCGCCTTTGGAGCGGCGCTACCATTGCCCTCGACCGGGGCATTCGCAACGCTGCCTTCGTGCGCGCTCCTGCCGAATCGCTCGAAAAAATCTTCGCCCCCGGGGAAATCGACGAAATATGGCTCACCTTCCCCGACCCCCAGATGAAAAAAACGCGCCGTCGCCTCACCTCCGCCGCTTTCCTCGAACTTTACCGGCGGATTCTTGCCCCCGGCGCCCTCGTAAACCTCAAGACCGACAGCGACTTCATGTTCGCCTACACCAGCGCCATCCTTGCCGCCAACGCCGCGGAGGTCGCCCCCGACCCCTCCGCCGCCGACCCTTCCCACCCCGCGCGCGCCATCGTCACCCACTACGAGCAGCAATGGCGCGCCCGCGGCAAGACCATCAAACACCTTGCTTTCAGTCTCCCCGACGGCCCCCCCTTCGTCGAACCGCCCCTCCTTCCTCCCCGCGACGACTACCGCAGTCACGCCCGCTACCTCCCCTCCTCCCCCTCCCCCGCGCCCTCCGTCCTTGTTGCCATGAGCGGGGGCGTCGACAGCACCGTCGCCGCCATTCTCCTCAAAGAGCAGGGATACCGTCTTCACGCTGTCACTTACCGCGTTTACGACCAGATCGCCGCCGCCTGCATGGAAAAACAAAGCGGTTGTTGCAACGTCACCGCGATCTTCGACGCCAAGGCCGCCGCGGCAAATCTCGGCATCCCCCACCACATCCTGGACCTCCGCGACTTCTTCTCCGACACGGTCATCAAAAACTTCACCCGCGAATACCTCCGCGGCCGCACCCCCAACCCTTGCGCCCTTTGCAACGCGCTCGTCAAGTGGGGAAAACTCATCGAATTTGCCGACTCCCTCGGGTGCGACTACATCGCCACCGGCCACTACGCCCGCGTCGCCACCCTCGCCCACCGCCTCCACCTCCGCGCTGCCCGCGACGCGTCCAAGGACCAGACCTACTTCCTTTGGCCTCTTTCCCAGGCCAATCTCTCCCGCACCCTTTTCCCTCTCGGCGACCTCACCAAGTCGGAAGTACGCGCCATTGCCCGCGCGCGCGGCCTCGACGCGCTTGCCGGCAAGCCCGAGAGCCAGGAAATCTGCTTCATCCCCGACGACGACTACCGCGCGTTTATAAGAGACAACACCCCCGACTACGCCGACAACTACCCCCC
This sequence comes from Odoribacteraceae bacterium, assembly GCA_031257615.1. Taxonomy (GTDB): domain Bacteria; phylum Bacteroidota; class Bacteroidia; order Bacteroidales; family Marinifilaceae; genus JAIRKS01. Next base: position 28,796 of record JAIROI010000025.1, read on the forward strand.
CGGCCCCTTCCTCGACGCCGCCGGCAACATCATCGGGCAACATTCCGGCTACCCCAACTACACCATCGGCCAGCGCCGCCACCTCGGCGTCGCCGTCGGCTCCCCCCTCTACGTCATCGCCATCCATCCCTCCACCAACGCCGTCACCCTTGGCCCTCGCCACCAGCTCTCGGCCCGCGCCCTCCGCGCCTCCTCCCTCAACCTCATGAAGTACGCCCCCCTTCCCCCCGGCCTTCCCGTCACCGCCAAGATCAGGTACCGCGACGCCGGAACGCCTGCCGTCGTCCTTCCCTCGCCCGACGGCCTCCTCATTGAATTCACGGAACCCGCCATTGCCATTGCCCCCGGCCAAAGCGTCGTGATCTACGAGGGCAACGACCTTGTAGCCGGCGGGATCATCGAAGGGGTCATCCAAAACTGATTATACGAAGTCGCCGAGTGATTGGACGAAGTCGTCCAGTCATCGGACGAAGTCGTCCAATCATTGGACGAAGTCGTCCAATCATTGGACGAAGTCGTCCAGTCATTGGACGAAGTCGTCCAGTCATTGGACGAAGTCGTCCAGTCATCGGACGAAGTCGTCCAGTCATCGGACGAAGTCGTCCAGTCATTGGACGAAGTCGTCCAATCATCGGACGAAGTCGTCCAATCATCGGACGAAGTCGTCCAATCATCGGACGAAGTCGTCCAGTCATCGGACGAAGTCGTCCAATCATCGGACGAAGTCGTCCAGTCATCGGACGAAGTCGTCAAATGAAAAGGGGTCGCGCGCCCGGAAGAAGTGGTGACCCGCTGTTTAAATGGCGAGGCGCGTGGCGCGCGTCGGGTAGGCCGGAATTGAATTTGGGTTAACCCAAGGCGCGTTTGGGGCGACCCAAAATGACTCCGAATCTTCCATTTCTCATGTCGAACTCGGGGCATTTAAGGCGGGAGCAAGACAAAAAAACGGTCGCCCTTGTCAATCTTTCCGCGCGCTGGTTGTTATATAGGTAAACAAGTAGGCATGGAACACAAGAATGATCGTATCGCGCGCTTGATCGCGAGGCGTTTGTCGGGAGAGCTGGAAGAGGCGGAAGAGGGGGAGCTGGGGCAGTGGATGGAAGAAAGCGAGGAGAATCGACAGCTTGTCGGGGATATCCTCGCGGGGGTGACGCTGGAAGAGAAATACAGGCTCTACCGGCAAGTAGACTGGAAGAAACGACTCTGTCAATTCGAGCGGGAACGCGCGCGGCAGGAGCAAAATCGCTGGAGGACGGCGCGGCGCGCGGCGGCATGGGCGTTGCCGGCGGCGGCCGTTATCGCGCTGTACATTGCTGTCGAGTGGCCAGGCAAGTCCCTTGACGCGCCCGGTGGCGAGATCCATCCCGGACATTTCCAGGCGATCCTCTCTCGCTCCACCGGCGAAGCGTTCGCGCTCGACAACGCCCGCCGGGAAGCGGTGGCGCTGCCGGCTCATATTCGCCTGACGCCGGGGGCCGACGCGCTGGTGTACGAGGAAGCGCCGGGGGATACCCCGGTGGAAAACAGGCTATCGACGCCGCGCGGCGGGGAGTACCGGCTGACCCTCGCCGACGGCACGAGGGTGCACCTGAACGCCCGCTCGACGCTGACCTACCCGGAGCGCTTCGGCGGGGAGGCGCGGGAAGTGCGTCTCGAGGGGGAGGCCTGGTTCGAGGTGGAGGCGGAGGCGGGACGGCCTTTCCGCGTGGTGGCCGGCGAGACGATGATCACGGCGAGAGGGACTTCCTTTAACGTGAACGCGTCGCGGGAGGGAATCGTGGAGACGGCGCTCGCGGAAGGGGTCGTGGGGGTGGCTTTCAGGAAGCGGGGGGGCGAGGTGGTGCTGCGCGCGGGGGAAGTGGCGGAGTATCACGCGCGGGCGGACAGCATTGTCGTGCGGGAGACGGATTTGCTGCCGTACGTGGGGTGGAAGGACAACCTGTTCGCGTTTAGCGGCGAATCGCTGGGGCGTATTATGGAAAAACTCGCCAACTGGTACGACTTCTCGGTGGTTTACGCGGACGACGGGATCGCCTCCACGCGTTTTTCCGGTCACATGCGAAAATACGACGATATATCCATCATCCTGGAAGCGATCGAGAAAACGGCCGGCGTGGCCTTCGCGATCGACCGCGACAGGATCACGATATCTCGACGCGAATGAAAAACGGGGAGCGCGCGACGCGCTCCCCGGGGATCGAAAATCGAACAAGCGTTCACTTGGCGGCGAGGCTTGTTCTTATTTACTCACCTTTATGTCAACAAATGTATGAAAAAAAATCAAACGGGGCCTCCTGCTCGACCGGCCCGAAAACGCGAGCTACTTAGAGTCATGAAACTTTTCCTGCTTTTCACCTGTTTTCTCCAGATGTCGCTCTCGGCGGTCACCTTTTCCCAGGGGCGGAGGGTGGACATTGATTCGCGGGGCGGTTCGCTGGAGATGCTTTTCCGCGAGATCCAACGGCAGACGGGCTACTCCTTTATCTTTAATTACGAGGAACTCGGCAACGTCCGGCTCGGCCCGGTGCGCTGCGCGGACGAGGAGGTGGACGCGCTGTTGACCCGCGTGCTGGGCAACATTGGCTACCGGCACACGCTTGAGAATGACATCATCATCGTCTCCCCCGCCCCCAGGGCACAACAACAAACGATCCGCCTGACGCCGGTGAAAGGCAGGGTGGTTGACGAGCAAAACCTCCCGTTGCCCGGCGTGACGATCGCGGTCAAGGGAATGAACGTCGCCACGTCGTCGGACAAGGACGGGAATTTTCAGTTGAGGCTGCCGGGGACGAGTGAGGCGACGCTGGTCTTCACGTCGATCGGCATGGAGAAGAAAGAGGTGAAGTACGCGGGGCAGGAGTTCCTCGCAGTGATCATGAAAGAAGAGATCCGGGGGCTGGACGAGATCGTGGTGACGGGAATCTTCAATCTCCACAAGGAGAGCTACACCGGTTCCGCGCGAACGATCACCGACGCGGAGTTGAAGCAGTTCCACGGCCGGAATATCTTCATCACCCTGGGCAACATCGACCCGGCGTTCAACATCATCCCGAATAACGACTGGGGCAATGATCCCAACCGTCTGCCCGAGATCCAGATCCGCGGTGCAGGCAGCCTTCCCAACATCGACCAGTTGCAGGACCAAACGTCGGTCGCCTTGAACACCCCGCTGATCATTCTCGACGGCTTCGAGACCAGCTTGCAGCGCATGATGGATTTAAACGCCAGCGAGATCAAGAGCATCGTGCTGCTAAAAGACGGGCAAGCCACCGCCCTGTACGGGTCGCGGGGCGCCAATGGCGTGGTCGTGATCACGACGAGAGAGCCAGAAGCCGGGCGCCTCCGGCTCACGTACAACGGCATGTTCAACACGAATATTCCCGACCTGAACAGCTACCACCTGTTGCGCGCGCGGGACAAGCTGGAGCTGGAACGCCTCTCCGGGTTCTACGAGAGCGACACCAAGAATGTCGCGCAAAACATCGGCTTGCAGCAGTACTACAACGAGGTCTTAGCCGAAGTCATCAAGGGCGTCGACACCTACTGGCTCTCCAAGCCCCTGCGCGTGGGGATAGATCAAAACCACAACCTGCGCCTGGAGGGAGGAGACGCGAACTTCCGCTACGCGCTGTCGGCACAGTTCCACGACATCGAGGGGGTCATGAAAGGCTCCGGCCGCAACGTGTTCAACGGGAGCGCGGATATCTCCTACAAACACGCCAAACTGCTTTTTCGCAACAACCTGCAGGTGGGCCACGCCCGCTGGAACGAATCCCCTCACGGCTCTTTCTCCGGCTACGCCAGGTTGAACCCCTACTGGAAGCCGTACGACGAGAATGGCAAGGTGGTGCAATTCTTCACCCCCTACAACTGGGACTACATGACCCAGACCGGCCGTCACGTCAATCCTTACCCCAACCCGATGTTCGACGCCACGCTGAACACCTACGACGAGAGTTCCCGCACCGCGCTCACCAACACCTTCTCGATCGAGTGGATTCCCGTCGAGGGATTGATCCTGAACGGGGGAGCGGGGCTGTCCGGCAGCGTCAACGACAGGGATGATTTCAAACCGGCCGGGCATTCCATCTTCTCCGAGTACGGGGAGGCCGACCTCTTCAGGAAAGGACGTCACGACTACTCCAGCGGGAAGGAATTCAATTACACGGCCAACCTCTCTGCCCGTTTCTCCAGGCTTTTCGCGGGCGAGCACCGCGTGTTTGCCGGCGTCAGGACGGAGTGGACGCAGAACGAGAGCCGTTCCTACAGTTTTCGCGTCGAAGGATATCCCGACGAGGACATCGACTTCCTCTCCGCCGGGCTACAGTACGAGCAGGACGGTTCGCCGGGAGGATCGGAGTCCGCGGCCCGGCGAGTGGGCTTTGGCGGGAGCGCCAACTACGCCTACATGGATCGCTACCTCTTCGATTTCTCCTACAACGTGGAAGGCTCCTCGCAATTCGGCGCGAACCGCCGTTTCGCTCCCTTCCTTTCGGTGGGAGTTGGTTGGAATCTCCATCACGAACCGCTGATCAGGCAACACTTGCCGTTCGTCAACAGGTGGAAGCTGCGAGGTACTTTCGGGTCGACAGGCTCGCAACAATTCAGCGCCTACCAGGCCCTCGACACCTACCGCTACTACACCGGCGACCGATACAAGGGATGGATCGGGGCTTACCAGGTGGCGCTCGGCAACGAAAACCTGGAGTGGCAAAAGACCGACAAGTACAACGCCGGCATCGAGGTGGACATCTTTAACAGCCGTCTCATGGTCGTGGTGGACCTCTACGCGGAGAAGACCTCCAACCTCCTGTCGTCACTCGAGCTGCCGTACTCCAACGGTTTCACGGAGTACATCGAAAACATCGGCGAGGTGGAAAACAAAGGCTTCGAGGTGCGGGCCACGGCATGGATCGTCAACGACGCCCGGCGACGCGTCGCCTGGTCCGTGACCGGCAATCTCGCCCACAACAGGGATAAAATCGCGAAGCTCTCCGAGGCCATGAAGGCGGCCAACGAGCGGCTCGCCAACACCATCAGCACCAATCCCAACAAGATCATCCGGGAGGGCGATTCGCAGAACGACATCTACGTCGTCCGCTCCCTCGGCATCGACCCGAGCACCGGGAAGGAGTTATACCTGAACAAGGACGACGAGGTCACTTACGCGTGGCGAGCCGCCGACCGCGTCAAGTTCGGGAACAGCCAGCCCAAGTTCAGGGGCAACTTCAGCACCCTCATCCGCTACAAGAATCTGTCGTTAAACGCCTCCTTCAACTACCTTTGGGGCGGGCAGAAGTACAACAGCACCCTCGTCGACAAGGTCGAGAACGCCGACAAGCTGATGAACGTCGACGAGCGCGTCCTCCAGGATCGCTGGAAACAGCCCGGGGACAAGACCTTCTTCAGGGGACTGAACGAGTACTCGACCGTCTACTATTCCTCTCGTTTCGTGCAGGACGAGGCCGTGTTCGCGTGCCAGAACATCAATGTCTCCTACGAGGCGCGCGACCAGCGCTGGTTAAACCGCCTTGGCGCGAGGTCGTTCACCGTGACGGCGAACACCGGGGAACTGTTCTACCTCTCCACCATACGGAGGGAACGGGGAATCGACTACCCCTTCACCCGCCAATTTTCGTTATCCATGTCCGTCATATTTTAAAACGAGAATCATGAAAAGGATCAACATCATACTCCTGTTGGCCGGATTGCTCGCCGCCTGCAGCGACTGGCTCGACGTGAGACCACAGACAGAGAAAATAAAAGAGGAACTCTTCGATACCCAGAAAGGATTCGAGGACGCGCTCGTCGGGGCCTACATCCGACTCAAGGGAGACAACGCCTACGGAAACGCGCTCTCCTGGGGAACCATCGAATACATGGCCCAGCACTGGGACGTCACCACCGCCAACTCCATCAGCGCCCTCTCCAACCTCAAGCGCTACGAGTACGCCAACGCCTACGTGGAGGTGTGGATGAGCGGCATGTACCAGGAACTGTACCGCGTCATCGCCGACGTCAACAGCATCCTCGAGCGGATCGACGACCGGCGCGACATCTTCGACCAGGGCGTCCGCGAAATGATCAAGGGAGAGGCGCTGGCCCTGCGCGCCTTCTGCCACCTCGACGTCCTCAGGCTTTTCGGGCCAATACCGGGGACGGCCAGCGACGAACCCGTCTTGCCCTACGTCAAGACGGTCTCCAACGTCATCCGCGAGCACTCCTCCTACCAGCAGTTTACCCGCGCCCTCCTCGACGATCTCGACGAGGCCGAGAGTCTCCTGGGGGAGGTAGACCCGATCCGCGCCTATTCCATCACCGAACTCAATAGCAGCGTCGACAACGGCGGCGTCATCTCCACCGGCAACGACTTCCAGGCCTACCGGCAGGTCAGGATGAACTACCTCGCCGCGCTCGCCATCAGAGCGCGGTTTCATCTCTGGATGCAAGACAAGGCGGAGGCAGGAAGGTACGCCCAAATGGTCATCGAGGCCGCGGACAGGAACGGGAACAGCATCTTCAGGCTCGGAACACAGGGCGACATGACGCTCGAGGATTTCACCGCCTCCACCGAGCACATCTTCGCGCTGGCCATCCACGACCTGGCCGCCAGGGCAGAGTCGCGCTTCGGGCAGCAGGGATCCTACATCAAGCAGGACTTCGACTATTACCTCGGACAGCTCTTCCCGGCCGCCGAGCGCACCGTCGACATCCGCTTCGCCCTCTGGATCCCCAAGCAGACCGACAACACCTACAAAATCCTCAAGAAGTTCATCCAGCGCGACAGTCGTCCTATCCTGCAACTGCCCCTCGTCCGTCTCAGCGAAATGTACCTTATCCGCGCGGAGTGTGCCGCGACCATCGAGGAGGCCAACGCCGCCTACGCCCCTTTCGCCATCGCCAAGGGCATTCCCTTCTCCGGCTTCTCCAGCGAGCAAGACCGCGAAAGCAAGATCATCCGGGAATACAACCGGGAGTTCTACGCCGAGGGACAAGGCTTCTTTACCTACAAACGGCTCAATGCCGCCTCCATCCTCTGGGCCGCCTACCCCATCGTCGGCAGTCCGGCCGTCTACGTCGCGCCACTGCCAACAAGAGAAATCGAATACCATAATAAATAAACAACGCGCATGAAATATACATACCTCTTACTCCTCCTCCTGGCCGCCGCCTGCAAGCAAGAAGACCCGATCGCGTTCATCGGAGATCAACGCGTGCAGCTCCAGGACACCGTCACCATCAGGCACACCTTCGTCTACTCCGAGGCCTCCGCGCAGCGGGACACCGTCCGCGTGAACGTGAACACCATCGGGGACGTCAGCGACCGCGAACGACGCGTCAAGCTCGCGCAGGAAACAGAATACATCCTCGAAATCACCACTACCCCCGCCGGACAAGTGGACACGCAACGCGTCGAACGACCCTACGCCGCCGTCCCGGGCGCGCACTACCTCCCCCTCGACGATCCCGCCGCCATCGCCCTCGCCGTCGTCAAACCGGGGGCCGTCTCCGCGCGGATCCCCATCGTCTTGCTCCGCGATCCCTCTCTCAAGAGCGCCGACTATCGACTGAGACTGCAACTCGAGGAATCCGACGATTTCAAAATCGGGGAGAAAAACAGAACGTCCATCCTCATCATCATCTCGGACCGGCTCGTCCAGCCCTCTTTCTGGGACGTCAACGTCAACTACACTTTCGGGCGATACAGCGTCCGGAAACACCAGTTTATGATCGACGTCAGCGGGGAAAAAATCGACAACGAGTGGTACGAAACCCGCGTCAGGAACGTCGTCGGGGCGCCACAGCAGTACAAAAACTTCTTCACCGCCGCCCTCGCGGACTTTAACAACAATCCCGACAATATCGCCAACGGCTCCGCGCCGCTTCGGGAATCCGACGACCCCGCCGCGCCCCTCATCGTCTTTTCAAACTAATCAACAAACAACAAAACCATGAAAAACAAAATTACAGCGGCGCTCCTGATCATGCTCGCCGCCTGCTACGAGGACAAGGGAAACTACGCGTACAAGGATTACCCGCCCATCGACGTCTCCGGCATCCTGCAAAGCTACACCGCGTACAGCCGCGAGACAACCCTCTCCATCCAGCCCGTCATCCCCAACCACCAGCAGTATGACTACGTCTGGGAGTTGTACAACACCGCCTTCAACGTCAATCTCCGCGTCATCCCGCGACCGGACACCCTCGCGCTCGCCAAAGACCTCTCCTATCCCGTCAAGGAAAACCCGGGCAATTACCTGCTCGTCCTCCGCGTCACCGACAGGCAAACCGGATATACCGAAATCAAAACAGCGCCACTCACCATCGCGACCACCAACATGCGAGGATGGTACCTCCTCAAGGACAACGGCGCCTACACCGATCTCGACTTCTACCCCGAGAACGAAACGGGAGCAATCTCCGCGACTCCCCGACGCGACTGGCTCTCCTTCTTCAACAACGGACGCCAACTCGCCGGAAAGGCCATCAAGGCGATTTTCGTCCCCAAGTTCAGAATGACCCCTGCTTCCGACGAACTGAACGCGCTCGCCATCGCCTCCGACTCCGACGTCGCCATCGCGCGCGTCGACAACGGGGAAATCATCCGCGATTTCTCCAATAGCTTCTTCGCCGAACCTGCCGCGAGGGACGTGCGCAATCTCCTCCTCGACGTCAGCGAAAGCAGCATCTACCTCATCAACGACGGACTGATCTACATCATGAACAAGGTCGGGGGAATGTTTGTCGACCCGCCCGTCGGAAACTACCGCGCCTCCGGACGCGCCGCCGTCTCTTTCTCTCCCCTCATCCTCTTCCACGACCAGCTATCCAACTCCCTCGTCCGCTTCGGCAACAACGCCTACTCGCCCTACAACGACGCCAACACCCCCGTCAAGGTCAATAATCTCGACGCCGAGCCCCTCTGGATGGAGGGATACAACTACCCGCGCTGGAGAATCAACGCGCTCCTCCGACGCCACTCCGATTCCCAGGTGATCTTCACCAGCATCGCCAACGACTACGGCGGCTCCACTTCCCTCGCCGGCTCCTCCCGCGTCATCCCCTCCTCCCTCGGACTGGCAAACGCCGACGTCTGGGGCGGAAACTTCACCTACGAGATCATCTATTTTGCCCGCGACAACTTCCTCTACCGCGCCAATATGGATGCCGATCCGCCCGGCGAGACGCTCCAGGTCACTTTCCCCGAGGGGGAAACCGTCACCTGCATACAGCACCTTGTCAAGCCCGTGCCTCAATCCGGCTCCACGGTTGCCAAGGACTTTATCGCCGTGGCCACCCACGCCGACGGCCGCTACAAGGTCTATCTCTACACCACCGAGGTCGGCAACCTGCTCTCGCTTCCCTCCCCGACGTTCGAGGGCAACGGCCGCGTCACCTGCGTCAACTACGTCCAGCCCGACGGCGGCCTCCGCGTCTTCTAATCACCCCGGGAACATCGCTCGTCGCCGCGTACATAAAGGTATACAAGGCAGGGGGCAGGCAATAACTTTTGCCTGCCCTCTCTATTTGCCCACCAGCGGCTGCCTCTCACCGACTTCATCGATACGCGGCGCTTCCCAGGTTCCTTGTAGCGCTTGTCCATCAAGTCGACAAACTTCGCGTTGGAGTAGGCGAACAGCATCACCCCCCCGATGTGGTAGGGTATTTTGCCGCGGTTTTACGGCAACCAATCCCGCGACCGGGAACGGTTGCCGCGGTTTTACGGCAACCAATCCCGCGACCGGGAACGGTCGCCGCGGTTTTACGGCAACTAATCCCGCGACCGGGAACGGTCGCCGCAGTTTTACGGCAACCAATCCCACGACCGGGAACGGTTGCCGCGGTTTTACGGCAACCAATCCCGCGACCGGGAACGGTTGCCGCGATTTTACGGCAACCAATCCCGCGACCGGGAACGGTTGCCGCGATTTTACGGCAACCAATCCCGCGCCCGGGAACGGTCGCCGCGGTTTTACGGCAACCAATCCCGCGACCGGGAACGGTTGCCGCAGTTTTACGGCAACCAATCCCGCGACCGGGAACGGTTGCCGCGGTTTCGCGGCAAGCAATCCACGGCTGTGGAACGGTCGCCGCAAAACCGCGGCAAGCATTCCACAGTTGTCGAATGGCTGGTGCTGGACCGCGACAACCAATCCACTGCAGTGGAATGGTCGGTGCTGGACCGCGACAACCGTCCGACAGTTGTCGAATGGCCGGTGCTGGGCCGCGACAACCGTTCGACAGTTGTCGAATGGCCGGTGCTGGGCCGCGACAACCGTTCGACAGTTGTCGAATGGCTGGTGCTGGACCGCGACAACCGTTCGACAGTTGTCGAATAGCTGGTGCTGGGCCGCGACAACCGTTCGACAGTTGTCGAATGGATGTTGCTGGACCGCGACAACCGTTCGACAGTTGTCGAATGGATGGCGCTGCGCCGCGACAAAATGTCGAGGGGGTCGGGAGGGGGTGTGCGGCGTCGCGACGAGCAGCAAAGGGGGGTCGGGAGGGGGGCGCGGCGGCGCGACAAGCGCGCGCGTCTTGATCGTCAGGGCGAGGCGGGGGGCGGTTGCCGTCCAATCGCGGCGGGCGAGGGAATCGGCTCTTGCTATATATAATAAGGTGTGGGGGAACGGGGTAGCGGGGTTCGGGGCGTCGGGCTATTGGGGCGGGCGCGGGGCGCGAAGACGCGCCGCGTTGCTGACGCGGGAGTTTTTTCTTTATCGCGGGTGGCTGACTTTCCCCGTTTGGTTCAGGGTTCGAGGGTGAGGCGGGTGACTCCTGCCCCGCCGCGCTGGACGTGCTCGTCCTCGAGGCGCGCCACGAAGGGATTGGCGCGGAGGTGCTCGCGGAGGAGTTGCTTGAGGGCGCCGGTGCCGGTGCCGTGGATCAGGCGCAGTTCCCTGACGTCAAGCATGACGGCGGAGTCGACGAGGGCCTCGACCCGTTGCAGCGCCTCGTCGCCGCGTAGCCCGCGGAGGTCTATTTCCGGCTTGAAGTCGGCGCGCGCGCGGTCGACGGTCTCGAGGTAATTGGAGTGGTGGGGGGTGGGGGGGGTGTCCCGGGCGGCGTCCTTTGCGCGGGCGGCGGAGATTCTGGTGAGGCGGGATGGTTTGACGGTGGTGATCAGGCTGCCGAGGGCGACGACGACACTCTTGGCGTTGACCTCGATGACCTCGCCGATGGTTTTGTTGTCGACTTGCACGCGATCGCCCCTGGAGAGCGCGGCGTTTTCGGGATCTTCTCGCCGGGCGGTGGCGGTCAGGGCGCGGGGGGGGCGTTTTTCCCGTTCTTCCTTTCTTTTTTCCCTGTTTTTGAGTTGTTCGACGCGTTGCAGGAGTCTTTTTTCCTCCTCGTCATCCTCCAGCAATCGTTTTTTGTCCTCGTCGAGGGCCCGGCGGGCCTGTTTTGTTCGTTCCTTGTCGGCCTGGCTTTCTTTGATTTCCCGGATGGTGGATTCGATGGAGCTGTTGGCGCCGCGGAGGATGTCCCGCGCCTTTTCCTTTGCCTCGGCGAGGATTTGTTTTCTCAGTTTGACGGTTTCCTCGAGGGCGCGTTGGTACTTTTGGAGTACGTCTTCCAGTTGTTTTTCGTTTTGGTGTATTCGTTTTCGTTTTTCTTCCCAGTAATGCTTGTCGCGGATGACGTCCTTGAGGTGTTTATCGAAATTGACGCGTTCCTCGCCGATTTTCCCGGTGGCGTCTTCGATTATTTCCCTTGGCAGTCCTATTTTTTTGGCGATTTCGAAGGCGAACGAGGATCCGGGGTTTCCGATTTCGAGCGTGAACAGGGGCGTCATTCGTCCGGCGTCGTAGAGCATGGCTCCGTTGACGATGCCTTCGGCGGAGGCGGCGAAGTGCTTCAGGTTGGTATAGTGCGTGGTGATGATTCCCTTGACGGCGTTGTTGTTAAGCGCGTTCAGGATGGCCTCGGCGATGGCTCCCCCGAGCATGGGTTCGGTGCCGGCGCCGAATTCGTCGATCAGCACGAGGGAGCGGGAGTCGGCGTGTCGGGTGAAATGCTTCATGTTGATCAGGTGGGAGCTGTACGTGCTGAGGTCGTTCTCGATGGACTGCTCGTCTCCGATGTCGATCAGGATGTTTTGGAAGATGCCGAAGCGGCTATCGTCCTCGACGGGCACGGGAATGCCGCACTGGAACATGTATTGGAGGAGTCCCGCCGTTTGCAGGCAGACGGACTTTCCTCCGGCATTCGGCCCGGAGATGAGGATGAGTCGTTGTTTTTCGTTGATTTCCATGTCGAGCGGCACGATTTCCTTGCCGGCGGCCCGGAGCGCGAGGAGGAGTAGGGGGTGACGGGCGCGGCGCCAGCGGGCGAAGGGGGCGTTGACGAAGGCAGGGGCGACCGCGTCCGCGTTCAGGGCGAAGCGGGCCTTGGCGCGGACGAAGTCGATGAAGGCCAGGAAATCGTAGGAGGGGAGGAGGTCGGGGACGTAGGGGCGGATGTCGGCCGAGAGTTGCCGGAGGATTCTCGCGATCTCCCGCCTTTCTTCTCCTTGCAATTCGCGGATCTCGTTGTTTGTCTCGATGATTTCCGCCGGCTCGATGTAGGATGTTTTCCCGGTGGCGGACTCGTCGTGGACGATTCCCCTGATCTGTCGCTTGAAGGCCGACGGGAGGGGGATGACCATTCGGCCGTCGCGGATGGCGATCTCGCTGTCCTTGTCGGCCCATCCCTCGTCTCGCGCCTGCTGCAACAGGGCCTGCATCCGGCGCGAGATGCCCGCCTGCTTCCGCGCGATGGAGTGGCGGATGTCTGCCAGGGCCGGCGACGCCGAATCCTTGATCGCGCCGTTTTTGGTGAGGACGCTGTCGAGGCGCTGGAGGATGTAGGGGAAGAAATGGACGCTGCTCGCCCGCGCGGCGAGGCGAGGGTAGGTTGTTTCCTTGCCTTTGAAGAAGCGGAGGATGGCGTTGAGGGATTCCAACGAACTCCTGAGTATCACGAGTTCCTCGACCTCCATGAATAGCCCCTCCACCCGTATCCTGCCCAGGAAGGGGCGCGCGTCCCGACAACTTGCCGCCGGGAAATCGACGTCCACGCGGCAGATGCACATGGCCTCGTTTGTCTCCTCCTGCGCGGCCCGGATGGTATCCTCGTCGGTCGAGAAGGCCATCTCGTCCGCGAGCTCCCGACCCATCTCGCAGAGGCAGTTCCCGGCAATCAGTTGCCTGATCTTGTCGAACTTGATCTTGGCCTCGAAGTTAGCGGGGTAGATCATCGGGAATGATGTTGACGTTTACCATCCCCGTCTTTCCCTCGCTCGTGGTGATCAGTACGCGATCGTGCGCCGGCGGCGGCGGGACGACAGGGGAATAGAGGAATACGAGGTCGCCGCGGAGACCGGGCAAGAGGACAACGGGGGTCTGGTCGACCGTGATGTGGTTCGGTTTCATGATGGAGGTGATCGAGATTTTTTTCTTTCCCGCGTTGAAGATGCGCACCACCCGCGCCTTTCTGTTAGCGCTCAGGCGAACGGTGTCCGCGCTCATTCGCAGGGAACCGATGGCGAACGGGTAGAGCGCCGCCGCGTCCCCCGGCGCGATGACCTCCCCGGTGATCTTCAACCGGGTGGCGACGTCGCCCGACGAGTAGACGGTGATTTTCTTGCTGAACTTACCCGACAGGTTGGCCGGGTTAAAGTTCACGGTGATCTCCCCCGAATCTCCCGGCAACACCGGGCGATCGCTCCACCCCGGGACGGTGCACCCGCACGAGCTTTCCACGTCAATGATCAACAAGGGACGGCTTCCCTTGTTCGTGAACGCGAAGGCGTGCGAGACGACGCCGTCTTTCGCCTCGACTTTCCCGAAGTTGTGGTTTTTCGCGTCAAAGGAGATCTTTGGTCGCTGCCCCGCGACGTCGATCGAGATGGATAACAGTAATAAACAAAGTATCGTCTTCATATCGTGTCCTGATTTCCCCGCGAAAGTAAAGATAAAAGTGAGATTTCCGGGGGGCGCTTCACCCGCTCGCGGGCGGTTTCGTGTATTCATGGAAAAATAAAGCGCGTCATGGAAAATGATCAGGTATTTGAGTGGATGGTCGGCAGCCTGCACGGGGAGTTGAACGAGGAGGAACAGGCAAGGCTGAAACTGTGGCTGGAGGAATCAAACAAAAATAGAGAGGAGTTCGAAGAGTTGCGGATACTGCGCGAACAAGCAAAAGAGGCGCGGGAAACGCGAGTCTTCGACGCGGAAAGTGCACTGCGGGCGGTGAAACGGAGGAAGAAAGAAAGAGCGTGGCGAGTGATGCTGAAGTACGCCGGCGCGGTCGCGTTGTTGCTTGGCGCGGGAGGATGGTTCTACGCCTGGCAGCAGAAAAACCATCGCGAGGCGCCGCGCGCTTTCGAGCGAATCGCCCTCCCCGGTCACGAGAGGGCCTGGTTGCGGCAAGGCGACGGGGTGGCGATCGCGCTGGAAGGCGTCCCCGCGGACACGCTGATCTCCAGTTACGGCGGGGTGGCGGTAGTCATCAACGACGAGACGCTGGTACTTCGCGCGGAGGAAGGCAACGGAGAGCAGGCGGAAGAAGGAGAGCTGAACGAACTGTTCGTCCCGCGCGGCGGGGAGTTCAGCCTGGTGCTTTCCGACGGCACGCGGGTGTGGTTGAACGCCGAAACGCGGCTGATCTTCCCCCGTCGGTTCGCGGGCGGGGAGCGGCGGGTGCGGCTCGAAGGCGAAGCTTACTTCGACGTCAGCGGCGACGCGCGGTGGCCCTTCATCGCGGAGGCGGCGGAGATGGAAGTGACGGTGTTGGGGACGCGTTTCAACGTGAGCGCCTACCCCGGCGACGCCTCGCGGCACGCCACGGTGGCGGAGGGTCGGGTCGCGGTGCGCGCGGGAGGCCGTCCGGCGGTGGAGCTTGTCCCCGGCGAGCAGTTGCACCTGGTTGGCGGGGAATGGGAGAAGCGGGAGGTGGAGACGCGCGCCTATTTGTCGTGGATCGAGGGCCGATTTATCTTCAAGGACACTCGCCTGGAGGAGATTGCCCGGCAAGCGGCCCGTTGGTACGACGTCGAGATCGCCTTCGAGGAAGAGGGCCTGAAGGAGATTCGTTTCACCGGGGGCATCGTGCGCGGCGAACCCGTCAAGAGCCTGATCGAGGCGATCGAGGCCACCAGCGATGCGCGGTTTCGGGTAGAGGGGCGGCGATTGGTGGTTTACAAGATATAAAAAGGCCGGGAGAAGTCTCCCGGCCAATAAATACACGAATTAAAAATCCTGCACAGCAGTAGGATGCGACGGCAGGATGTCACTAACACGGAACAAAAGTATGAATAAAAACGGAAATCAAAGGCGGGAGATTCTCTCTTGGCCACGGAAAATGTATCGCGGCGGCCGTTTATTGGTTTTATGGTGTCTTTTAGCGTTAACGCCGGCGCCGGCGCTTGCCGTTTCGCGGGAGCATTGCATCAGTCTCAAGATGGAGAACGCCACGGTGCAGGAGGTCTTCGACGAAATCACGCGCGCCACCGGCCTCGACTTTTTCTACAACAACGCCCTGTTCGACGTTGCCCGCAGGGTCAGCGTGACCCTCTCCGAAGCCTCGATCGAGGAGGCCCTGGGGGCGGTCTTCACGGGCTACCGCGTGCGTTTCACGATCAACGACCATTTCATCGTGCTCCTCGACTTGCAGCCGGGCGGTTCCCTCCAGCGGCAGGGTCAATTCGTTACGGGCGTCGTGGTCGATCCCGGCGGCATTCCTCTCGCCGGCGTCACGGTGCGCGTCAAAGGCACGTCCGCGGGCGTGGCCAGCGACCGGGAGGGTCGTTTTTCGATCCCCGTGCCGTTCGGCGACCCGCCGCCGGTGCTTCAATTCTCGTTTATCGGGATGAAAACGCGGGAGGTGGCGTGGAAAGGCGAGGAAACGCTATTCATAAAGATGGATGAAGAGGCCAAGGAGATAGAGGAGATCGTGGTTTTGGGCATCGCGAGCGTCTCCCGCCGCGACATGGTCGGTTCTTTCACCACCTTACCCATCGACGCCGTCATGCAGCCCGCCTACGGGTCGGTCGACCAGATGTTAGAGGGACGCGTGGCGGGCATGGCCGTGACTTCCACCTCCATCCGCGCCGGTTCCGCGCCCTCCATTGCCATCCGGGGGCGCTCCACGTTGTTGGGCAACACCCAACCGCTGTGGGTCGTGGACGGCGTCGTGCAGAGCGACGTCATGGAGGTCGACGCGCTGTCCGGCATGTGGAACTCCTCCTCCGACGACAACCTCGTCCAGTACCTCGGCAGCCAGATCTCCTGGCTCAACCCGAACGACATCGAGACCGTCACCGTCTTAAAGGACGCCACCTCCACCGCCATCTACGGTTCGAGGGCCTCCAACGGCGTGATCGTCATCACCACCCGCAAAGGCAGCGCCGACCGCTTCTCCGTCAACGCCTCCGCCAACTGGAGCGTCCGCGCGCGCCCCACCTACGCCCACTACGACCTCATGAACTCCCAGCAGCGCATCCGTTTCAGCCAGGAGGCCTTCAACGCCGGGGCTTTCTACCTCACCGTACCCATCGCGCAGCCCTACACTTACGAGGGGTTGCTGCGACTGTTCCACGATGGAGCGATCAGCGAGAGCGAGTTCGTCAGCCAATACACGCTCCTCGAGGCCGTCAACACCGACTGGCTCGGTCTCCTGACCCGCAACGCCGTCGGGCAACGCTACAACGTCAGTGTCAACGGCGGCACAAGCCGATCCACCTACTCCCTCTCCGCCTCTTACGACCGCGCTGAGGGCGTCGAGGTCGGGAACGACAGCGAGCGAGCCACCGCCCGCCTCGCCGTCGGGATCACCCTCTCCGACCGCGCCCGCCTCGAAGTCTCCCTCGGAGGAGGCCTCACCAAAACCACCGGGTTCGCCGCCGGCGTCAATCCCCTCGGCTACGCCACCGCCACCAGCCGCGCCATTCCCGCGCGTCACCCCGACGGCTCGCTCCTCTTCTACAAAGTCGCCGACGCGTACCTCTACAACGAGTCCACCGCGACCACCGGCCTCGACTTCAACATCCTCCACGAGATCGCCAACACCGGCTCCTCCTTCCGCTCCCCCACTTTCAACGCCAACATCAACTTCCGCTGGGAGTTCCTCCCCGCCTTCGCCCACGAGCTGGTCGCCGGCGTCAAGTTGGACAGCCGAAAGGGGGAGATCTGGGCCGACGCACCCTCGGAGTACATCGCCCGCAGGTACAGGGGCTACACCCTCGGCGCCGTCGAACCCGAAAGCCCCTATTACAACGCCGCCCTGCTGCCCTTCGGCGGAGAATTGCAGACGGACGACACCTTCGGACAGGCCATCGAGTTGAGAAACACCATCAAGTACAGCCGCACCTTCGACTCCGACCACCGCGTCGCCCTCCAAGCCAGCTGGGAAACGCGCTCCAACTACCGAAACTCCAAGGTCAACACCGTCTGGGGGTTCGAGCGCGACCGCGGCGAGCGTATCTCCCTCCCCGCCAACGCGACCATCGTCCCCGTCGGCTCCGTCTCGCCCCCCAAAGACCCCGGCGTATTCAGCGAGCTGTATAGCGGGCGCTGGCGATCCACCAACTTCACCAACACCTACGCCTCGCTGATCCTCATCGGGAGCTACTCCCTCAAAAACAAATACATCTTCAACGCCAACGCCCGCAACGACTGGTCGAACCGCTTCGGACAAAACGTCAATCGCCGCTTCGACCCCACCTACTCCCTCGGCGTCGCCTGGCACGTCGCCTCCGAACCGTGGATGCGCGCCGAGGCCCTCGATCGCCTCTCCGCGCGACTCTCCTACGGCATCCAGGGCAACGTCCTCAACAGCGTCAGCCCCGAAATGATCCTCCTCAAAGGCAACGCGTCTACCCTCTATAACGGATACGCGACGAGCATCAGCCAACTCGCCAACCCCCACCTCACCTGGGAACGCACGCGTACATGGAACTTCGGCCTCGACCTCGGACTCTTCCGCGACCGCTTCTCGCTCGTCGCCGACGGCTACACCCGATACTCCAACGTCGGCACCGCCTTCCAGCTCTCGCCCGAATACGGGGGATACTCGACCCCCGTCACCGGCACCTATACCCGCAATACCGGCGTGGAAATCACCCTCAACGCCCGCCTCGTCAGCACCCCCGACTGGAACCTCGCCGTCGGGGGGAACGCCGCCAAAAACTGGAACAAGATCGTCAAAACGGATCTCCTCGACGCCTCCCCCCGCGTCACCGCCAACTACATCAACGGACAGGACTCCCGCGTCCTCGCCCCCGGGTACGCCCACGGCACCTTCTGGGCCTACGACTTCGCCGGGCTGGACGAAAACGGATACCCCACCTTCAACCGCCTCGACATGGAAAAAGGAACGCCATTCACCGACTTCCTCGTCCGCGCCGGCGTCAAAACCCCGCTCGTCAACGGCGGGGCCAACCTCCACGCGAGCTACAAAGGCCTCTCCCTCCGAGCCCATCTCGCCTTCTCCGTCGGCGCGAGCGCCTTCCTCCCAGACCCCTACGAGGCCTTCTACCTCGGACACATCCCCTCGCCCGTCAGCAACCTCCCCGCGGCCCTCGCCCGACGCTGGAAAAAAACCGGCGACCCGGAGGCGATCCCAGGACTCTACACCAACAGGAACGTCCCCATCACCCTCGCCGACCCCTCCATCAACAACAGCACCAACACCGAGGACCGGTACCGCATGTGGGCGCGCTCAAACGCCCGCGTCGCCCCCGCCTCCACCCTCAAGTGCAAGAGCGTCCAGCTCTCGTGGAACGGAAAACCCGCCGCGCTCGCCCGGGCCGGCGTTAAAAGCATCGCCATCAACGCCACCGTCAACAACCTCTTCCTCATCGCCGACAAAGCATGGAACGGAATGGACCCCGCGCTCGGAGGAAATCGCGTCGAACCGCGCAGCTTCAACATCGGCCTCAATATCGGACTATAAACAGACAACCCCATGAAAACAATATACATCATCCCCATCGCCCTCGCCCTCGCCGCCTGCAGCAAGTTCCTCGAACCGCAATCGCGCACCGAAGTCACCCCCTCCACCGTCGCCCACCTCGACGAACTGCTCATCGGAGTCGCCTACCCCCGCCCCGACGCCGATTTCCTCGGCTGCCTCCTCGACGCCGTCTCCGACGACGTCAGCGGGGCCGGTTATCACAAGGGCGGGGACGCCTCCGGCACGGGATTCTACGAAACCCCCATCGCCCGGGCCGTCCAAATCGTCTACACGTGGCAGCCCGACTACGCCCGCCTCGTCCAACTCGCCGGCGGCGCGAACTACGACATGTACTCCCCCGTCTACCGGTTCCTCGCCGGCGCCAACGCCGTCATCGACCACGTCGACCGCGTCAGCGGGAGCCTCGAGGAGAAAAACAACGTCCTCGCCCAGGCCCTCACGCTCAGGGGATATTACTACTTGCACCTCGTCAACATCTTCGGCGTACCCTACAACGTCGACCCCGAAGGCCCCGGCGTGCCCCTCAAGCTCACCGCGGCCGTCGAGCAACGACCCATGACCCGCGCCACCGTCCGCGAGGTCTACGCGAGCGTCATCGCCGACCTCCTCGAGGCCGAAAGACTCTTCGCTACCCTCCCCGCCGACAAGCAGTTCAGAAAAGATTACCGCGTCAACATCCTCGTCGCGAGACTCCTCCTCGCCCGCGCCTACCTCTACATGGAACGCTGGGAAGAGGCCGCCGACGCCGCTACCGCCGTCATCAACCACCCCGCCCCCGCCCTCCTCTCCCTCGAATCGCTCCTCGCCGCCGGATACACCAACGTCCGCGCCAGCGCCAGCAACGACAAGCGGAAATACTACAACTTCATCTCCCACGACAACCCCGAATGCCTCTGGCTCTTCGGATCCGCCGCCGGATCCAGCCTCTACGCCAAAAACATCATCGCACGCGCCACCGGCGCCAACGCCACCAACTGCGCCTACCTCCTCCAGGCTTCCGAACCCCTCGTCAGCAGCTTCGAACCCGGAGACGCCCGCAAACTCCTCTACCTCGTCAGCGACGTCTACGCCACCGCGGCCATCAACCGCACCGGATACGGCGCTTTCGGCAAGTACCCCATCCTCGTCGGCGAGCGCAACAACCTCCTCCCCTCCACCGGACCCCGCGTCTTCGGACAGGCCCTCCGACTCGCCGAGGCATACCTCACCCGCGCCGAGGCCAACGCCATGCTACACCAACAAGGACGCGCCGGGGCCGCCGAACAAGCCATCGCCGACCTCAACGCCATCCGATCCAAACGATTCACCGCCGCCGCCCACGTCCCCCTCACCCTCGCCGACTTCCCCGACCCCAACGCCCTCGTCGACAAGGCGCGCGAGGAACGACGACGCGAACTCTGCTTCGAGGCCCTCCGCTGGTTCGACCAACGAAGGCACGGCAGGAAACGCGTCGAACACCGCTGGTACACCGGCCCCGAAACCACCACCGCCACCGTCGCCGCCTACCAAACCTTCGTCCTCGAGGACAACGACCCCGCCTTCACCTTCCCCCTCCCCCGCGAAGTCATGGAGCAAAACACCGCCCTCGAACAAATCCCCGGCATCCCCGCCGAACGACTCCCCATCGAATAACTCACCTATATATACCCGATCATGAAAACAACCCGCGCCCTCCTCGTCGCCCTCGCCATCGCCGCCGCCTGCAGCTGCGCGCGCGAAGCCGCCATCGTCCCCGAAGGCCCCGACGCCCTCCTCAACGCCATCCCATTCCCCCAGGGCAACGACCCCTGGGACGAAGTCTTCCAACAAATCGACCAGCAGCACGGCGTTAAAATATACTACAAGAACTTCACCGACGCCGACTGGAGCCGCTCCTGGACCAACGCCGCCGGCGCGCCACTCGCGGGCGAACGCTTCGAAACGCCCGAAGAACTCGCCGCCGCCGCCGCGTACGTCAAGCAATACATCTTCGACTTCCTCGACCCCACCCTCCTCCGCGGCGTCTTCCGACCCCGCGTCTACCTCGTCAAAAACATGCATCTCGCCAACATCCCCCAGGCCCTCTCCATCGGCATGGACTGCTGGATATTCAGCCCGCCCCTCACCAACGCCACCGACTATTCTACAGGCGTCTACGCCTCCAAGCTCGCCATCCTCTCCGCGATCCTCCACCGCGCCTACGCCGGCGGCAACATCGCGCTCCCCCCCGCCTTCTTCGAGGGCGTCGACTACGCCACCCCCACCGACGGCTACTCCCGCGCAGCCTCCAACAACAACTGGCCCAACCTCTGGTCGCGGCGCGGATTCCTCAGCGACCTCGGCGATGCCGGCCTCCCCTTTTTTCCAGACTATTACCCCACCCTCAACGTCTCCCCCGCTGATTTTCAGGCGCACCCCGACCTCGAGTTCCGCGCTTTCGTGAATTACATCCTGATCCTCCGCGATCGCGACCGTTACTTCGCCGACGGCGCCCGTTTCGAGCAATGCACCCTCCTCCGACGGCGCTTCCAAATCCTTGAGGAACACCTCAAGACCGCCTACGGCATCGACCTCCTCGCTTACCAATCAATGGCCTTCGACGGATACTCCGGCGCCGAATGGGACGACGCCAGATGCGTCCCCGTCATCCCCCGATAGTCCCTCCCCGCCACCAAACTCTCTCCCTTCCCTTTCAACAAGCCGCTTGTCCCCCCGACAAGCGGCTTTTCTACGTCAATACCCCCGTTATCGACGTCAACATCCCGGAGGTTGACGTCAATTTCCCCGTTATCTACTTCAACAACCCGAAGTTTGACTTCCCCCGCCGAGATTTTGACTCCAGCAACTCGAAGTTTGACTTCAGCAACCGGAATTCTGACTTCAACAACCGGAATTCTGACTTCAGCAACTCGAAGTTTGACTTCAGCAACGGAAAGTTTGTACTCCAACATTCGTTACTGGAGCTACAACATTGAATATTAGAGCTACAACATTTAGTATCGGAGCTACATCATCTATTATTGTAGCTCCAATATTCATTATTGGAGCTACAATAATCATTATTGGAGCTACAATAATCATTATTGGAGCTACAATATTCAATGTTGGAGCTACAATAATCATTATTGGAGCTACAATAATGAATGTTGTAGCTCCAATATTCATTATTGTAGCTCCAATATTCAATGTTGTAGCTCCAATACTAAATGTTGTAGCTCCAATATTCAATGTTGTAGCTCCAATATTCAATGTTGTAGCTCCAATAATAGACGTTGTAGCTCCAACATTAATTGTTGAAACTACAACAACGATTGTTGTAGCTCCAGTAATGAATATTGGAGTACAAACTTTCCGTTGCTGAAGTCAAACTTCGAGTTGCTGAAGTCAAACTTTCGATGGGGGAAGTCAAAATCTCGGCGGGGGAAGTCAAACTTCGGGTTGTTGAAGTAGATAACGGGGAAATTGACGTCAAACTTTGGGGGGAGGACGTAAAAAAGCCGCTTGTCGGGGTGGACAAGCGGCTTGTTGAGGGGAAAGGGGGGGCTATTTGACGAGGGGGTAGCCGACGGGGTTGTTGAGTATGGGGAGTTGGGTGGCGGAAAGGTGTAGGATCTCCTTTAATTTCGGTTGATCCATGTAGGCGCGGGGGACGGTGGCAAGTCCGACGGCGGCGCAGAAGATGTTGATGTTCTGGGAGACGATGCCGCCGTCCATGGCGCCCCAGAGGCGGGAGAGGTCGGGGTCGTTCATCCGGAAACGGGAGTAGTCGGAGACGATGAGGAGGACGACGGGGGCGCTTTTGACGAACTCCTGTCCGGCGGCCAGGAGTGGCCGGATGTCGCCGCTGACGACGGGCTTGAGGAGGTTGTTGGGGGCGTCGTAGAGGTAGGCGCCGGCTGGCAGAGCGACGTAGAGGTCAATGTCTTGGTCGTTTTTGGCGGTGGGGGCGGTGCGTCTCCCGTCGGGGCGGTTGACCCCGTAGGCGGCCCAGAGGAGGTCGCTGAGGTCTTGGTGGGAGAGCGGTCGGGAGTCCATGGCGCGGACGGAGGCGCGGTTGGCGAGGGCCGTCATGACGGCTGTTCCCCGGTTTTTATCGGGGGCGTTGAGTTTGATTTCCTTGAGTTCCTGGGCCTGGGCGAGGGGTGCAAGGAAGATGGCGGCGAGGATGAGGAGCGCGTTTTTCATGATTGTTGATTTTAAGGGTGAATGTAATGATGTGCAAATGTAGTTGTTTTTTCAGAAGACTTGTCGGATGATGTCGCGGATGTTGTCGGAGTTTCCCATGGTGTAGTAGTGGACGGCGGGGGCGCCCCTGGCGACGAGTTCGGCGCTTTGGGCGACGGCCCAGTCGATGCCGACGGTTCGTACGCGGGCGTTGTCGGGGCAGGCGCGGGCCCGGTTGACGAGTTTGTCGGGGATGTTGATATGGAAGGCGCGCGGGAGGGTTTCGAGGTGGTTGAGGGTGGAGATGGGCTTGAGGCCCGGGATGATGGGGACGTTGATCCCGGCTTGTCGGCAGGCGTCGCGGAAGCGGAAGAAGGCGTTGTTGTCGAAGAACATTTGCGTGACGATGTATCGCGCTCCGGCGTCGACTTTTTGCTTGAGGTGGCGGATGTCGGCGTCGAGGGTGGTGGCCTCGTGGTGTTTTTCGGGGTAGGCGGCGACGCCGACGCAGAAGTTGGCGGGGACGGCGTCGGCGATGGAGTCGTCGAGGTATTGTCCCCGGTTCATGCGCTGTATCTGTTCGACGAGTTCGCGGCAGTAGCGGTATTCTCCTTCTGCCGGCGCGAAGGCGCGTTGTCCGGGGAGGGGGTCTCCTCGGAGCGCCATGACGTTTTCGATGTCGAGGAAGTGGAGGTCGATGAGGGTGTTTTCGATCTGGTGCGGGGTGGCTCCCCCGCAGACGACGTGTGGGACGACTTCGACGGGGAATCGCTTCATGATGGCGGCGGCGAGGGCGACGGAGCCTGGTCGTTTGGTGACGACGACGCGGGCGATGGAGCCGTCGGGGCGCGGTCGTAATTCTTCCTCGTCGCGGTGGAAGGTGATGTTGATGAATGGTGGGGCGAACTCCATGAGGGGTTCGATGGCGGCGTGTATTTTTCGGATGTCGCCCCCGCGGAGGGGGGGCACCAGTTCGAAGGAGCAGAAGGGGCGGGTGGATTGGTCGAGGATGTCGATGACTTTCATGGCGGTTTAGATTTTGACGATGCCTTGTCGCCTGCGGGAGTAGTCCTGGAGCTGGTCGTCGCCGATTTTTCCCGCGCTGAAGTACCGGGCTTCGGGGTGGGCGATGATCATGCCGCAGATGCTGGTGGTGGGGAACATGGCGTAGTTGTCGGTGAGGGTGACGCCGATCTTCCGGGTGGCGTCGAGGAGGTCGAAGACGTCTTTTTTGAGGGAGTGATCAGGGCAGGAGGGGTATCCGAAGGCGGGTCGGATCGCGTGCAGTTCGCCGGCGACGTTGGCCTGCATCCATTCCGCGAGGGCCTCTGCCAGTCGCGCGAGGAGGCTCTCCCTGAGGAGGTGTTCAAAGTCGCGGCAGTCGCATGCCGGGCGTTTGTCGGCCACCTTGAGGCAGAATAGTCCGACGACGCCGGGTGTTTCGCCGGCCGGGGGGAGGAAGTCGGCGAGGGAGAGGAAGGGGCTGTCCTCTTCCTGCTGGCGGAGCATGGGGAGTCGGTGGGGTCGGCCGCGGTCGTCGAGGAGGATGTCGTCCCCGTCGGCGCCGGCGTCGAAGAAACGCGCGACGACGGCGGCCTCGAATTCCTCGCCGGCGACGATCTCGCCGAGGCGCTGGATGGCAGTCTCGTGGAGGCGCGCGGCTTCCTCGTTGCGGTAGATGATCTCCGGGTATTTGCCCTTGAAGCCCCAGAAATGGAAGAAGGGGGTCCAGTCGATCAACCCGGCGAAGCGGCCGACGTCGACGCGGGCGCCCTCGAGGTCGTGTTCCCCGAAGTCGGGGGCGGGCGCGTGCAGGCGGCGGACGGCCCTTTGGCGGGCCTCGAGGATGGGGACGAGTCGGGCGCGTCTTGATCGGTGCATTTCCCGCAGTTGTTCTTGCTTGTGTTTGATTTCTCGGATGTAAGCCTCGCGATCGTTCAGCAATCGCTTGACGACGCCGACGGTTTTGGAGGCGTCCCCGCCGTCGACGACGCAGTAGTCGTAGAGGGGGGCGAGTTTCACGGCCGTGTGGAGGGCGGAGGTGGTGGCGCCGCCGACGATGAGCGGGACGCGTAGTTGCTCCTCCTGCATGAGGCGGCAGAGTTGCTCCATTTCGCCGAGGGAGGGGGTGATCAGTCCGCTGACGCCGACCAGGTCGGCTTGCTCCCGCTTGACCGCGTCGACGATCAGCCGGCGGTCGATCATCACTCCGAGGTCAATGACTTCGACGTTGTTGCACGCGAGGACGATGTTGACGATGTTCTTCCCGATGTCGTGCACGTCGCCCTTGACCGTGGCGATGACCATGCGCGGGCGACGGGCGACGGTCTCTCCGCGGTCTCGTCGTTCGATTTCGGGCTGGAGGATGGCGACGGCCTCTTTCATGACCTTGGCGGCCTTCACGACCTGGGGCAGGAACATCTTCCCCTCGCCGAAGAGCTGGCCGACGCGGTCCATGCCTTTCATGAGTGGGGACTCGATGATTTCCACGGGGGAAGGGTAACGGTCGAGGGCCTCGGCGATGTCCTCCCGGAGGTGGGCGGTGACGCCTTTGACGAGCGCGTGGGCGAGGCGTTCCTCGAGGGGGAGCGCTCGCCACTCGTCGTTTTTCGCGATTTTGGCCTCCCCGGCGCTCTCTTTGTACTTTCCGGCGAGGGCGACGAGTCGTTCGGTGGCGTCTTTTCGCCTGTTGAGTACCACGTCCTCGGCGGCCTGCAGGAGTTCCGGCTCGACGTCGTCGTAAACCCTTAGCAGGGCGGGGTTGACGATGCCCATGTCGAGGCCGGCCCGGATGGCGTGGTAGAGGAAGACGGAGTGCATGGCCTCGCGCGCGGGGTTGTTGCCGCGGAAGGAGAAGGAGAGGTTGGAGACGCCGCCGGAGGTGTAGCAACCGGGCAGTTCGCGTTTGATCCAGCGGACGGCCTCGATGAAGTCGACGGCGTAGTTGTCGTGCTCCTCGATGCCGGTGGCGACGGCCAGGACGTTGGCGTCGAAGATGATGTCGCGGGGGGCGAAGCCGACGCGGTCGAGCAGCAGGCGGTAGGCTCGGCGACAGATGGCGGTTTTTCTCTCGAAGGTAGCGGCTTGCCCGTTCTCGTCGAAGGCCATGACGACGACCGCCCCGCCCAGCCTCCGTATCTCGGTGGCCCTGGCGATGAACTCTTCCTCGCCCTCTTTGAGGGAGATGGAGTTGACGATGCACTTTCCGGGGGCGTTTTTCAGGCCGACGAGCAGCGTTTCCCAGCGCGAGGAGTCGATCATGAGGGCGGCGCGGGCGATCTCCGGCTCGTTGCTGATCAAGCGCAGGAAATGTTCCATCTCGGCCGCGCTGTCGAGCATGGCGTCGTCCATGTTCACGTCGATGATCGAGGCCCCGTCCTCTATTTGCTCGCGGGCGATCTGGGCGGCCTTGTCGTATTGCTTTTCCCTGATCGCGCGGGCGAAACGGGCGGATCCGGCGACGTTTGTCCGCTCGCCGATGTTGACGAAATTGCTCTCGCGGGTGTTGACGCGTACGATGTCCAGCCCGCTGACCACCAGCGAGGCGTCCGCTTCCGGGAGGGGGCGCGGCGGCAGTCCCTCGAGGGCGTCGCGGATGGCCTTGACGTGGGCGGCGGTGGTGCCGCAGCACCCGCCGGCGATGTTGATCAGTCCCTCGGCGGCCATTTTCCGCAGCCGTTCGGCGGTGAAGGCGGGCGTTTCGTCGTACTCGCCCATCTCGTTGGGCAGCCCGGCGTTGGGATAGATCGAGAGGTAGTGGGGAATCTTCGGGGAGAGTTCCTTGAAGAAAGCGTGTAACTCGGTGGCGCCGAAGGAGCAGTTCAGTCCGAAGCTCAGGAGGGGGTAGTGGGCGACGCTGTTGTAAATGGCCTCCAGGGACTGGCCGGTGAGGAGGCGTCCCCCGCGGTCGTTGACCGTGACGGAGAGCATCACGGGCAGGTTGACGCCTTTTTCTTCCTGCACGCGGGCGATGGCGCGCAGGGCGGCCTTCGCGTTCAGGCCGTCGTAGACCGTTTCCACCAGCAGCAGGTCTACCCCGCCGTCGATCAGCGCCCCCACCTGCCCGGCGTAGGCCTCCTCGAGCGCGTCGAAGCCGACCTCCCGGTAGGCGGGCCGGTTGACGTCCGGCGCGAGGGTGAGGGACTTGGCCGTGGGGCCGATGCTCCCGGCGACGTACACGCGCCTCTCCTCGCAGGCCGCGGCGCTCTCCCGGGCCAGGCGCGCGCCCTCCAGGTTGAGGCGGTAGACGAGGGCCTCGCAACGGTAATCGGCCTGCGAGACGGCGTTGGAACTAAAGGTGTTTGTCTCGATGATGTCCGCGCCGGCCTCGACGTAGGCGTCGTGCACTTTCCGGATCAAATCGGGGCGCGCGAGGTTGAGGACGTCGTTATTTCCCTTCAGCGGGACGGGGTGATCCGCCAGTATCTCTCCCCTGAAATCTTCTTCTTCCAGGTGAAACTGTTGGAGCGCCGTGCCGGTGGCCCCGTCGAGGATCAGCACGCGTTGTTTTAATTCATCCGCGATATTCTTGTCATGCATTTCCGCGTAGTTTTACAGGTGATTGGAGGTGGGCTATCGTGTTCGATCATGCTCCCGGACGCGCCGGGAGGTCGCGCGCGCGTCGAGAATCTCAACGCATTCGATGAAAGGGATGCCGTGTATTGTCTATTTCCATACTGTCGCGAATTGAACGAACGACGCGAAGGTAATAAAGTTTTCGAGGCCGCGAAACGAGGGAGAGAATAAGGCGCGCCCGCGTGGCTGCCTCACTTCGGGCGCGACTACCTGACCGTCGCGCGGGAAAGCATCCGCTTACTCCTTATTATATGGTATGCTTTGGGGTAGACATTGCCCGGATGACTTGTTCGGGGGAGCTATACGCGGGGGAGATATGTTAAAACAGGATGGGCAGGCCGCCGTTCGCGACAACTCGCCCGCGGTCGGGAGAAATCGAAAACCCTGCCGCCTTCGCGGGAGCGCGAAGGCTCGCGGACGAGCGTCCGTTCCCTTTCGCGGGAGCGCGAAGGCTCGCGGACGAGCGTCCGCTCCCTTTCGCGGGAGCGCGAAGGCTCGCGGACGGGCGTCCGCTCCCTTTCGCGGACGCGCGAAGGCTTGCGGACGGGCGTCCGCTCCCTTTCGCGGACGCGCGAAGGCTTGCGGACGAGCGACGGGAAGCCTTCGCGAGTGCGCGAAACGGGCCCGCCGGGCGACGGGAAGCCTTCGCGGGCGCGCGAAAAAGGCCTTGAGAGGGCTTTCCTGCCGCCGCGAGAGAGCGACGAGAATCCGTAGAGGAGTAACAGTAGATAGTAGGTAGTAGATGGCGGATAAGCTGCCGCGCGGCCTATCCTAACGCGGAGACGCGGCGCCACCACGAGGGGAGGCGCGTCATCACGGGCAGGAGTTGCCCCGGCAGTGATTATTTTTCTTTTCCTCCGGGCAGCCGCGGCATCCGCCGGCGCGACCGCGCAGGAGGAGATAAAGACGGCGAAGGAGGAGAAGCAAGGCAAGGAGGAGGATGAGGCAGGTGATCAGGAGCTGGTAGTCGAGGGCTCCCGTTGACGTCAGGAAATCCATGTGATGAAGGTGTTGATGATGTAACAGGTGATCCAGGCGAGGGCCGTCGTGTAGGTCATGACGAAGAGGCCCCAGCCCAGGCCGGCTTCCTTGCATATTTTCAGGATGGCCATGAGGCAGGGGGAATAGAGCAGGACAAAGAGGATAAAGAGGATGGCGAAGCGCGTGTCGTAGGTGGCGCGGAGCTTCTTGCCGAGTCTCGCCTTGTTCTCCTTGTCCTCCGTCCCGACGTCCTCGCCGAGGTAAAGGACGGACATGGTGGTGAAGACAACCTCCTTGGCTGCCCACCCGGCCACGAGACTGACGCCGGCGCGCCAGTCAAAGCCGAGCGGTTCCCAGACCGGTTCCATCCACCTGCCGGCGCGTCCGAGGTAGGAGTTGACTTGCTTCCCGGTGGCGTGGTCGCGATCGAGATTCTGGAGGTCTTGAGCGGGACGTCGCGCCTGCCGGTCGATGGCCTCTCGTCGCGCCGCGAAGGCGTCCGCGCGGGCGTTGTCGAGGGGGAAATAGCCGAGGGCCTCGAGGCGGTCGAACTCCAGGGGGGAGCAGAGGAGGGTGTGGTCGAGGCGGGAAAGCTGCTGGCGCTGGCGTTGCATGGCGAGGATCTGTTGTTCGCGGAGGGCCTCGGCGGCGTCCTTTTGTCGGGTGATCTCGACGCGTTCGCGTTCGTAGGCCTCTTCGCGTTCCTTGTTGACGGGGAAATACTGGGCGGCCCAGATGACGAGGGTGATGAGCAGGACGCCGGTGAACATCTTTTTGAGGAATTGCTTGGCCTTGCTGCACATGTGTAGCGCCGTGGTGCGGACGGTGGGGACGCGGTAGGGCGGCAGTTCCATGACGAAGGGCGCCTCTTCCTTGTTAAAAAAGAGTTTTTTGAAGAGCTTGCTCATCGCGACAAGGGTCAGGATGCCCGCGATGTATACCCCGATGACGATCAGGAAGTCGTAGCCGGGGAAGAAGGCCGCGGCAAAGAGGGTGTAGACGGGCAGGCGGGCCGTGCAGGTGGCGAAAGGATTGACGAGGATCGAGAGCAGTCGGTCGTTTTTGTTCTCCATGATGCGCGCGGCCATGATGGCCGGGACGTTGCAGCCAAAGCCCATGAAGATGGGGAAGATGCCTTTGCCGTGCAGCCCGATCTTGTGCATGAGCTTGTCCATGATGAAGGCGGCGCGGGCCATGTAGCCGGAGTCTTCCATGAAGGAGATAAAGAAGAAGATGATGAGTATGTTGGGCAGGAAAACGAGGACGCTGCCTACTCCTTCGATGATCCCGTCGACCAGGAGGCCGCGGAGGGGGCCGTCGTCCATGAGGGAGCCGACGCCCGCGCCGATCCAGGAGAGTAGCCACTCTATCCACCCTCCTATGAACTTGCCGAGGAAGATGGAGGTGAGGACGGTGGCGCCAAGAAAGGCGAGGAGGAGCGGTATGCCGAGCCACTTGTCGGTGAGGACGGAGTCGACCTGATGGCTTTTGTCGTGCCGGTTGCCCTTTGGGGCGCGATAGGTCTCCTTGAGGGCGCCGGAGATGAAGCCGTAGCGGGCGTCGGTGACAAGCGCCTCGACCGGTTCGCCGTAGATGGCCTCGAGGCGGGCGGCCTGTTCGCGGCAGACGGCAAGCACGCGCTCGTAGCCGTCGACGAGTCGCAGCGCCTCGGCGTCGCCCTCGAGGAGTTTCAATGCGAGGAAACGGGGCGAGATGCCGGCCACCAGGTCTTTCTCGTCTTTCAGGGCGGCGCGGACGGCGACGATGGCCTCCTCGACGTCGGGGCCGTAGTGGACGTGCACGTGACGGGTGTACTTGCCGCGCCCCTCGTAGACCTCGATGACCTCCCGCAGCAGTTCGTCCTTCCCCTTGCCCTGCGCGGCCACGGTCGGGATGATCGGCATCCCGATCATCTTCCCCAGCGCGCGGTAGTCGAAGGAGGCGCCGGATTGCTCCAGCTCGTCGTACATGTTGAGGGCAATCACCCCCTTGACGTCCATGTCGATCAGCTGGGTCGAGAGGTAGAGGTTGCGTTCGAGATTGGAGGCGTCGACCACGTTAATGATCACGTCCGGGGCGTTGCCGGTGATGTATTCGCGGACAAATCGCTCCTCGCTGGAGCAGGCCGACAGGGAATACGCGCCGGGGAGGTCGACCACCGCGAGGCGGTAATCGCCAAAGCGAATCGCGGCTTTCTTGGCCTCGACGGTCACGCCGCCGTAGTTGCCGACGCGTTCGGTGAGGCGGCAGAGGCGATTGAAAAGGGAGGTCTTCCCGGCGTTCGGGTTGCCGACGAGGGCCACGAGGATGTTCTTGTCGCGCTCCTTCCACTGGCCGGCAAACTCCTCGACCACTTCCCTTAACTCGCCGCGCACGCCCACTACCTCCGCCGCTTCCTGCAAGGAGGCAATCTCGACAAACGCCGCCTCGCTCCGCCGCAGCGACACCTCGTATCCCATGACGGCGTACTCGATGGCAGCGCCCTTCCCGGGAGCGCGCTTGACCGCCTTGACCACTTTCCCGCGAATAAATCCCATTTCGTTGAGGCGTTTGCGGAAAGCGCCGTAACCCTTGACTTTCACGATGACCGCCTCTTCTCCTATTTTCAAATCTGCAAGTACCATAGCAATCTCTATTTTCTCGGGCAAATGTAATCCATTTACAGTATAATCGGTCTAAATAAAGAAGAATAATTTCTTCGTCGCGTCGGGCGCGATAGCAACGGGCGCGAATAATCGCTACCTTCGCGCCTGATATTTACAAGAAGCATGGAAGACATCTGGAAAAACATCAACGACTTGCTAGCGCGGACATCAGCAAACATTAATATCCTGGAGGAAAAGATCGACGTCAACGTGCAGCGACGGTTCATGGAACTGTCCGCGCGGCTACGCTCGGGGGAGGAGGAAGAGGAGTTCGAGAACATGATGCAGCGCGCCAGGGAGAACGTCGAGCGGCTGTTCGATAGCGAGGTGAGCGACGAGGAAAAGAAGGAACTGCTGGTCGTCCTCTCCGCGATCGACGACGTGGCCATCTACCGCGCGATCGAATCGTTCAGCAAACAGCGCTCGCGCCTGAAGAAATGGGCCACCGTGGCCCTGCAACAGTCGCGCATGCTGATCCAGTCCGCGCTCATGGACGAGACGTCGCTCTTCGTTTCCACGGGCCTCGGGGGCAGCGGCTCGAACCTGCGCTACTTCTGCGTGCTGATCGTCAACAAGGGAATGGAGTTGAAACCCTTCCAGCGCAACGTGATCCGGGGAGAGGCGCAACTCGCCATCGAGAAGCAGGGAGGAAGCATCGAACAGTGCGATATCCGCGATCGCTACGTCACGATGATGTTGCTCCTGCCCCTCCTCACCGACCTGAGGCCCTTGTTCGACGGCCTCATCGAGGAGTGCAACAAGTACGGGAATTTCCTGCACGAACACATCATCATCACGAACGTGAAAAGAATCTCCACCAGGGAGATCGAGCAACTTATCCATAACGAGATGAACCGGGAGGACGAGGCCGACTAACCCCGTCCAACTTAGAATGAGTATAAAAATACACCCCCGGGGGGGAAGATCCGGGAAATTGAAATACTTTTGCCACCGCGAATCCTTAAAAAGAGTATCATCATGAGTAGTTTTATCACTTCATCCATCGGAAAAAAAGCCATCATGGGCGCGTCGGGCTTTTTTCTCGTCTCGTTCTTGTGCGTGCACCTGACGGCCAACCTGATGATCGTCGCGGACAGCAGCGGGGAGACCTTCAACGAGGTATGCCACTTCATGGCCACCAACCCGGTCGTCCGGGTCATCGAGCCGGCGCTGGCGCTGGGATTTCTCCTGCACATCGCGCTGGCCTCCTGGCTCACGCTGCAAAACATGGCCGCTCGCCCCGTCAAGTACGCCCGGAGCAACCAGGCCGGCAACGCCTCGTGGGCGTCGAGAAACATGTACATCCTGGGATCGCTAATCCTTGTCTTCCTGCTGATACACCTGTGGAACTTCTGGTGGAAAATCAAGTTCGCCGGCGACCCGCTGCTCGCGGAGATCGAGGTGGACGGCGTCCTCGTGGAGAACACCTACGCCCTTGTCTCCGGCCTCTTTAAGACGAGCGTCGCCTACTGCGGCCTCTACATCCTCGGCAGCATCCTCCTCGGCCTCCACCTCGCGCACGGCTTCGGCGCCGCTTTCCAGTCCGTCGGCCTGAGCAACAGGGTCTGGCGGAAGCGCTGGAACTTCCTGGGCATGCTCTTCGCCATCGTCATCGCCGCCGGCTTCAGCATCATCCCCATCTATTTCCTGCTGGGACTGGGAGGATAAATCCCCTTCAATAACCTGTAAATCTTTTGACCGATGAACAAATTAGACGCGAAAATACCGGAAGGGCCGCTCGCCGGGAAGTGGGCAAACCACAAGGCCCATATCGGCGTGGTTAGTCCCGCCAACAAGAGGAAATTAGACGTCATCGTCGTGGGCACCGGCCTGGCAGGAGGATCCGCGGCGGCAAGCCTGGCAGAACTCGGATACAACGTCCTCTCGTTCTGCTACCAGGATTCGCCCCGACGCGCCCACTCCATCGCCGCGCAGGGAGGAATCAATGCCGCCAAGAACTACCAGAACGATAACGACTCCATCTACCGCCTCTTCTACGAGACCATCAAGGGAGGCGACTACAGGGCCAGGGAAGCCAACGTCTACCGCCTGGCAGAGGTCAGCGGGGCCATCATCGACCAGTGCGTCGCGCAAGGCGTGCCTTTCGCCCGCGACTACGGCGGGCTGCTCGACAACAGGTCGTTCGGCGGGGCGCTCGTGAGCCGCACCTTCTACGCCCGCGGGCAAACCGGCCAACAACTGCTCCTCGGCTGCTACGGGGCGCTCAACCGCCAGGTGAAGAACGGAAACGTGAAGGTCTTCAGCCGCCACGAGGTGCTCGACGTCGTCATCGTCGACGGGAAAGCCAGGGGCGTGATCGCCCGCGACCTCGTCACCGGCGACGTCAAGCGCTTCGGGGCACACGCCGTCGTGCTCGCGACCGGCGGGTACGGAAACGTCTTCTTCCTATCCACGAATGCCATGGGATGCAACGTCAGCGCCGCGTGGCAAGCATACAAGCGGGGCGCCTTCTTCGGAAACCCCTGCTTCGTGCAGATACACCCCACCTGCATCCCCGTGCACGGCGACCAGCAGAGCAAACTCACCCTCATGTCCGAATCCCTGCGAAACGACGGCCGCGTGTGGGTGCCGAAAAGAAAGGAAGACGCCGAAAAACTCCAGGCAGGAGCCATCTCACCCAACGACATCCCCGACGACCAGCGCGACTTCTACCTCGAACGCCGCTACCCCGCCTTCGGCAACCTCGTGCCGCGCGACGTGGCCTCGCGTGCCGCCAAGGAACGCTGCGACGCGGGCTTCGGCGTCAACAACACCGGGAAAGCCGTCTTCCTCGACTTCAAGTATGCCATACAGCGACTCGGCGAGGAGACCATCCGCAAGCGCTACGGCAACCTCTTCCAGATGTACGAGAAAATCACGGACGTCAACCCCTACCGCGCCCCCATGATGATCTACCCCGCCATCCACTACTCGATGGGAGGACTGTGGGTCGACTATAACCTCATGACCACCATCCCAGGCCTCTACGCCATCGGCGAGTGCAACTTCTCCGACCACGGGGCCAATCGCCTCGGCGCCTCCGCCTTGATGCAGGGACTGGCCGACGGATACTTCATCCTCCCCTACACCATCGGCGACTACCTCGCCAGGGAGATCCAAACCCCGAAGGTCAATACCGCCGCGCCCGAGTTCGACGAGGCCGAGAGACGGGTCAACGAACGCCTCCGCGCCCTCTACGACATCCGCGGGACAAAGTCCCCCGACCACTTCCACAAGCTCCTCGGACGCGTCATGTGGGATCGCGTCGGCATGGCCCGCGACGCGCGAGGCCTCGAACAGGCCCTCCAACAAATCCGGGAACTCAAGCAGGCCTTCTACCGCGACCTCCGCGTCACCGGCGACTTCTCCGCCATGAACAACGAACTTGAAAAGGCAAGCCGCGTGGCCGATTTCTTCGAACTGGCAGAGCTGATGACGCGCGACGCCCTCGATCGAGCCGAATCCTGCGGGGGCCACTTCCGCCTCGAGTCCGTCACCGACGAGGGCGAGGCCAAACGAAACGACGAGCTATTCCGCCACGTCTCCGCCTGGGAATTCAAGGGCGACGACCACGCGCCCGAACTGCACCGGGAACCCCTCGAGTACGAAAACATCCAAATCGCCCAACGATCCTACAAGTAAACCCTAATCACCGAGAACATGCCTGACAAAATACTGAAAGAATTAACCCTGAAAATCTGGCGACAAAAGAACGCCAAGGCAAAGGGAGGCTTCGAAACCTATAAAATACGCGACATCTCCGGGGGAACCTCCTTCCTCGAAATGCTCGACATCCTCAACGAGCAACTCGTCGCCGAAAACAAAGAACCCGTCGCCTTCGACCACGACTGCCGCGAGGGAATCTGCGGCATGTGCAGCCTCTTTATCAACGGACGGGCACACGGCCCCGACGACGAGGTCACCACCTGCCAACTCCACCTCCGCAGGTTCAAGGACGGGGAAACCATCACCATCGAGCCTTGGCGCTCGGGAGCGTTTCCCGTCATCAAAGACCTCATCGTCGACCGCCAGGCCTTCGAGAAGATCCAACAGGCAGGAGGATACGTCTCCGTCACCACCGGCGGCGTCCCCGACGGGAACGCCATCCCCGTCCCCAGCGAAAAGGCCGAGGAAGCAATGGACGCCGCCGCCTGCATCGGCTGCGGCGCCTGCGTCGCCACCTGCAAAAACTCCTCCGCCATGCTGTTCGTCGCCGCCAAGGTCTCGCAATTCGCCCTCCTCCCGCAAGGGAAGATCGAGGCAGGCAGGAGAGCCAGGGCAATGGTCGCGAAAATGGACGAACTCGGCTTCGGAAACTGCACCAACACCGGCGCCTGCGAATCCGAATGTCCCAAGAAAATCTCCATCGAACACATCGCGCGCCTCAACCGGGAATACCTCAAGGCCAAACTGCAAGAATAATACAACCCGCGCCCCCACCGGCGCGGGCCACCCGACCCCGGCAGCATCTCCCCAACCCTGCCGGGGTTTTTCATGTCCTCCCCTCCCCTCCCCTCCCCTTCGACCGCCCGGGAACGCCCGGGAACGCCCACCATTGAAGGGCTGCGTAGCTGCCCAATCTTTGTAGGCAGTAGCCTCAGGCTACTGTATAAAACGATGTCCATATATTCTCGGCTGCGTAGCTGCCTACCCTTTATTCGCGGCTGCCTCAGGCTGCCGCGTAGAAAAGAATCCGATTTAAAAAGGGGGGAGGGGATAAAAAGAGAGAGGGGCTACCTCGCGGCGGCCCCTCACAGAAAACACTTGGCACTTGATGT